>JARGFW010000198.1 GCA_029211085.1 Deferrisomatales bacterium | reverse complement strand
ACAAGACGGACCTGGTGAGCGCGATGGCGGACGAGGCAGGAATCAGCAGGGCAACAGCCGAGAAGGCCTTGAGCGGGGCGCTCGACGCCATCGGGGCTGCCCTTGCCGCGGGAGAGAAGGTCTCCCTGGTTGGCTTCGGCACCTTCAGCGTGAGCCAGAGGGAGGCCCGGGAAGGCCGCAACCCCGCCAACGGCGAGAAGCTTCAGATCCCAGCCAAGAAGGTGGTGAAGTTCAAGACGGGTGCGAAACTGGCGGAGACGGTGCAGTAGGCGCGACCAGGCTGAGGCAGCCCGAAATCTCCACATAGCCTGTCCAGCTTACGGGGGAGGCTCAGGGGGAACGTCAAAGAGACGAATGGCCGGCATCTGCAGACCATCGAAAAATGGGGGGGGATTCGCCGGTCCGGTTATCCACAACCGGCGAAATGGGGATGACACGTTTATGCGTCAACCATCTCGGTCATCATTTCAATGTCACAAACTCACAGGCGTCCCAGAATCCAGAGGCGGCGGAATGGTGCCCAATTGGCCGGCAGAAATCCTGACACCCCAACGGGGGCCGCCTTGTGTCTACGAGCCTGGCAAACAACCTTACGCGCTTTCTCCGTCAATCCAGCACTCGCACCACTACCACATCTGATTCCGGTGCAGTGCGTAGCCAATCGAAGATGGCCGCCACCTGCCGCTCCAGTTCGGCTCTTTCCGGAGAACCCTGCGGCAGTTTCCTTGCTTCCTTGGCGAGGGCACGTGACGGCTTGACCCGATCCAATGCTGACTCCGTAATTCGGGCCTCCACTCGCGGGCCTTCAGCGGGTGTCAGGACGAGCCGGTGTTCGTCCCGGTCCACGACCTCGATGGCGCGGTTGCCGTACGTGGTGCCAGCGGCCAACTGGATACCATCTACCGGGCATGAGTGGTCATAGTAAGTGGCCTTGACCTTCCCGGTTGCCCCCGCTTCCTGAAGCGCCCGGCGTGCGGCAAACCCGAGCCGTGCGCCCATCAGAGACCCGCCGCAGGTGTGGCCGTGCATTTGCTCCAAACGGTCATAGAACTCCGGCGCAGGCTCGGCCGCCCAGACCAGACTGATTTGGGCCACCAGGGCTAGCCCCAGGGCTACGACCACAGCTGACGCGAGATGAATCAACGGTTTCCGGCACATGGAGTTCCCTCCCTCTTATGGCATCTCGCGCCAACCGAGGTGAGCAGGCTCCGTCTGAACCCTGCCGACGCCCTCGGAGTCGGCGCCATCGAATATCCTTTCTGCGAGCCTGCCTTCGGTTGCTGACCACCAGTTCTCCGCCGCATCCACATCTGTGGTCTGCATTTCACCAAGCTTGATGTCATATTCAACATTGGCAAACCTGTTCTCCCGGATTACGGGCTCCCGGACCTCTTGACGAAAAAAGATCCCGGTAAGATTGTCGACGAAAGCATTCTTCCGCAGGGTCGGGGACGCCTCAAGGCAGCGGATACCGATGCGATTCCTTTCGAATCGACTGTCGCGGACCACCACGGGGCCGCCTTTGAAACGAAGGCCACCGTAGCTATCCCGAAAGACACAGCTCTCGATCGTCGCTTGGGTGTCATGAAGGTGGAGCCCCCATGGTCCCCTCTCAAACACGCAGTGCTTGAACACAGCATCCCGTGCCGCCTGCACGTCGATCATGTTTTCGAACTGGTTCTGCCGCTTTCCGAGAGCCGCGAACACGACAGGCTCTTCCGGAGTGCCCCGCGCTTCGACACGCCCCAACACCAGCAGCCATGGTTGGCAGTCGCTGCCTTCTGGTGGTTTAGGGAGGTCGAAGAACACGCGGGTGCCGGGCTCGATGGTAAGTCGGGCGGTCTTGGACACACGGACCGGACCGACCACCACCAAATCGCCGGACCAGATGGTTGATTCGTAAAGCACACGCTCTCGGACAACAATTGCCGACTCGGGACGGTGCAACGCTCCATGTGCTGAGTTCCCGAGCATCATTGAGAGAAATACGAGCCCCATGGAAAATCGCTTCTTGGTCATCGGCCTCTTACCCGACAGGTTGGAGCGATTCAAGACTATCCGGCCCCGCACCGTGCCTGCGATTTGATCTGGTTCGTCGATGAGCCGGCTGCTACCCTTCCTGGCCAATTCCCGACACTGCGAATACACCATAAGACCGCGCACACGGTAAGTGTACAACATGCGAACCCCTTTCCGCGTGACCCTCGCCGTGAGCCTGGCGATCTTTGCCCTGGCCGTCGCGGCTCTGCCAAGTCTTCCGGACCTGTTTGAGAGGAAGGACGTGCTGCTCTCCACTGAGAGCCGTTACCAGAACATCTACGTGACCCAACAGGGCAACGTGCTCATGCTGCGTGCAGGTTCCCTGAAATCGCGAAGTAGCGCCATAGATCTCAAATCCCCGTTTCGCCATGTCATTGAGTACACCGGCCTGATGATGGTGGGCCTCGGATACGTAGAGGAACCGAAGTCTTTCTTGGTGCTCGGCCTGGGCGGTGGAGCGGTGACGCGGCACCTGCGGCGCTATTACCCGCAGGCACAGATCACCAGCGTGGAACTCGACCCCGCGGTGGTGGAGATCGCGCAGAGTCACTTCGGCTTTCAACCGGACGGTCAGTCGAAGGTGGTCGTCGAGGACGCTCGGCGTTTCCTTGCCCGGACGTCCGAGACCTACGACGTGATCTTTCTGGACGCCTACCACGGCGACTACATTCCGTTCCACCTTTTGACCCGTGAGTTCCTGGAATTGGTGCGGGCACGCCTGCGAGACGGAGGTGCGGTCGTGGCCAACACGTGGTCGAAGCAACAACTCTACGAGCGTGAATCCGCCACCTATGCCGCGGTCTTCGAGGGGTTCCACAGTTACTTGGGCCAAGAGTCCACCAATCGGATTGTCGTGGCAACCCGCGAACCGGCAGCCTCATACTCGACCCTCGAAAAGCAGTTCTCTACCATCCAGAAGAGGAGATCCTTTGGCGAGGTGGACCTGCCGGCCCTTCTGCACCGGCACTTTGACCGAGATCTCTCGTGGCCAGCCGATACCCCTCTGCTGACGGACGACTACGCCCCCGTGAACTTTCTGGTGCAGGGCGAGAACCGCTAATGCTTCCCCGGCTGACGATGGCCAGCGTGCTGGCGGGTGGGGTGGCATTTCTCTCGGGGATGGTCCTCCTGGGCCTTGAGATCGTGGCGAGCAGGCTACTCGCTCCCTGGTTCGGAAGCTCGGTCTACGTGTGGGGGAGCCTGATCAGCGTGTTCCTCTTGGCCCTCAGCATCGGCTATGCCGTGGGCGGTGTGGTCGCCGACAAGGCACCGTCCTACCGAGGCCTGGCCGGGGTGCTCATGGCGGCCAGCCTGCTGGTTCTCGCACTCCCATTCGTTTCTTTCCCGGTGTGCGAATGGATCGCCGCACGTGACCTGGACTCCCGAGCTGCCGTGCTCCTGGCGTCCGCCATCTTCTTCCTCACACCTTCCATTCTGATGGGGATGGTCTCCCCCTACGTGATCCGCCTCTCTGCCTCACGGATCGAGAGCGTTGGGCGTACCGCAGGTTCGATCTACAGTGTCTCCACGGTCGGGAGCATTACCGGTGCTTTGGCCGTCTCGTTCTACTTGATCCCTGTAATGGGCACCCACGCTATCCTGACCCTGTCGGCTGGTTTGCTCCTGCTGGCATCGGCGCTGTGCGCCGTGGGCGGTCGGGTTGCCTCGGGGCGCCGCGGGGAACAACGATAGGCTGGAGAACGGACTACGGGTACTCATCGACAAGGGCAACCGGCATCAACCATCAACTGTTGAACTGGGTGATGCTGGGGAACCACCAGCACCGTTTTGAATCACCCGGGGTGAAACAAGGCAGTTGAGACCGCCAACATCCGAACAGGCGACGAGGAAATGTCATTGAAGACCGTAGCGACCGCTCTCGCATTGCTCTTTCTTGCAGTATCCGTTTCGGCGAAAGGAAATCTCCCGTCCTGGTACGACCCGGGAAGAGACGCCGCCAAAGATCTGGAGGCGGCAAAGAATTTAGCTGGAGAGAAGAAGATCCTGATGATTGTCGGCGGCGGCTGGTGCCGATGGTGTCATGACCTGGAAGCGTTTCTCGAAGACCAAGAGCAGTTGCGTGAGGAATTGTCTGATGTGTTTCTGGTTCTCAAAGTGTATCGTGGCAAGGAGAACATGAACGATAAGTTCCTGTCCGGCTATCCGCAGCCAAACGGATATCCGTTCTTCTACATACTCGACAATCGAGGTAACCTGCTTGGAACGCAGGAAACAGGTGTTCTAGAAAGCGACGACTCCTACGACAAGAAGTCTTTTAGCGAGTTCATTGATAGATGGAAATAATATAAGTTTCGACAACCAATAGATTTACTCTTCAAGAAATACTGAAAAAACTCCTGTTGTATATGAATTTCTTGCTGAATAACACCATACCTGTGTCACTCATCGCAGAACTGAAACAGGCCCCCAAGATGAACCTTGGGGGCCTGTTTCAGTCAATCGAGGGATCGGTCCAATCTACGTCCCCGTGTAGTTGGCGGCCACGTAGTCCCCCTGCAAGGTCAGGAACACGTACAAGGTCTTCTTTTCTGGGTCTGTGATCTTGGGGTTGTCAAACGAAACGACCCACTCGGTGCCTTTCGCCTGCTTCTTCTGCTGGGCTTCGTTGGCACCGACCTCACGCCAGGTGGGGTCGATCTTCCCCTTGTCGGCCAGGTACTCGACGACCTTGGCCGCGTTCACGGCCGCCTGCTCGCCGCTGATCGGCGCGCCGTGGGAATGACCGGCCCCGCCGGGGCCGGCATAGGCAACGGTGGTGAGGGAGACGATCAGGGCGAAGACGGTGATGTAGAGTGTGCGCATGGTGATTCCTCCTAGTCGATGGTGTCGTGGGTATTGGACTCGCGGGCTGCCTGCCTCTGGTCCAAATCCTGGTGGGCGTGAACGTGATTGTCGTCAGCGAAGCCGAAGTCGTCCGGAGTCTGGGTGTGGGTAAAGCCGTGCATCTGCATCATGAACAGAAACAGGCCTGCAGCGATGAGGCCGTTGTTGGCCACCGTGCTGAACTGGGAAAAGGAACGGGTCTTGCGCCAACTGGCGATGACGCCGAGCATCAGGGCCAGGGCGATGATCTGGCCGACTTCGACGCCGACGTTGAAGGACAGGATGCGCATGATCAGGCCGGTGTCACCCAGGGGCAGCTGCTGCAGGCGGGTGGAAAGACCGAAGCCGTGGATGAGTCCGAACCCGAAGATGACCATGAGCAGGTTCGGCGGCTCCCGGTCGAGGTGGCGCCGAAATCCGTCGGTGTTATCGAACCCCTTGTAGCAGACGCTCAGGGCGATCACCGCGTCCACCAGGAAGTAGTTCGCCGAGATGCCGAGCATGGTGGCGAAGACGAGGGTGATACTGTGCCCCAGGGTAAACGCGGTGATGTACTTGACGATGTCGCGAAACCCCGTCAGGAAGAAGATCACCCCAAAGATGAACAGCAGGTGGTCGTAGCCGGTGAGCATGTGAGTGGCGCCGAGCCACACATAACGGAGATTGCCGCCGTCCAGCATCGCCTGTTTGTCGGCCTCGGAGATGCCGTGGGCAAAGGCGATCACCGGAAGGATCAGGCAGGCCAACAAGATGAGTGACTTCCACGGGACACGGATTTTCATCGGTTGCTTCCTTTCAAAAGAAGGGTGGACCTTGGTCCAGGGTCTGCTTCGGTTCTTGGTTAGGATGTCTTTTGGCGCAAAGCTGGTCGATGCGGCATCGCAACAGTGGGGAATTGCGCCCCGCCTCTCCGAGCGTGTAGTTCGTACCTTGAAAATTCCGCCTGTGAGGTTTGTCGATTCCGAAGAGTTTCCCGGCTGATTCAGCAGCAGAAGGGTGACCGGCTTGTCCACAGGAACGCGGCCGGAGCGGCTGAAATCAGGGGGATCGCCGACCATGCGGCGAAGGAAAGGATTGATCGACCTGCGAGGTGACAGTCCCCATTCAGGAGCAACGCGACTCGCGCGGCGGTGTGGTGCTCCGCGAAGGCGAGCGCGACCGGTTCGGTTTCGGGAAAGGAGGTTCGGAACATTCGTTTGACCGCGAGGATGGTCTCGGCCACCAGCAGGGGGTCTCCCACCTTTTCGGCCGCCCTTTCGTCACACCGTTGTTCATGGGCTAGGATCAGGTCGGCCCGGAGGCCCTGCCGCGTTTTGGGCAGGTGAAGAAACGACAGCAACCCAGCGAGGTACTGCCCCAAAGCGTCGCGACAGCGTGAGTGGGCGGCTTCGTGGGCCACCACTGCCTGGAGCTGGGCCGGAGACAGCCGCGCGATGAGCCCGGCGGAGATGAGCACCCGGGGCCGGAAGAGCCCCACGGACAAAGCGAGCGGGCGGCTCGTCGGCAGGGTCAGGAAACCGACCTGCTCCTCCGTGCCGGCTCGGATCAGAGCGGCGTTGATCCGCCGGGCCCGGCGCGAGCGCCGGAACTTTGTGGCGAGGCGCGTGGCGGCGAGGAGCGCCAGCCCCCCCAGCAGGAACCAGGGAATCAGGCCCACCTCGTCGGAGGGTGGGTGGGCGAGACAAAAGCCCACCGGGGCATCCCCATGCCCGTGGCAGTGCCCCTCCCCCACACCCAGCTCGGCCAGTAGCGCTGGGCCCACCAGTGTCGACGCCCCGGCGACCCCTGCCAGCAGGGGGGCGGCGGCGGCCGCCAGGAGAAGGTTGGAGCGCCGATTCGGCGCAAGCCGGCTCAACCGCGGGCGCAGGCGCGGGAACACACTCGAAAAACCGACGCCGACGAAGGCGCCGAGTCCGAGAACGGCCAGAACGGCGAGAGCCAAAGGCAACACTGCCGTCAGTCCCTTTTCGCCCTGCGTTGGGCGATCAGCTGCTCGAGCTGGTCGAGGGTCGCGTCGTCGGTGCGCTCCGTGAGATCTACGAAGGCCGACAGCATTGCCTCCGGGTTGCCTCCAGAGAGCCCGTCCACCAAGCCGCTAATGAGATCCGCCATAAGTTCCCTGCGGGTGACCGCGCTCGAGTAGACATAGGCGTGACTGACCTTTTCACGCTGGGCCAAGCCCTTTCGGGAAAGTCGCTCCAGTGTAGACTGGACGGTGTTCAGCGAAATGTCACGCCCCAGATCCCGATGCACGGCCTTCGCGCTGGACGGCCCTGCCTCCCAGAGAGCTTCCATTACCACCGTCTCCAGCTCTCCAAGGTTGTTCCTGTGCACAGTCTTCACCATGGGTCTCTCGTACGACGAGGTTCGGTCCGTCAGTGAGGGAAGTATCTCATGGCAAAAACCGATCGTCAATCGGTTTTTGCCATGACCTTTCCCGTCTCCTGGCACCTGTACCAACTCACCAGGGTGACCCAGCCTGCGTTGCAGCCTAGTTCCCGGCGACCGGTCTCTGCTCTGGACTGGGTCCGCAGTGCCGGCCCTGCTAAACGCGCGTTGCGCCGCCAGAAGGTCATCGACGCGAGTGCGGTCGAGCCAGGTCCCCCAGCACACCGAGCACTGGTCGATCACGATCGGGTGCCGCACGGTGTCGACGAGTTGGTTCTTGCAGATGGAACAAGTTATGGACGTACTCCTTACGAGCAGAGCCGGCGGGTCACAGGGCTTCCAGTCGGGCGACCCGCTCCTCTACCGGGGGGTGGGTGGAAAACAGCTTGGTCAGCGAGGCGCCCGTCAGGGGCGAGACGATGAACAGATGGGCCGTGGCCGGGCTCGCCTCGGTCATGGGCCGCACCTGGGCCGCGGACTGGAGCTTCTGCAGCGCCGAAGCCAGGGGTTGGCCTTGCCCACAGATCCGAGCGCCGGTTTCGTCGGCCAGGAACTCCCGGGAGCGGGAGACCGCCATCTGCACCAGCATCGCTGCGATCGGGGCGATGAACGCCAGGGCCAGCCCGGCAATGGGGTTCCCGCCCTCTTCATTGTCCCGTCCCCCGCCGAAGATCGCGGCGAACTGGAGGAAGTTGGCGAGCATCGCGATGGCGCCGGCAAAGGTGGCGGCGACGGTGGACACCAGGGTGTCCCGGTTCTTCACGTGGGCCAGTTCGTGGGCCATCACCCCTTCGAGTTCGCGCTCGTCCAGCAGCCGCAGCAGCCCTTCGGTGGCCGCCACCGCGGCGTGCTCGGGGTTGCGGCCGGTGGCGAAAGCGTTGGGGCTCTCGGAGGGGATGATGTAGACCCGGGGCATGGGCAGCCCGGCCCGCTGGGCCAGGCTGCGGACCATATCGCGGAACTCCGGGTGTTCGCCGTCGCTCGCTTCCCGGGCCCGGTACATCTTGAGGACCAGCTTGTCCGAGTACCAGTAGGTGCCGAAGTTCATCGCCGCGGCCAGCAGGAACGCAGCGACCATGCCCCCAGTGCCGCCGATGGCGTTGCCCATGGCCACCAGCAGCAGGGTCAAGAGGGTGAGCAGCGCAGTGGTCTTGAGGCGGTTCATGTCTTGGTCTCCTCGGCCGCCGCTGGACGGCCGCCGTGCTTGAGGGGTTCGATGAAAGGGGAGAGATGGCGCCGGGCACAGGGCGGACAGATCCCGTGACTGACCCCCTCCCCGCCGGGCTTCGCGCCCAGGGACGTGCCGCACCAGGCGCAGATCACCGATAACATCGCGTTTCCCCGGGTGGCGTCTGCCGCAGCATTCGTTGCTCAGGGGGCAGGGGGCCGGTGGCGCGGTCCCATGGGATTGACCGGCCGGTGTGTTTGGTGGACGGGAAGTCCTTGCATCTCGACATTCGGTGGCGTTCCATTGCGTGCTTTCCAGATACAGGAGGTGGTGATTTGGAGTGGACGGTGTTCCTGTCGGTGTTCGGGCTGATCTTCGTGGCCGAGCTGGGCGACAAGACCCAGCTCGCGGCGATGGCCTTGGCCACCCGGTACCCGTGGCGACCGGTGCTGCTGGGGATCGCCGCGGCGTTCGTCGCCCTGAACCTGGCGGCGGTGGTCGTGGGCAAGGTGCTGTTCCTGGTGCTGCCGCTGTCCTGGATCCAGCTTGCCTCGGCGGGGCTGTTTTTGTTCTTCGGGGTCGCCACCCTGCGGGCGGCGAACTCTGACACCGAGGAGACCGCCGGCGAGCGCTCCCGGAACCCCCTGCTCGGCTCGTTCCTGCTGATCCTGCTGGCCGAGCTGGGAGACAAGACCCAGCTGGCCACCGCCAGCCTGGCCGCCCAGTACGACGCGCCGGTGGCCGTGTTCGCCGGGTCCACCCTGGCCCTGTGGTCGGTGTCCCTGCTGGCGGTCCTGGTCGGGGCGCGCCTGACCCGGTACGTGCCGATGGCGGTGGTCCACCGGGTCGCGGGGGTTCTTTTCCTGGGGTTCGCCGGCCTGGCGCTGTACCAGGCAATGACCTGACACGGGTTTGCTCATCCGTAGCTGTGCAACCCGGAGAGCACGAAGTTCACGCCCCAGTAGGTGAACATGGTGGCGCCGAACCCGACCACGGAGAGCCACGCCAGGCGTTTGCCCTTCCAGCCGGCGGTGAAGCGGGCGTGGAGGTAGGCGGCGTAGACGAACCAGGTGATCAGGGACCAGGTCTCCTTGGGGTCCCAGCTCCAGTAGGTGCCCCAGGCGTAGTTGGCCCAGGCGGCGCCGGT
>JARGFW010000197.1 GCA_029211085.1 Deferrisomatales bacterium | reverse complement strand
GATAGAGTTATTGACGCCCTCCGCAAAATAGGGCTACCCGACAAAGCACCGCTCCCCCTACCGGACAAGCCTTCCATCGCCGTGCTTCCCTTCCTGAATATGAGTGACGACAAAGACCAGGAATATTTCAGCGATGGTATTTCAGAGGACATCATCACCGACCTGTCAAAAATCTCCCGCTTGATTGTAATCGCCAGGACCTCCAGCTTCGCATACAAAGGAAAATCCGTAAGTGTTCAGCAGATCGGGCAAGACCTCCGTGCCCGCTACCTGTTGGAGGGCAGCGTCCGCAAGGCCGGAGATCAGGTAAGGATCAATGCACAGTTGATCGACGCATCAAACGGGCAGCACCTCTGGGCCGATCGCTACGATGGCGACATGAGCGACATCTTTGCTCTGCAGGACAAGATCACCCGCAAGATCATATCTGCCCTGGCGTTGAAACTCACAGCCATTGAAGAGAAGGCCTTAACGGATAAGGGGACGGAAAATCTTCAGGCATACGACGAGTTTCTGAAAGGCTGGCAAGGCTATCGCCTCCTAACGAAAGCCGGCTTCGCCCAGGCAAAGATTCATCTGGAAAAAGCTGTGGAACTCGATCCTGAGTTTGCCAGAGCCTACGCAGCGCTAGCCATCCTATATTGGAAAGCTACTCAGCTCGCAGCACCAGAGCTCAGGCACGGTCTGGGATTGACCAACCGTGCAGAAAAGCATGCAGTGCAGACTCTACCTCACCTCTTGGTGAAGAAGGCCATGGTGAAGCCAACGGCCCTGGCGCATGGCCTCATGTCCCAATTCTATCTTTTCCGGTACCAGCACGATGCAGCGCTGGCTGAGATTCAACGGGCGGTAGCGATGGACCCCAACGATCCGGAACTCTATGCCTGGATGTCCCATATCCTTTGGCTCATGGGGAAAAACCGTGAGGCTATAGAATCAGCAAAAACGGGACAGCGGTTGGATCCAAACAATCCGGCCATGTACCTGTTTCAGCAGGGGAAAGCATATTTGCCTGATGGAAACCTTCAAGAAAGCCTTCAGGTGCTGGAAAGGGCAACCAGGATAAACCCGGAACTCGCCGGATCGGCCGCGCTTTCTCAATCGATCATATATGGCATACAAGGCCGCGATGAAGAAGCCCGCACCGCGTATGAACTTTTCGTAAAGAGCCGGATATCTCCGGTTCGCAATCTCAATTCTATTCTGCTCTTCTTTCCTTTCTCAGACCCGAAAAAGCTGGTTCCCATTGCTGAGGCACTAATAAAGGCCGGAGTTCCAGGAAAATCAAACGAATATTTTAAGATTTCAAAGGAAAACCGGATCAATGGACAGGAGGTCAAATCCATTCTCTTCGGCCGCAAGATTATTGGAACGTCTTTTTCTACAGGAAAGCCATTATGGTGGGAATGGGCAGAAAACGGGGAATTCGAAATTGATGCTGGAGCTTTTAAAGATACGGGGGAAAGCTGGGTAGAAGGAGATGTTTTTTTCACCCAGTTCAAGAAAATGTTTGGCGGTCTTCCATACGCTTCGACCATTTACAGAAACCCAGACGGTTCAAAGGAAAGCAAGGATCAATATCTGATGGCTAGCGATGTAGGTTCCATTACCCCCTTCGCACCCACCGAATGACGGGACCTTGGAAGGCGGGTCTCAGATGATGCCTGCTCTCCCGCGGCGCCGTTGTAGGCCAGGATCGCCCCGCCGGAACTCCCCCGGCACTCTGCGATCTCAGGCGCGCTGACGCACAGACGTCGGGTACAGGGACGGGCGTCGAAACGGCGAGGCGCAAGGAACGCCCGCCCGAACGTCCCCCGGAGTCCCCGGCGGCTCGGCAACCACCGACCAGCGGTAATCCGTCACCACCGCCGCCATCATCGTCGCGAACGGCGCGTAGTCGCGAGTAGACACCCTGCGGCCGATCCCCATGAGGGTTTCGGCCTCCGGGGCCAGGGGCTGGCTCTGGTCCCCCGGGACCCCATAGCACTCGAGCTGGTTGGTCTCACACAGGGGGTGTTCCTGCCCCAGTGCGTGTCCCACCTCGTGGTCCGACGCCCGCTGCTCGATCCCCTCGGTGCGCGGGTCACCCGGCAGCGGCCGCCGCAGCGCCACGCCGTCCTGGGGCAGCTGGATCACCCCCCGGTCCCCGCGCTCCTGAACGGCTCCCATGGAGTCCCCCCCGTCCGCGCGGCGATGCCACACGTTGACACTGAACACCAACAGCCGGTGTTCCCGGCAAAACGCCGCCCCCGGCCCGTCCGCCTCGAACACCCGCCCACCTTCGGGTCGGGCACTCACGGTGCGGGCATCGACCGACACATCCACATCCAAGGTGTGGGTACCGCTGCAGACGCCGGTCCAAGCCCTGGCGAACTCCGGCACCCGCCGACACGGCCAGGTGTCCCGGTCGTTTCGGCTCCCGCGCACGATCCAGCAGTGGCTCCAGGTCTGCTCGGCGTGCCGTTCGAAGGTCTCGACCCACTGGCCGGCCTCCGTCTCGTTCCAGGGAGGATCCCCGGTCCGCGCCCGGAACAGGTAGTGAAAGGGTAGGATCAGGCAGGCCGTCCGGGGAGCGGTGGCGTCGTTGAGAAGCACGGCACGTCTCCCACTGGAGTTAAAGATTCTCACTGGCATCGGCTCACCTCCTGCCGTGGCCTCCAGACCCCAGGCAGGGCCAGCCACCCCCACCTTGCTCCGGTGAACGGTTTCCAGCCACGGTAGCAGAGCCTCGCCGGAACGCCAGGCAAGACCCCCCAGGCGCACCTCGCAGAAACGGGCCACCGTCCACCGGTAGCCCGCAATCCATGCCGCGCCCATCTTCGCCCCCACCCCCCTTAGGGCCCCTCCAGCACTTCTCCCCGGATGCGGGTGCCGCCCTCCCCCTGCACCACCCGGAAGCGCACGCCCTTCACCCCGGGCTGCTGCAGTTGTTTGCGGGCCTCGCCCAAGAGGCGCTCCTGCAGCCGCTCCAGGGACAGTTCCTTGGCTTTGTCCCCCGCCCCGTCCCGCACCGCCCGGTGGATGCGCAACAGGTGGGACAGTACCGCGGCGGGGTTGGCCACCGCCGCGGCATCGAGCAGTACGCTAACTTCCGGGGAGCCGCCAACACCCCCGCTGGCTTTGCGGGCCGCGCGCCGTTCCCCCGCTTCGATCCGCTGCCGCACCTGCCCGTCCAGGGCCCGGAAGCGGTGGGCCAGACTCCGCAGCCGGAACTGCACGGCCGTCGACGAGCTGGGGTCCCGGGTCAGCTTGAGGATCAGCCGCTCCACCTCGTCGCGCAGCACGATCGGCGCCCCCCGCCGCCGGCCGGCGAAGAACAGGTCGTACTCGCGCCGCAGCTTGTCGATCCTGCCCTCCAGGTCGTCCAGCTGCCAGGCTACCGGGGACAACGCGCCCTCATCCCAAGCCCAGACCCTGGCGCTCTTCGCTGAACGGCGAGATGGCCCGCAGGCGCGCGATCACCCGGGGTAGCTCGGCCACCACGTAGTCCACTTCGGCCTCGGTGTTGAAGCGGCTCAGGCTGAACCGCACCGACCCGTGGGCGAAGGTGAACGGCACCCCCATGGCCCGCAACACGTGGGACGGCTCCAGACTGCCCGAGGTGCACGCCGAGCCGGAGCTGGCGCAGATGCCGAGCTGGTCCATCAGCAACAGGATCGCTTCGCCCTCGACGAACTTGAACGAGATGTTGACGGTGTTGGGCAGGCGCCGCTCCGGGTCGCCGTTGAGGCGGCTCTCCGGCACCCCGGCCAGCAGCCCGGCCTGCAGGCGGTCGCGCAGGGCCTTCACGCGGGTGTTTTCATCCTCCAGGTACGCCGCCGCCAGCTCACAGGCCTTGCCGAGGCCGATAATGCTGGGCACCGACTCGGTACCGCCGCGCCGCCCCCGTTCCTGGTGTCCGCCGATCAGGAACGGCCGGAACGGGGTGCCCTTGCGCACGTACAGGGCGCCCACCCCCTTGGGGGCGTGCACCTTGTGGCCGGACAGCACCAGGTAGTCCACGGGCAGGGTGCCCATGTCCAGGGGGATCTTGCCCACCGCCTGCACCGCGTCGGTGTGCAACGCGATGCCGCGGCTCTTGACGATCTCGGCGATCTCCTGGACGGGGAACACCGTGCCGGTCTCGTTGTTGGCGTACATCACCGACACCAGGGCGGTGTCGTCCCGCAGGCTGCCGCGCAGCTCATCCAGGTCGAGGCGCCCCTGGCTATCCACACCCAGCAGCGTCAGGTGGTAGCCCTTCTTCACCAGGTGGTTGGCCAGGTTCAGTACCGCTGGATGTTCCACCTTGGTGGTCACCAGGTGACGCTTGTCCGGCTGGGCCTCCAGCGCGGAGCGGATCGCCGTGCTGTCCCCTTCGGTGCCGCAGGAGGTGAACACGATCTCGCTGGCGTCGCAGCCCAGCACGGCCGCCACCCGCTCCCGCGCCTCCCGCAGCTTGGCGCCGACCTGCCCCCCGAAGGTGTGCATGCTGGACGGGTTCCCGTACAGCTCACTGAAGTAGGGGAGCATCTCCTCCAGCACCGCCGGGTCCACCCGGGAGGTGGCGTTGTTGTCGAGGTACACCGTGTCCATCGCTATACCTCCACCACCCGAATGTTGGCATCCACGATCTCTTTGAGGCGTCCCTCCACCCCTTCCTTCAGGGTGATCTGGCTGGACGGGCAGTGGGTGCAGGTGCCGCGCAGGCTCACGTAGACCTCGGTGCCGTCCACGTCCACCAGCTCCAGGTCACCGCCGTCGGCCTGCAGGCTGGGGCGGATCTCCTCGTCGATTACCTTCTGTACCAACTGGATGCGCTGCATATTGGTGAGCTTCTTCGGCGCGGCGGGCTTCTCCTCGCGCTTCGCCTCCAGTACACCCCGGACCTCCGCCAGGATCTCTTCGATCTCCGGGTGGCACCGCTCGCAGCCCCCACCGGCCTTGGTATAGTGGGTGACGTCCTCCAGCGTCGTGAGGTTGTTCTCCTCCACCGCCCGGCGAATCTGGACGTCCGTTACCCCGAAGCACTCGCACACCACCTCGCCCTCAAGCTCCTGCTTGGGCGTCTCGATGCCGCGGTAGTCGTTGATCGCCGCCTCCAGCGCCTCACGCCCCATCACCGAACAGTGCATCTTCTCCTTCGGCAGCCCCCCGAGGTTCTCGGCAATCTCCTTGTTGGTGATCAACAGCGCTTCGTCCAGGGTCTTGCCCTTGACCATCTCGGTGAGCACCGAACTGGAAGCGATGGCGCTACCGCAGCCGAAGGTCTGGAAGGTGGCATCCACGATGCGCTCGTTCTCCACCTTGATGTAGAGCCGCAGGGCGTCGCCGCAGGCCAGGCTGCCCGTCTCGCCGACACCGTTGGCGTCCGCGAGCTGGCCCACGTTCTTGGGGTTGAGGAAGTGCTCCTTGACCGTATCTGTATAGTCCCACATGGGTTTTCCTTCTTGTTTGCCGGTGCGTCGGTTGCGTTCCCTGTAAGATGACCAGACGGGTCAATTTAACAGCGGCCCCCCACCCTGTCAAAGCCCGTCCCCCGCCAGCAGCCGTTGGATCTCAGCCTCCAACGCCCCCTGGTCCATATGGCCGGAGACCGCGTAGGTGATCGCGCCCCGGCCGTCGAACAGCACCAGGGTGGGGGTGACCCGCACCCCCAGGACGTGGGACCACCCGGCCCCTTCCCCTGCCTCGCCGTCGAGCACGCTGGGCAGCCCACCGTGGGGCGCCACGAACCGCTCCACCCGCTGGGCCAGCCGCACCGAGTCCACGTTCACCGCGGCCACCCCCAGGCCCCGCTTCCGGTAGCGCGCGGCCAGTGCGGCCACCGCGGGAAACTCAGCCCGACAGGGGTTGCAGTACAGGCTCCAGAAGTACGCCAACTGGGGCTTGCCGCCGCCGACCCGAACCCCGGTGCCATCCATGGCCCGGGCGGTCAGGTCCGGAAACTTCTGCCCCACCGCTGCCAGCGCGGAACCCGCCGGGGCGAACGCCGTGACTCCGTCCCGGGCCCCCAGGGTTACGTCGTCGCCTCCACCGTGCCCCAACAGGCGCCGCACGGTGCTCTCGAACCCCCTCTCGTCCCCCGGTCGATAGCCCTCCTGGTAGAGACGAATCCAGCCGTCGCGGTCCACGATCACCGTCACCGGCAACAGTTCCACCCCGAACGCCCCGGCCACCTCCTGGCGTTGGTCCCGCAGCACCGGGTAGGGCGGGTGGATACCGGCCTTGCCCATGAACGTGGCGATCTTCTTGGCCGAGAACACGTCGGTGTTCACGCTGAGCACGGCCAGCCCGTCGGCGGCGTACCTTTCGTGGAGAGCCTCGATGTGGGGCATCTCCTCGATGCACGACTTGCAGAAGATGCTCCAGAACTCCAAAAGCACCACGTGGGTACCCACGTAATCGGCCAACCGCACCGTGCCGCCGTCCAGGGTGCGGGTGGCGAACGCCGGCGCCTTGGAGTTCACCTCCACCACCACGCTGTCCCCGGAAGTGCGCTCCTGGAGACCCGACGTATCCGGGGTCGAGGAACAGCCCGGCGCCCCTGCCGTAACCGCCAGCAGCGCGAGTACCGCCACCACCCACGCGCCCCACGTCCCGGGCCGAAGGCCGATCGGCATCAACACGAAGCCTTCCGCAAACGCTGCCAGTAGTAGTCGATGCCGGGACGGTCGAAGCGCTCGAACGCCGAGGGCCCCTCGCGACTGTCCAGGCGCGCCGCCTGCGCCGCCTGGGGGATGCCGCGCGCGTCGGCCAGGGCCTGCCAGATCCGGGGAGCCGCTGCGTCCCGCTCCCCGTCCGGCCAGGCCCGCACCGCCCCTTCCACCCGGCGCAGCGCCTCCAGGGTCAGCGCCACCCAACCCCGGGCGGCCGCGCCGCGGCGGACCTCCCGGTGCCCGGTGATCAAGAGCGTAAACTCCAGCTGCAGCAGCCGCTCCAGGCTCGCGCAGTAGCTCCCGCCGTCGACGAAGTACGGGTACGGGCTAGGGTAGAACGCTTGCTCCCAGGTGTCCCCCTTGGGCTGCACCAGGTCCCCGGAGAACAGCGTGCCGGCCCTGGGCACGTGCAGCGCCAGATCGTCCCCCCAGGGTGAGTGCCCGAATACCGGGATCAGGTGCACCTCGCCCAGACCCGGCAAGGCACATTCCCGCTTCACCGGCCGGTCCGGGGCGCAGGGGCCCGCGGGATGCGCCACCACCGCGGCGCGGGGGAACGCCTCGCGAAACAGGCCGAGATTGGCGATATGATCCTCGTGGCCGTGGGTGCAGATGAGGAACGCCACGGGCTTGCCCACCTGCTGCTCCAGCGCCAGGGTCTCGGCGAGAGCGCCCAGGGGCCTGCCGGCGCTGCCCACCGGCTCGTCCCCGGGATCGATCACCGCCAGTACCTCCGGGCCCTCCACCACCGCGGTGCGCCCCGAACTGAGCCAAACGCCTGGGGCGAGCCGCTGGGGTCCAGGCGCCACTCCCGGGTCGGGCCCGGTCAGACGAGCGTCGGCCACTACCCCACCAGCTCCGCCAACACGCTGCGGAGGGTCTTGCAGTGCAGCGCCTCTTCCGCCACCAAGGTGCGGTAGAACGGCGCTTCGTTGCCCCAGGAGGCGTTGCCGAGGCGCTCGCGGTAGAACGCAAGGCCCTTCTGCTCCATCCCCACCGCGGTGTGCAGGGCCGCCTCGGCGTCGGCATCTGCGGCCACGCTGCCCCCCAGGTTGGCGGCCGCCGTCTCGAACGCATCCCCCACCCCCGACTGGCGCACCTCCACCGTCCCCACCTCGGGCCCGCCCGGCTTGTCCTTGAGTTGCTCGTGGATCTCCCTTACCCTCCGCAGATGGTCCTTTTCGTCGTCCGCGAGGCCCAGGAAGACCGACTTCGCCACAGGGTTTTCCGCCCGCTGGGCGGCTCGCAGGTAGAACTCTCGCCCGTCCGGCTCGAACTTCACGGCATCCGCCAGGGCCACGATCGCGGGGTCTCGGCTGCGCATGGTGATGGCTCCTCTTGGCGGACGGTGGAAAACTAGCCCCGAAATCTAACGACCCCGGAGGCGTCATGTCAAACCACGCGACCCTGGCACCGTCGGTGCTGTGCGTATACGGGAGCCCGCGCATCCGGGGCAACACAGACCTGCTGCTCGACGCCTTTGCCGCCGGGGTCGAGGCCGCGGGGGGTACCGCACAGCGGGTGTATCTGCGCAATCTCACCATCTCGCCCTGCCGGGAGATCTACGCCTGCGAGCGCGAGGGTCGCTGTGCCCTGAACGACGACATGCAGCCCCTCTACGACGCCCTGCGCACCACCGATGCGATCGCCCTGGCCAGCCCCATCATGTTCTACAACGTCAGCGCCCAGACCAAAGCGTTCCTCGACCGTTGCCAGGCGTTCTGGTGCATCAAGTACCGCCGCGGAGAGCCGGTCACCGATCACCCCCTGGCCCTACGCAAAGGCGTGTTCCTAAGCGTCGGTGGTTCCAAGGGCGCCAAGTTGTTCGACGGCGCACGGCTCACCGTCAAGTATTTCCTGGAGACCGTAGACGCCGTCCTGTGGAACACCCTGACCTACCGCACCATCGACGCCCGCGGCGACATCGCACAGCACCCGTCGGCCCTGATCGAGGCCCGGGCCCTGGGCGGCGAGCTTGTGGAGGCGGTGCGCCGGGAGCTGGCCGAGGTGAGCCGTGACCGCCCCTGATCCGCGCCGCGAACGCCACCTTGCCGAGGCCCGTCGGCGTCTGGGGGAGTACCTGAAGGAACGCCGCCTGCGGGCCACCCGGCAGCGCGACCTGATCTTGGCGGCGTTCCTGGACCACGGCAGCCACGCCAGCGTGGACGAGCTGTACCAGGTGGTGCGGTCCCGGGACCCGTCGGTGGGCCACGCCACGGTGTACCGCAGCATGAGCCTCTTCGTAGCCGCCGGCATCGCCGGGGAGCGCCGCTTCCACGAGGGGGTGTCCCGCTACGAACCGGCCCTGCACGTGGATCACCACGACCACCTGGTGTGCGAGGCCTGCGGCGTGATCGAGGAGTTCGAGGATCCCACCATCGAGCGCCTCCAGGAGGAAGCGGCCGCCACCCGCGGGTTCCGAGTGCACTATCATCGCCTGGAGCTGTACGGCCTGTGCCGGAACTGCCGTGAGCCGTGAGCGGGAAGACCTAAACTCCTGAGAGTGCACAGGGAAAGCGCCGGACATTCCAGCCCCGGCCGCGAGCCGGTCCGCCTCCTGCTCACCCCCCCACCGCAGGAGCAGGAGGCCGGCGGGTTCGGAGCCCGGGGTGAGTCCACCGCCAACCGAGCACGGCATCTCGCCCAGCCACACACGCCTGCCGCCCCCCAGCCGCCGGTCCCCCACGGATTCCAACCTTCGGACATTCCACCTCGGGCTCCGAACCCGCCGGCCTCCTGCGACCCATCCCCCCCCCCCTCATCCCCACGGTTCCCGGGGTTTGACCCTTTCTGACCCCGGTGGTATAAGCACCAACCAAGTCAGCAATCTTCACTGTACGACTTCTTATCCGGAGTGGTGGAGGGGCCAGGCCCTGAGAAGCCACAGCAACCAGCCCGCCGGGGCCAGGTGCTAATTCCTGCGGGGCGTGCGCGCTCCGGGAGATGAGAAGGTCGGCCCACGGGGGCCGACGCGGGCCAGGCGCCACCGGCCCTGTCGATCCTGCCCCCCGCCGGCAGCCGCCCTTCCGAGGAGAAACCGTCGTTGTCAACCGACGCCGGGGTGGGCCTCGTGGCCCCCCAACAGGTGGTGCTGTGTGCGCCGCCCGATGAACTGTATCTGCAAAGCGGCCGCATCCTGGGCCCGGTGACCGTGGCTTTCGAGACCTACGGCACCCTCTCCC
>JARGFW010000196.1 GCA_029211085.1 Deferrisomatales bacterium | reverse complement strand
TTTCCCCACCACGACAACGAGATCGCCCTGGTGGAGTCGCTGACCGGGCAGCGCTTCGTCAACACCTGGTATCACAACGAACTGGTGTACGTGGATAACCGCAAGATGTCCTCCGACGCGGGCAACGCCGTGACCCTGGCCGACTGCGAGGCATTGGGCTTCTCCCCGCGGGTGGTGCGGCTGTTCCTGCTCGGCGTGCACCCCCGCAAGAAGCTGCACTTCAGCCCGGAACGCCTGGGCCAGGAGGCCGCCACCCTGCAGCGCCTGGACGACTTCGTGCGCAACCTCCAGGCGGTGCCGGAGGGCGCAGAGGAACAGCCGGAGGTGGCGGAGCGCTGTGCCGAGGCGCTGGAACGGTTCCAGGACCGCCTGTTCGACGACCTGCGGGTGAGTCGCGCCCTGGCCGAAGTGTTCGGCCTGCTGCGCCACGTCAACGCGTTGCTCGGCGATCGGCAACTTGGCGGGGCCGACGCGGCACGGGTGCTGGGCACCCTGAAGACCATGAACCGGGTGCTCGGGGTGCTGGAGTTCGACCTGGGAGAGGAGGATCGCGAGGTGGATACCCTGGTCGCCCGGCGGGAACAGGCCCGGGACGACGGTCGCTTCGACGAAGCCGACCGCCTGCGCGACCAGTTGGTGGCGAACGGCGTGGTGGTGGAGGACACTCCCTCCGGGCCGCGCTGGAAGCGCCAGGGATAGGGGGTCTGGGGCGCCATGTCCTCTCCCGCCGGTCGCCGTCGCGGCGTGTTCGCCTGGGCCCTCTATGACTGGGCCAACTCCGCGTTTGCAACCACCGTGATGGCGGGCTTTTTCCCGTTGTTTTTCAAACAGTATTGGAACGCCGGGGTGGAGGCCACGGTGAGCACGTTCCGGCTTGGCGTGGCCAACTCCGCCGCCGGGGTGTTGGTGGCCCTGGCGGCCCCAGTGCTCGGCGCCATCGCCGATCGGGGCGGCGGCCGCAAGCGCTCCCTGGGTCTGTTCCTGTCCCTGGGGGTGGTGTGCACCGGGGCACTGTACGGGGTGTCCCAGGGGGGGTGGGTGGCTGCCGCGGTGTTGTACGGCGCGGCGGTGGTCGGGTTTTCCGGCGCCAACATCTTCTACGACGCCCTGTTGGTGGAGGTGGCCGCCGCAGACCAGTTCGACTGGGTCTCGGCCCTGGGGTTTTCCCTGGGTTACCTGGGGGGCGGCGTGCTGTTCGCCTTCAACGTGGCGCTGACCCTGTGGCCGGGGGCGTTCGGGCTGGCCGACGCGGCTGCCGCGGTGCGGGTGTCGTTTCTCAGTGTAGCCGTCTGGTGGGGGCTGTTCTCGGTGCCCTTGTTCACCCGGGTGCCCGAGCGGGTACGCCGGGGGTCGACAGCCGGGCTGGTTGGGCAGGGGTTCCGGCAGCTGGCGACCACCTTCCACGGGGTGCGCCGCCTCAAGGTGACGTTCACGTTCCTGCTGGCCTACTGGATCTACATCGACGGGGTGGACACCATCGTGCGCATGGCGGTGGACTTCGGCCTGTCGATCGGGCTCGACCACAAGAGCCTCATCACCGCGCTTCTGCTGGTGCAGTTCGTGGGCTTTCCGGCGGCCCTGGTGTTCGGCCGGCTGGGCCAGAGGATCGGAGCCAAACGCGGCATCCTGCTGGGTCTCGCCGTCTACCTGGGGGTCACGGTTTGGGGCGCGTTTCTGGATTCGGCGGCCGAGTTCTACGGCCTGGCAGTGGCAATCGGTTTGGTGCAGGGCGGGGTACAGGCTCTCAGCCGCTCCCTGTTCGCGCGCATGGTGCCGACCTCCCGCAGCGCCGAGTTCTTCGGTTTCTACAACATGATGGGAAAGTTCGCGGCGGTGGTGGGACCGCTGTTGATGGGCTGGGTCGGGCTGCTCACGGGCAGCTCCCGGGCCTCGATCCTGGCGGTGGCGGTGCTGTTCCTGGTGGGCGGCGGATTGCTGCTAACCGTGGATGAGGAGGCGGGGCGCCGGGCGGCGTTGGCGCTGGACGCAGAGCGCTGAAAAGACCCTCGCCGCGACCCCATCCGAGACCGTCGCACGGCCGGTCCGCGGCCCAAACCCGAAGCAGGGGAGTGTAACCACATGAAGAAGGTCTGGATCGACGAAGAGTGCATCGCCTGTGGCGCCTGTGTGGACCTCTGTCCGGATGTGTTCGAACTGGACGGTGACCTCGCCACCCTCGTGGAAGGCGCCGACCTGTCGCTGGACGACGAGATCGTCGAGGCGGCGGAGGAGTGCCCGGTGGAGGCGATCCACTACGAGGAATGATCGGGCAGGGGGGTTGCGGGAGTCGAGGATGATCCACAGGGTGAGGGAAATGGGCCAGGGGTTCCGGGCCCACTGCCCCGCGTGCGGGGGCGTCACCCGGCACCGGGCTGTCGGCGATGGCCTGGCGCCCGATTCCGCCCGCTGCCACAGGTGCGGTCGTGCACACCGGGCACACCCGCTGGAGGACCAACTCGGGGGTGCGGAGTCGTCGCACCGCCCCCAGCCGCCGCCCCTGCACCGCCGCCGCATCCCCGACGGGGTCGAACAGCAGTGGCACGACCAGTTGGCGGAGGTGGGTCCAGACGCGGCGGTGGCTTACCGCATCGACCGGACACTGGAGGTGGGGCAATGGCTCGACCACCCCAGGTTCGGGCTCGGGGTGGTGCGCAAACTCCTGCCTCCGGGCACCGCCGAGGTGCACTTCCAACAGGGGTTCAAGCGACTGCGCTGCCGGCTCTAGCAACGGGCTGCCGGACCGGCCGATGAAGAGGCAACCATCCCGCCCTGTTTCATTCCTGCGGGCGCCGTCCGGCATGGCAGCTCAGAACCCGACGGCCTGTTCCTCGGGCTGGGATTCCCGGAACCCCTCCACCACGTACTGGGCCAGGCTGTCCACGGCCTCGGTGGCGGGAGCCGGAGGCCGGGCCAGCACCAGGGACACTGACGGAGTCTGGGGGAACCCCTCGGCAGGCCCCAGTACCCGCCACTCCGGGGGGACCACGCTCTGGGCCAGCAAAGTCACTGCCAGCCCCGCCGAAACCGCCGCCTGGATTCCGGAAATGCTCGGGCTTGCGAACGCCACCCGGTAGCTGCGGTTGGCCTGGTCCAGGGCGCGGAACGCCCAGCCCCGGAAGAAGCACCCTTCCTGGAACAGAGCCAGGGGCACCGGGTCTTGCTCGTGGGCAAAGTGGCGCGCCGAGCCGACCCACAGGGTCGGTTCCCGGCGCAACAGCTGTTCCCCCTCCCCCGGAGTGACCCGGCTGTTGATCGCCAGGTCCACCTCGCCGCGCTCCAGCATGCCGATCAGGTACGCGGTGGGTTCGCAGATCATCTCCACCCGCACCCCCGGGTAGCTCCGGGCGAAGCGAGCCAGGATCCCCGGCAGGTAGCGCCCCACGAAGTCGTCCGGGGATCCCAGTCGCACCACCCCGGAAACCTCCGGCCGTCGGATCGCGGCCACCGCCTCATCGTTGAGGCGCAGCATCCGCCGCGCGTAGCCGAGAAGGGTCTCCCCGTCCGCCGTCAGGGTCACGGAACGCCCGCTGCGGTGGAACAGGGGCCGGTCCACGTCCTCCTCCAGTCGGCGCATCTGCATGCTCACCGCCGACTGGGTACGGTGCACGGTCTCTGCGGCTCGGGTGAAGCTGTGGGAGTCGGCGATGGCGAGGAAGGTGCGCAGCAGGTCAGTGGGCAGGTTCACGGGGCAGGCTCCTGTGACGATCAACGATGTTGATGTAATACCGTATTACAATTCATTGGACTGATCAATGCTTTTGGCCGATCCTTTTCCCAACCCCAGCAACAAAAGGAGCGGTCATGTTGCATATCGCCAAACTATTGAGAGTTGCCAACCTCGTGCAGTGGGCGGCGCAGCCCCTGGCAACCGCCGTCTGCACCTTCGAATGGATGGGTCGCGTGGCAGCACAGCGGAGCGCCCTGCGCCAGCTCGACGAGCGTCAGTTGAAGGATATCGGCTTGTCCCGGGTGGATGCCCTGCGGGAGGCCAGCCGCCCCTTCTGGGACGTCCCCCCGCGGGCCCTGGTGGAAGGTGGCCAGCGGGTGTCTCGGCGGGTTCGCCCCCACGCCAGCAACCGTGCCGGGGTGCAGATGCCCCGGGCAGCGCTGCCCAGCGGGTAGCCGTGGGCGGCCCCACACCGCCACCACCCCAACCGATGTTCCTCGATGTGGCCGGCAACCGCCGGCCACTCCTTTTTCTTGGGTGCCTTTCCCTTCTGCCCAGGCAACAGCCAGACAGTGCACCGGCTCGCCCAGACATCGGGCTACATGCCTGGCGATGTCGAATGCGGGGGTGTGTTCGGTGCCCTACAGTGGCAGCAACGCCGAACTCTGTCGGTGCCATGCACCACGGGAAAGCAGGGAGAACATGAAGACCACCCTGGCACTCCTGACGGCAACACTGCTCTTACTCGCCGCCCCGGCGCTGTCCCTGGCCCACGACCGGTGCGGCCACGGCCTCGGCGACCGGCAAGCGCGGAGTTGGGAGCAGAAGCGATCCGCCTGTGACGCCCCGGGCGGTCATCAGCCCCCCGGGCACTGGCAGCGACAACACAAGCGCCACGGCGGGGGGTACGGGTACTGCCGTCTCCAGCAGCCCCACGGACACCGGCACCGCGACCGGGCGGTCCTCGGACTGTCTAGCCTCGTGTTCCAGGTCCGCTGGTAGACACGGACCCTCAACCAAAGAGGTTGGGGACGTGCCCGGCCCCTTTGGCTGTTCCGGATCTGGACGCCTACATGGCGGGCTTGTGGATGGCGTGCTACGTCTGATCCAGCTCTTTGATGTACCCGAGGTCCTTGGTCCTCATCGCCCGGCCATACCCGTATGCGCAGTCCGGATTCACCAGGTGCCCACCGCTCGCTGCCCTTCAGCAGGTGGCAGCTGCCGGAGTCTGGGGCCGGCAGCGTCCGTGGGGGTCACCGCCCTGGGGTACAAGATCGTCCGGCTCGCGATGCCCGCGGTGCTTCAAGCGCTCTGCGCACTCCCACTTCAAAGCGGGGGTGTTTGGGGACCGGAAGCCACCGTCCCTGAGACGCGCAAGAGACCGGTGCCCGACCCATAGCGCAACGGGATGAACCGAGCCGTCGCCGAAGGGAGGCTCCAACATTTAGCCACGTTTTGAGCAGGGTGCGATGATCAAACCACATGGTTGAGGTGCTAGGGCAAAAGGGATCACCATGCTTGTTGTTTGTGTTTGGTGGCGATAGGTGATATTTTTGAAATAATTTAGCTCTAATAAAAGAGGGAACCGGAATGTCTAAATCAATGGACACCAAGAAAACCGAGAAGAAAAAACCGCAAAAGACAGCTAAGGAAAAAAAGCTGGCAAAACAGGAAAAGAAGAAGAACAAATAACCCATCGCCAGTTCGCCTGCTGGTAACGGGGTACCAGCTTACGTCTCACCCATATACACCATTCCCGTCACGTGTTGACGACCGGTCGAGGCTGTTGTCGGGGAAAATCTTGGAGGGTAGGCGTCTCCTGGCCTGTGAGGCGGCGTGAGCCGGGCGGCCGTTCGGTTCGCCGACGATGCCTGGGCTCGATGCAGCGGCGGCGACTCCCTCAACCGATCCCCTCCCCGAAGTACTTCAGGAAACGGATTCCGCTCCAGGAAGCCCCCACGCCCCTCGAAAACGCGGGTAATCAGCGGTCCCCGCCGACTACCGGGTCACCGGGGTCGAAGCACGGTTGCCGTCCGAACACAACTTGTTGCGTGCCAGAGCACGTCGAAGGCTCCGATGAAGATCCCGATAGGACTTGAACAGCTCCTCCATGACGGCCTGATCGACGAAGTCATCAGCCCGCTCATGAGTGGGAAAGAAGCCGCAGTCTACGTGGTGCGCTCCGGAGGAGAGATCTGCTGCGCCAAGGTTTACAAGGAGGCCAACCACCGGAGCTTTCGCACCCACGCCCGCTATCGGGAAGGTCGCAAGGGGCGAGACAGCCGTCAGGCTCGGGCGATTGCAAAACGCACGAGGCACGGGCGGCAGGAGCAGGAGGAGGCCTGGCACAACGCGGAGGTGGACGCGCTGTATCGCCTGGCCGCGGCCGGGGTGAGGGTGCCGCAGCCCTATGCTTGTGTGGGAGGCGTGCTCCTCATGGAAATGATAACCGACGTCCAGGGCAACCCGGCCCCTAGGCTCAGTGACCTCGAGTTGCCCTATGCCCAGGCGCGAGATTACCACCGCACGCTGATCGCGGAGGTTGTCCGAATGCTCTGTGCCGGGATCGTCCACGGTGATCTTTCGGAGTACAACGTCCTCGTCGACAGCCAAGGGCCCGTGATCATCGATCTGCCCCAGGCCATCGACGCCGCGGGCAACAACCACGCCGCTACAATTCTCGAGCGCGACGTCGCCAACCTCGCCGGCTATTTTGGCCACTTCGCCCCCGAGCTCCTGACCACGCGATATGGCAAGGAGATGTGGCACCTCTACGAAAGCGGCGAACTCCACCCCGAGACCCAGCTGACCGGCCGCTTCAAGGACAGCGAAACGCGGGCAGATGTGGCGGGCGTCATGGATCAGATCGATGCCGCGCGGGAGGAAGCGGACCGGCGCCAGGGACGAGCCCCGGAAGCGGAGAAGCCCTGGGAGCGTATCGGCACACTCTACGCTGCGTAAGCCGGGGGGCCAACGGAAAGGGCCGAGGGGATACCCCCAGCCCACGGGGCCGGGATCTTGGACACGGCCGCCGGGTACCTGGAACGGCAACTGCCCGGCGTATCTTGGCGGGTCCGGAGCGGGGACCGTGGGCCGGTACAGTGGTTACCCGGGCTCCGGTTCAGGGGGAACCTGGTCGGGCCGCCAGTGCACCGCCACCCGGGTTCCGTGACCAGGGGCGCTGTTCAACTCCAGGGCGCCACCGGTGCTGCGGGCCCGCTCCCGCATGGTGCGCAATCCTACCCCTAGGAAGGCGTTCTTTCCATCGGTGTCGGGGAGCACAAAGCCCGCACCATCATCTTCCACCACTACGGACAACCCCTCCGGCTTGGCCCCCAGGGAGACACGAACCCGGGTCGCCCCACTGTGTTTGCCGACGTTGTCCAAGGCCTCCTGGACGATCCGGAAAACGGTCACCTTGAGCTCGTCGGAAAGGGTGTGTTCTTCCGGCTGGATATCCGTGTTCACCTGGATCTCCGGATGGCGTTCCTGAAATTTCCGGCACAGCCAGGTGAGCGCCGCCGACAGGCCCAAATCGTCCAGGTGGGACGGTCGCAGGGCCATGTAAGTGGTGCGGATCTCTTCCAGGGCCTTTTGCAGCAGGCCAACGACCTCCTCGCAGGCCTCGGCAGCGCCATCGGCGTCGCCGCTTTGGACCCGAGTACTCACGTGTTCCACCCGGAATTTGATAGCGCCCAGGTCCTGGGTGATGCCGTCGTGAAGTTCCCTTGCCAAGCGGGTCAGTTCCTCCTCCTGGACAGTGATCAGTTGGGCAGAGAGGGCCCGCAGGTCCGCTTCGGAGCGGCTCAGGGCGCGTTGGGCTTCGCGCCGCTGGCTGACCTCCAAGGACAGGGAACTGAGGGCCGTCTGGAGTTTGGCCGTGCGCTCCTCGACCCGCTCCTCCAGCACCCGGTGTGCGAGGGCAAGCTCGTCTTCCGCCCGGGCCCGACGGTGTCCGGCCACCAGCAGGGCGGCGCTGACGATCCCCACCACTATGATCCAGCCGCCCATGGCCCAGCGATGGAGGATTCGCTGGTCGATCATGATCGTCCGCCACTCCTGTTGCACGGCCACGTCGATCGCCTTGGCCATAAGATTCAGGCCGTGCAGGGCAGTGAACAGCTGCAGATCCAGGTTTCGTGCTGTCTCGTTCAGGGTATGCTCCCGGGCCCTCTCCTGGGCCAGGCGGGCGGTGCGGCCGATGGCGTCCTGGTAGGTCTGCAGCCTGTGGGAGAGGGGGTCACCGGGCCCGGCGGTGTCCCTGGTGGCCAGGGCGGTGCCCACCGCGGCCACTGCTCGATCGAACGCCTCGGTGATGGTGTCCTCCCCGGCGGGCGACTCTTCCCGCAGGTGGGCCTCGACCCACACGTAGCCCTCCGAGACCGCGTCTCGGGCTGAGTTCAGGCTGTCTAGCAGGGGCAGCATGCGGGAGAAGTGGCGGTGCCACTGCCAGCCGCTCCAGGTGCCGAGCCCCAGAGACAGGGCGCCCAGGGCGAGCGCCGTGATCAGCGCCGTGTAGGCCCCGAAACGGAACGGGGTGTTTCTGATGTTTGGAGACGGCGCCGGGTGCATCGCAGTCACCGGTCGGGAGGGGTCGCCCCGCGTGCTGCGGAGCGGCGCCGCTGTTGGATCAACAGGGTGTCGGTGCGCATGTCCTGGAGGGCGGCCCGCAACGCCTCCTCGAAGGACACCAGGGTGCCCCCGTGGTCCTTGAGAAATTGCCGGGCGTCCGCCGGGTGCTGGAAAGCCCACTTGGCGCGCTGGGTCATCACCCCGGGGATGTCGCCGCCAAGCACCCAGTGGGCGCGGTCCGCATCGATCAGATCGCCGCTCAGAAAGTCCTTCACGAGGATCCGGGACGGCGTCGCCTTGGGGTGCAGGGCCATGTGAATCGCCGCGCAGTGAAGACTGCATACGCCCACGGGATCCTTGCCGAGGCCGTGGAGCTCCATCCAGGAACTGCCGGAGTGGGAGAGGAACATACCGCAGTACCGGCATCCTTCGTCCTGGGAGTGGGCGAGGCCGGTCCCGGCCAACAGGGCCAGGGTCAACAGGAGGACGGCCTTCAGATCGGAACGCAACGATTGTCTCCTCGGTGGCAACCGGAGCTGGTCTGCAGGATTCAGCGCCGGGGGGTGGAGAACGGGGAAACCGGTCTCCAGCCGCCCGCTCAGCCCTCCCGGGGGGAGGGTTGGCCGGCGTCAGCGTAGGCCCGCTCCAGGCAGTCGGGGCAGATGCCGTGGCTGAACTCGGCCGTGGTGCGCTGGCTGATGTAGACCTCCATCGGCTTCCACCATCCGCCGTGGTCGCGGATCTTTTTGCAGTACATGCAGGTGGGCAACAGGCCGCTCAGGGTGCGTACCTCCGCCAGTGCGTGCTCCAGTTTCTGGTTCTTCTGCGCCAGCTTGCGGGCGAGCGCCAGTTCCCGCATCAGCGGGTGCAGGGTGCGCTCGCGGTTGTAGAGCACCTGCTTCTCGGCGTACAGGACCCCGATGCCCGTGAGGATGTCGTGCTTGAGCCAGCCGAACAGCACGTACGCCCCGGCGAACACCAGCACGAACACCACCAGGACAACGGCCACGATCCGCGACTTGAGTGACATCCGTTGCGTCCTGCCGTTCCTTGTCTGGGTGCGCCGGGTGGGTATCATAGTGCAGTCCGGGTGCTCCGGACAGAGGGCGGCTGAGGGGTGGGCTGCGGGGCGCCGTTGGTAGCCGACGCCGCGGGGGCCGAACCCCGGCCACCGGAGACGGCACCAAGGATCTCTGAACCGTCCAAGGGGGACAGTGAAGGAGGTTTCTCGTGCAGCAGATCTTCGGGCGCATCTCCCCGACCCGCTACATCGTCATGCGCAACGGCTCGCGCTGGGACCCCGCGCCTGGGGATGGGGACATCGTCATTGCCCGGGCCTGGGACGCGAAGATCCAGCTCCGGGGTCCGTTGCTGCCCAGTGGATGGAACCACCAGATCACCAACCTCGACACCGGGGAGACCATCACCTCCCGCAAAGACGACTGCGTGCCTCGAAGGATTTCGTGCGGCGCAGACGGTGGGGCTGGTCCCTCGTGGGTCGGGGCTGGTGGTTTCGGTGTCACCCTCGGGGGGAGGGCCCTCACCACTCCAGATCGTCGGGGATAGAGTATGCGGCGTAGGGGTCGTCGGGGTCCACGGTTTCGGGCTGCGCGATAACGACCACGGTGTCGGGCAGTTTCTCCAGCACCCGCCGGCCCACCTCGGCCGGCA
>JARGFW010000195.1 GCA_029211085.1 Deferrisomatales bacterium | reverse complement strand
CGCTGGCGGCGGACAGGTCGGCGACCTTGTTCGGCAGGTCGGCGAACAGGGGCAGTCCGGTATCGAGGAAGGTCGGGGCAACGGGTTGGGTCACGGCCATGGTGCAGTCTCCGGTGAGGGGAAAGAGGCTTTGCGGCGGCAGACGGGCGGGAACGGCGCTGGGCGCCCTCCCCGTCATCGGCCGAGGGAATCGGTAAGTATAGGGGTTTTGCCCAGAAATGTCAGCCCTCTAAGCGGGCCAGCCAGGCGATGGCGTACGGCCCCAGGGAGAGCTCCAGGCCCCCGGCCCCTGCGGTCGTCGCTACGCCGCCGAGGAGATCGACCCAGGTGCTTTGATCGGGCCCGATCCCGGGTACCCGCAGGGCGCGGGGCTCGGCCGTGAGGTTGGTCACCGCCAGCACCGGCGGGGCTCCGTCGGGGGTGCGGACCAGGGCGAACACCTCCGGCCCCAGGTCGAGGACCACCTGGCCGGCACCGGGGTGGAACGCCGGGTGCGCGATGCGCACCGAGAGCAGGCGGCGGAAGCCGTCGAGCACCCGGGCCTGCCGGCTGCGGGGGTCGGCGAGCCAACCCTCCAGCACGGTCCAGGAGACGGTGCGCCGGTTGATCGACCGGGCCCCGTCGCCGTTCTTGACGGCTGCAGAGTCGTTGCGGGCGCCGAACAGGCTCGGCAGGTAGACTCCGGGAACGCCGCGCAGGGCCAGGGCCACCGAGCGGCTGGCCAGGAACCGGCCGATCTGGAGATCCAGGGGTTCACCGGCGTCATCCCGGTTCAGGGCGCTCCACCAGGTGATGTTCAGCTCGTAGGGGGTCTCCGAGCCGTCCTCGGAGCGGCGGTTCGACACCAGGCCGCCGTGGGCGCGGCACCGGCCCAGCATCTCATCGAACGCCTCCCGGGGCAGGATGCCGCGGGCTCCCAGCAACCCGATGCCATCGTGGGAGGAGAGAAAATTGAAGAACGTCGCCGCCCCCCGGGGGTACTCCAGATGTGCCGCCCATCGGGTCAGGTGGCTGCCGTCGCCGGTGAGAAACGCGTGCAGCACCAGGGGCGGCAAGGCGAAGTTGTAGACCATCTGGGCTTCGTCGGAGCCGTCGCCGAAGTACGCCACGTTCTCCGCGTGGGGCACGTTGGTCTCGGTTACCAGGGCCACCTCCGGGGCGCTGGCGTCGAGCACCGCCCGCAACAACCGCACCAGGGCGTGGGTCTCCCCGAGGTTGGCGCAGGCCGTGCCCAGTTCCCGCCACACGTAGGTGACCGCATCCAGGCGCACCAGTTCCGCCCCGTGGCGCACGTACAGCAGCAGGGTTTCCAGCACCCGGTAGAGCACCCGCTCGTTCTTGAAGTTCAGATCGATCTGGTCGGCACTGAAGGTGGTCCACACGTAGCGGAGCCCCCGCAGGGTGTGAAACGGCGTCAGCAGGGGGCTGGTGCGCGGGCGCAGGATGCGTTTGAGATCGGCTTCCGGGATCGCGTCGGGCCGCTCGAACGCCACGAAGAAATCCTCGTAGCCCGGCCGGGCGTTGAGGAAGCGCTGGAACCAGCGGGACTTGGATGAAACGTGGTTGAACACCCCGTCGAACATGAGCCGGTAGCTCCGGCTCAGGGTCTCCAGATCCGCCCAGGTGCCCAGCTGGGGGTCGACCTCCTCGTAGTCGATGATCGAGAAACCCCGGTCCGACGAGTACGGGAAGAACGGCAGGATGTGGACTGTGTTGATCACCCCGTGCAACTGGTCGTCGAGAAACCGGGACAGCACCCCCAGGGGCCGGCGACGCCCGGTCTCCACCAATAGATCCCCGTAGGTGATGAGGACCACGTCCCGCTCGGTGAAGCGGCCGGAATCCAGGGACACCGTCGACGCCTCCGCCTGGGGCAGGCGGTGGGCCCGATACACCTGGACGATGCGCTCGATCTCGGGGTAGATCTCGGGCGCGCGTTCGGCTCCATAGAGTACGGCGAGCCATTCCAGGATCGGGCGCCTGCGGCCCTCCCCCAGGGCCTGGGGGAGGCGGGTGAAGTCGGGCTCGGTGCGATGCCGCGGGGGAACCACCATGCGGAACAGCTCCTCGGTGCCGGGCGGACAGTGGGCCGGTGCCTGCGCCGCACCGGGCGGTTGCGGGGGTTCCGTCGCTACGCCGGGCGGGTCACGGCTGCGGGTCCCCACCCCCCGGGGGACCCTGCATGGTCATCCGGACGATCACCGTCTCCGGCTCATCCAGCAGCGGGGCGATGCGTACGTTGACCCGGCGCCGATCCTCGGACTTCTCCCAGTCCCGCCAGTCCGCGAGAGAACGCCAGGTACTGAACGCCGAACAGTGGTGGGGGTCGTCGATACGGGCCAACAGCTCCCCGCCCCAGAATCCCTCTCGGCGTGCCGCCGCGCCCCGCAGCTCCAGCAACGCACCGTGAAACTCCTCCAGCATCCCTTCCCCCACCCAACGTTCCACCTCTACCTGGATCATGTCTCTGCTCCCCAGCTGTGCCGTTTGTCGCGGACACCGGCGTCCTCACGTCCTGCCGGCCCGCCTATGATCCCCCATTGCGCCCCTCCCGTCATCCGATTCTGCCCGGCACCCGGAGAAACTCCTCACCCAGGGTGTGACTGGGGGTGGACCCGCCTCGAACCGCACCGGACAGGGACCGGGATCCTGGCGCCGCGGTCAACGCCCCAGAAGGGTCTCCGCACCGCTTTCCAGCAGGTGTTGCGTGGCTTGGGGCAACCACACTCCAAGCAGACACACCAGGGCAAAGAACACGACCAGCGGGGCCCCGGTGAGAAATCCATCGCGGTAGTCCGTGGCCCGGGCCGCGGGGGAAGGGGGGCCCTGCACCGCCGCGAGCACCGCGGCCCCCATTCCCAGGAACACGACCAGGAGCAGCGCCGCCAGGGTCCCCACCACTGCCGTGTGCCCCTGTTCGAGACCGCCCCTCAAGATCTGGAACAGACTCCGGAACGGGCCGAAGGGGGGGGAACCGGTCACGGCGAACATCCCGCCGGCAAACAGCCAGCCCGTGAGGGGAAGCCGCCGCCAGGCACCCGCGACGCCATCCAGCGACTTGGTGGCGAAGGCGCGGTGCAGGTTGCCCACCGCCAGAAACAGCAGCCCCTTCACCAGCGCGTTGTTGACCATGTGGAACAGGGCACCGAAGGTGGCGCCCCCCCCGAGCCCCAAACCGATGACCAGGATGCCCATGTGCTCGACACTGGAGTAGGCGAGCATGCGTTTGAGGTCGCGCTGGCGCACCAGGAACACGGCGGCCGCCGCGACCGACAGCAGGCCCAGGGCCAGGAACTGACGGCGGGCGTCCGTCCCCAGACCAGCCGCCCCCATCACCTGATACGCCCGCACAATCGTCAGGAACGCACAGCTCGTCATGCCCCCGGCGAACAGCGCGCCCACCACCCCGGGAGCTTCGCCGTAGGCGTCGGGCTTCCAGGAGTGCATGGGTGCCAGGCCCATCTTGGTGCCGTAGCCCACCAGCAGCAGGGTGAACGCCCCCCGCAGCCAGGGGACCGACAGCCGCGGGGCCGCCGCCACCAGGTCGCCCAGCACCAGGGAAGGCGCGAGCCCCCCGCGCAGGGCGGCGTAGGCGAGGAAGAATGAACCCAGCAGCGCCAGGGCGATGCCCACCGAGCACAGGAGCAGGTACTTCCAGGTAGCCTCGATCGAACGCGGGGTGCGGTTGAAGTAGATGAGCGGGGCGGTGATCAGGGTGGTGGCCTCCATGGCCACCCACTGCAAGCCGAAGTGCTGGGAGAACGCCACCAGGGTCGCCATCCCCAGGAAGCCGAGCAGACAGGCGCAGAACACCCGGTTCAGGCGACCCCGCCGGTGGGCCAGGTAACCCACGGTGTACCAGGAGCACACCCAGAAGAGCAGGCTCACCACCCCCAGCACCAGGCGGCCGCAGGGATCGAGGCCCACCCAGGCACCGGGCACCGGCGCGGCCCCGTCGGCGAGCGCCCGCAGGGTCAGTGCCAGGTGCAGGGTCGCCCCGGCCGGCACCAGCCACGGCCGCCAACGATTCGAGGGCACGGCCAGGGCCGCGAGCCCGAACCCCAGGCCCACCCCGATCAAGAGCACGGCTTCCACCGCCTACTCCTTCAAGGTCGAGAGCCGGTCCGTGTCCATGGACGAGAACTCGCGGCTGATGTGGTTGACTATGATCCCCATGACGAACACGGCGACGAACAGGTCGAGGAGCACCCCGATCTCCAACAGGAACGGCATCGCCTCCACCAGGAGCAGGCCGAAGACGAAGATCCCGTTTTCCAGCACGAGATAACCGAGCACCTGGGTGAGCGCCTTCAACCGGGTGATCAGCAGCAGGAAGCCCACCAGGGAGGTCGAGAGGGCCGCCGGCACGATCAGGCTGTCCGCATGTTCGGGCAGGAGCGGCAGCCGATGGGCAAAGGCAACGGCCAAGGCGGTTCCGAGGGCGCCGAGTACCAGGGAAGGGGCGAGCCCCACCAGGGGTTCCACCTCCCGCCGGATCGACGCCCTTGCCAGGGCGCGGGACAACATGGCAGGGATGATCCCCCCCTTGAGGAGAACCGCGGGTGCGACCACCAACAACCCCCGCCCCCCCCCACCGGCGTGCAGCAGCAGCGGCATCAGGCCAATGACGGCCCCCTGGACCGCCACGATGCGGATGGCGGCCCCCAGCCGACTGGTCCCCAGGATGAAGACGTTGGAAAGCAGCACCGCCACCAGGGCGACGTCGAGAAGCGTCTTGGACATGGTCATCTCCACGCCAAGAGGAAACCGAAGCCCGCCAACACGCAAGCCCCCACCAGGAGGGTGGGAACGTGGGGAAGCTTCAACCGGGCCATCACCGATTCGACGACGCCGATGCCCACGGCCACCGCGAGCGTGCCGAGGATGAACACCCCGAGGTCCAGCCAGGGGGAGCCGGTGGCCACCGGCGCCGCGAGCCGCACCAGGAATGCGGCGAACAGGAACAGTTTCAAGGCGGCGCCGTAGAGCACCACGCCGAACAGCGGGCCGCTGTGGTCGAGCACCATGACCTCGTGGATCATGGTGAGCTCCAAGTGGGTGTTGGGGTCGTCGAACGGAATGCGGCACCCCTCCACCAGCAGCACCACGAACAGCGCCGCTGTCAGCAGGGCCAGGGTGGGAGCGGCCTGGTGCCAGGCCCCGACGAGCCCGGAGCCCAGCAGCACCGAGAGTTGCAGGCTGCCCGTGAGTCGGTGGAGGGCCAGGAGGGCAAGGAACACCACGGGCTCGGACAGGCAGGCGAAGGCGACCTCCCGGGCGGCCCCCATGCCCTCGAACGCGGAACCCGTGTCCAGCGCGGCGATGGTGGTGAAGAAGCGCCCGAGACCCAGCAGGTACAGCACCGCCACGGCGTCGCCGGCAAAGCCCCAGGGCGCCCGGGAACCAAAGGGCACGAACAGGCCCGCCAGCAGCGCCGTGGCCAAGGCCACCATCGGCCCCGCCACGAATACCCCGGTGGTGGTGCGGCTGAGGATGAACTCCTTGCGCAACAGCCGGGCGAGGTCGGCGTAGGTCTGCAGCAGGGGCGGTCCGGCGCGACCGGAGAACCAGGACTTGGCACGGTTCACCACCCCCAGCAGCAGCGGCGGGAAGCCCAGCAACAGCGCCACGTGGGCCGCGTCGGGCAGGGCACCGAGGATGGTGTTCATGGCATCATCCCCAGGCCAGGAGGGCAACCACGGTTGCCAGGATGTAGGCCACGTAGGCGTGAACGTTCCCCTGCTGGAGGACCCGCAGGCGACTCGCCAGGTCGGCACCCGCACGGGCCGCGGGTAGCAGCAGCCGGCGCAGCACCGCATCGGGCACGTGGCTCCAGAACGCCGTAGCCTCGGGAAAGCAGCCCCCCGGGCGGGGCCGGTGTTCCTCGGGCCGCAGGGCCCAGGCGAACCATCCGACCAGGGTGCGGGCAAAGGACGAGGAGGTGTACTGCATCCGCGCCGTGGGGAACGCGTAGCCGCAGTCCCAGGTTCCCACCCGTTCCACCGGGGAGCGGGCCAACCGGCGCCACAGCAGGGCGGCCCCCAGGGTCAGAAGGCCCACCAGGGCGCAACCCAAGCCGCTCACCGCCGCCAAGGGAACCAGGGAGCCCACGGCGGGGAGGTTGCCCGAGGCGGACCAAGCGGCTACCGCCCGGTCCAGGGCGGGGGCGAAGGCCCACGGGGCGAGACCGACGGCCACGCACAACAGTGCGAGCACCGCCATGGGCGCGGTCATGGCTGCCGGGGACTCCCCATGGACCTCGCGGGCCCGCTCGGTGCGGGGTTCCCCCAGGAACACCGCTCCGAACGCCTTGACGAAGCATGCCAATGCCAGAGCTCCCACCAGGGCCAGAGCCGGAACCGCCAGGGCGGCGGCGGCCGTCGCCCCCCCCGCGCCGGGGGCCGCGGTGCGGAACAGGCCCAGGTAGACGAGCAGTTCGCTCACGAAACCGTTGAGGGGCGGCAGACCACAGATGGCCACCGCCCCCACCAGAAAGGCGAGGCCGGTGCGAGGCATGGACTTCCATAGGCCCCCGTAGGCGTCGATCTCGCGGGTGCCCGTGGCGTGGATGACCGAACCCGCGCTGAGGAACAGGAGCGGCTTGAACAGCCCGTGGTTCCACACATGCAGGAGCGCGCCGCCCAATCCCAATACCATCCAGGTCGCCTCCCCCCGGGCACGCCCCAGGAGGGCCAGACCCACCCCCAGGGCGATGATGCCGATGTTCTCGACGCTGTGATAGGCGAGCAGGCGCTTGAGATCATGCTGGCCGACGGCGTAGGCCACCCCCAGTACCGCCGACACGCCCCCGAGGGCCAGCACGGTCCAGCCCCACCAGGCAGGGGGCGTCGCGACCCAGGAGGTGGCGCGGAGGAGGCCGTAGATGCCCATCTTGATCACCACGCCGGACATGAGCGCCGAAACGTGGCTCGGAGCGTTGGCGTGGGCCCCGGGCAGCCACACATGAAACGGCATCAGCCCGGCCTTGAGCCCGAACCCCACCAGGGCCAGCAGGAACACGGCCGCGGTCGTGCCGGGGTCGAGGGCCAGCAGGGACGGGAAGGCGAGGCTCCCGGTGCGGGCGGCGACCAGACCGAAGAGCAGGAACAGGCACAGGGTGCCCAGGTGGGTGGCCACCAGGTAGACCCAACCGGCGCCGCGGACTTCGGGATCCCCATCGTCGGAGGTGAGGAGGAAGAACGCGGCCAGGGCCATCACCTCCCACGCCGTGAGGAACAGCACCCCGTCGCGGGCGGCCAGCAGCACGGCCATGGCGGCGCCCAGCACCCCGTAGAAAGCCCGCAGCCGCGCCGCATCTTCCGGGTGCCCTGCCGGGGTCCAGTAGGCCAGCCCGTAGAGATTGCCCATGGCCGTCACCAGGAACACCGGGCACAGGAACAGGGCGGAAAGGGCATCGACCTGGAACGCCGGGTGTCCCGCCCAGGCCAAACCCACCCCGCCCTGCCGGCCGGCCAACACCAGCCCTGCACCGGCGAGACCCGCCAGAGCGCCGACCGCCGCGAGGAGCACCGAGATCCGCGGGCCCGTGCGGGGGCCCACGACCAGGCCCGGCAGACCGCTTGCCGCCAGCAGCAGGGCTCCGAGGATCACCAGTTGTTCGGGCATGGACTCCTCCGCACTACTGCTGATTGGCTCTTCGGCGAGGCAAACCCCGCCCTCCTCCCACCAGCGAACCGGGGGGGCGGCCTGCCCCGGAGCGTGGGGTGGGTCCATCTTGTGGCGAGCCGGGCCGAACAGGGATGACCACAGTCGGGCGAGCCCTTGTAGCCGGTGCAGGCACCGTATATCAACCATCGGACATTCCACCCCGCGCGCAGGGGCAGTCCGCCCCCCGCGGAGCCGCCCCTCACAGCCGCCCCATGAGCCGCAGGACGCCGTCCACCAGGGTCCAGGGGTGGGGGGGACAGCCGGGAATCCACAGGTCCACGGGCAGGATGTCTCCCACCCCGTCGTGGGCCTCGGGGCTCCCGGCGAAGGGCCCGCCGGAGATGGCGCAGGCCCCGCAGGCAATCACCAGCTTCGGCGCGGGCAGGGCCGCGTAGGTCTTCTCCAGGGCGAGGCGCATGTTCTTCGACACCGGCCCCGTGACCACCAGGGCGTCGGCGTGACGGGGGCTCGCCACGAACTGCACCCCGAACCGGCTCAAGTCGTAGACCAGGGTGCCGGTGACGATGAGTTCCCCTTCGCACCCGTTGCACCCCCCGGCGCTCACCTGGCGGAGTTTGAAGGAGCGGCCGAAGAGCTTGCGCAGATCCGGCGCCATGGGTTCCACGGCGGGGCAGGAATCGCCGGAGCCTACGGCGAGGTCGTCTCGACTCGTGGCCGCCAGACGGTGCTCCCGGGTGAAGCCGATGGCGCCGGCGGGACACGCGGCGGCGCACTCGGGGCAGAACAGGCACCGGCCCAGGTCGATGCGGGGCCCCGACCCAGCCCCGGGGGTGATGGCCCCGGTGGGGCAGGCCCCGGCGCAGGTGGCGCACTCGGCCGGGCACCGCTCGGCGGCCAGCGCCGGCAGCCCGCGGAACCCCTCGGCAACGGGGGTCTCGTGGGGTTCCGGCAGGGGCACCGTGCGCTGCCCGAAGGCCAGTCGAGCTCTCAGGATGTCGAGCATGGGAACCTCGGAAAGCAGGTGAACCGTGAAGGGTGAACGGTGAACGGTAACGTCAAGATCTCAAACCCCTTGAGCGCGATCCTTCGTCCTTTGCCCTTACCTGTTCACCGTTCACTGTTCACTCATCACCGTCTCTACAGATCATGCCCGGCGTAGGCCAGGCTGAAGCTCTTGTTGCACAGGGGGAAGTCACTGATCCCCTCACCCCGCAGCACCTGCGCCAGCCCGAACCAGTTGTGGATCGAGGGGTCGACGATCTCGGCGGCCACCACCTCGCCGTCGGGCCCGGTGACCCGGGCCTGAACGAGTTCCCCCCGCCACGCCTCCACCATGGCCAGGGCCAGGCGGCCGGGTCGCAGTGCCCCACAGGGAACCCTCGCCGCACCGGCGGGTAGGTTGTGGAGCAGGGTGGTGCAGAACTCGGCCGAACGGTCGAGCTCGAGACTGCGCACCAGGGCTCGAGCATGTACGTCGCCGTGCTGGCCCAGCCCCACCAGCACCTGCTGGAAGCGGTAGGCTCCGCAGGGGTGGTCGCGCCGCACGTCAAGGTCGAGCCCGCAGGCGCGGGCCGCCACCCCCACCATCCCCAGCGCCCGCGCGTCGTCCCCGGAGAGGAACCCGGTGCCGTCGAAGCGGGCGAGCACCGAAGGTGCGTCCAGGAGGAGGTCCACGGAGCGCCGGGCCTCCCGGTGGTGCAGTTTCAGGCGCTCGCACAACGACTCGGCGCCCGCGGCGTCCAGATCCGCCAACACCCCCCCCGGTCGGACAAAGCCCCGGCCGTGGCGGTTGCCACCCAGGCTCAGCAACAGGTTCAACACATCGCCGCGGATGCGGCCGTTGAACTGGGCCGTGGGCAGGAACCCCACGTCCCCGCCCAGAGCCCCGAGATCCCCCACGTGGTAGGCGATGCGCTCGAGTTCCAGGGCCACTGCGCGCAGGGCCTGGGCCCGCGGTGGGGATTCGATCCCGGCCAGGGCTTCGATGCACAGGGCGTGGGCCAGGGCCCCGCCCACCGCCGTGTCGCCGCTGACGGACTCGGCCACCGCCGCCCAGCGGGGAGAGGGCTTCCCCAACAGGAACCTGCGGGCGCCCCGGTGCTGGTACCCCAGGCGAATCTCAAGGTGGAAGACGGTCTCCCCGTGGCACTGGAACCGAAAGTGGCCCGGCTCGATGATACCGGCGTGCACAGGACCGACGGCCACCTCGTGGATCTCTTCGCCCGCGATCCGGTAGAAGCCGGCATCCCCCGGGGCCGGAACCTCCCGATCGATCTTGCGCAGGGGTTTTAGCCAGGGATGCCCCTCGGGTTCCACGCCCCACTCTTCCCACAGGG
>JARGFW010000194.1 GCA_029211085.1 Deferrisomatales bacterium | reverse complement strand
AAGCGTTGGGCGTTCTGGGTGCCGGCGGGCAGCTTCATGCGCACCGGATCGCCCAGGGTGGGCACCTCCACCGTGCCGCCCAGCAGGGCGTCGAGCAGCGGCACCCGCACCGTGGTGACCACGTCATCCCCCTGGCGACGAAACGCGGCGTCGGGGTGCACCTTGACCCGGATGTACAGATCCCCCGCGGGGGTGCCTGGTGGACCGCTCTCCCCCTTGCCCCCGACCCGCACCTTGGAACCGGTGTCCACCCCAGCGGGGATGCGCACCCGCAGCTTTTCCGGGCTCGCTACGCTGCCGCGGCCGCCGCACGAGGCGCAGGGGTCGCCGGGCCGTTTGCCTGTGCCCCGGCACGTACCGCAGGGCCGCTGCATCGCGATCGGACCCTGGCGGGCGGCCACTCGGCCGCTGCCATGGCACTGGGGACAGGTGTCGCCCCCGCTGCCGGGGCGGTAGCCCTGCCCGGAGCAATCGGCGCACGGTGCGGAACGCCGGTAAGCGATCTCCTTCTCCGAGCCGAGCACCGCCTCGCGGAAGCTGACCTCCATCTCGTACTCCAGGTCCGAGCCGCGCTGGGGGCCCCGCCCCGGGCCGCCGCCCCGGCCACCGAACAGGTCGCCGAACAGGTCGCCCAGGTCCACGCCCCCTGGGCCTCCGCCGAAGCCGCGCCCGGTGAAATCCTGCCAGCCCCCTCCGCCCCCCGGGGCGCCTTCGAACGCGGCGTGGCCCAGCCGGTCATACTGCTTGCGCTTGTCGGCGTCGGAGAGCACCTCGTAGGCCGCGGATATCTCCTTGAACTGGTTCTCCGCCTTCTGGTCTCCAGGGTTTACGTCCGGATGGTGTTTCCGGGCGAGTTTGCGGTAGGCCTTCTTGATTTCGCCCTCGGATGCGCCCCGCTGTACGCCGAGCACCTCGTAGTAATCTCTCTTCTTGGCCACGGTGGCCGCTCCTTGTGGCTATCGGGTCGCGCCGCAGTGTCAGCGGTTGTTGACCCCGGCTTGCTTCAGAATCTGCTCTAACTCCTCGGCGGTGCGCATGCCCACGTCGTTGAAGCGCACCTCCCCGTCCTGGTCCAGCACCACGTACACCGGCACACACTTGACCTTGTAGCGGCGCGACAGTTCGACCTCGAGGTCGGCGTCGACTTTTTGGAACCGCAGCTCGGGGTGGCCCGCCAGCACCTGGTCCACCACGGGCTGCATCTGGTCACAGGCGGGGCAGGTGGCGGAGGTGAACTCCACCAACAGGTAGTTCTGCTCGCTGCGGGCGGCCTGGCGCAGGGGGTCTTCCCCTGCTACGGCGTCCGTGCCGCTAGCCAGCAGCATCCAGACGAGCGTGGAGTAGCGCATCCAGCGCCCGCTCACGCCGCCGCCTGCCTTTCTGCGGCCAGGGCCGGACCGTCGATCGCTGTGCTCCGGGGATGCGCGGCTCGAAAGGGTAGCAACATGGCGCTTCTCCTTGAATTGACAGGAATTTTGGCCTGGGGGTAGGATCGGCCCCCGTTTCCCCCCCGTCTCCACCGTGGCCCATGTCCGATTCGCGACCCCTGCTGCGCCCCCGCGTCCTTCTGTGGCTGCCCCTGCTCCTGGCTGCGGTGTGCTGGGGTGTGCCGGCAGCGGGCGCCGCCCTGCGGGTGGAGGCCCGGGGGGTCGAGCCGTTCGTGCTCGAGGCGGCGATTACGGAGAATAGCACGGCCTGGTACGATGCTGAAGGGTGGCTCCGACAGTTTCCCGGAGAGGTCACCTGGGACGCAGGAAGCGGGCGGCTCAGCTACCGCGACGGCGGCAGCTGGGTGGTGTTGGCGGCCCACGAGCCCTACGTGTTGCGCAACGGGCTGCCCCTGCCGGACGCCCTGCCGGTGCGGCGGGGCGAGGGGGGTCTGCTGGTGTCCGAAGCGTTCCTGCGCCGCACCGGACCGGTGCTTCTGGGCCGCGATCTGCGGCTGGTGGCGGCGGCCGACCGGGAGCGCCGCCGGGTCGTGGTGGACGCCGGCCACGGCGGCGAAAGCGGCAGCCGCGGCGATGCCGGTGGGGGCACCGTCCTGGAGAAGGACGTGGTCTTGGAGTTGGCCCTGACCACCGCCGAGGAACTGCGCCGGTCGGGCTTCGCGGTGCATCTGACCCGCAGCGGCGACCACTCCATCGCTGCCGAGAAAAGGGCCGCGGTGGCCAACTACTGGGGTGCCGAGCTGTTCGTGAGCTTCCACGCCGCGGGCCAGGAACGCCCCCAGGCCCGGGGCTTCGAGGTGTTCGTTGCGCCGGCACCCGATCCGTCGCTGGCTGCCGATCGCTGGCAGGCCGGGCAGGCCGGGCAGGCCGCCGCCAGCCGCCGGTGGGCGGCGGCCCTGCGGGCGACCCTGGGCAGCGCCCTGGTCACCTTCGATCGCGGCGTGGTTGAAATCCCAAGCCCCCTTCTCGAAGCCGTGGCCTGCCCGGCGGCGCTGGTGGAGGTGGGTACCTTGGCCTGGCCCGGTGACGCCGAGGCGCTCACCACCCCGCAAGGGCGCAAACGCATCGCCGCCGCCGTGGTCGCGGCGGCGGAACAGTATTTTTCTGCGCCTTCCGAGTGAACCGCCGGGGGCGGCTGGAAGGCTTCGAACCGCGGATTTCTGGAGCCGGGAAACCGCAGCATGATCTTTCCGTTCACTCACCCCCCTCGTGGGGGTTCGCCCTTCGGGAGTGCCTGCGGCCCGTGCGATTCCACGGTCCTGTGAAATCGTCACCGTTCATTCGGCCCATCCGTGGGCTTCGCCCGTTCCGGGTGGCCCCTGGCGGGGGCGTGCGACGCCGCCCCCCGAAGGGATCGTTACCCATCACCACTTACCATGAGGATTCCCGATGAGATATGACGGACGAACTCCCGGCCAGCTGCGGCCGGCGCGGATCGAGACCGGGGTGTCGTGCCACGCCGAAGGCAGTGCCCTGATCGAGCTGGGCAACACCCGGGTGCTTTGCACCGCCAGCGTGGAGGACAGCGTGCCCGGGTTCCGCAAGGGCTCGGGCCAGGGCTGGGTCACCGCCGAGTACGGCATGCTGCCCAGGGCTACCTCCACCCGCACGCCCCGGGAGGCGGCACGGGGCAAACAGGGCGGGCGCACCCTGGAGATCCAACGCCTGATCGGCCGCTCCCTGCGCTCGGTCACCGACCTGGGCAGCTTCGGCGAACGCACCGTGTGGCTGGACTGCGACGTGCTGCAAGCCGACGGCGGTACCCGCACCGCTGCGATCACCGGAGCCTATGTGGCCCTGGTGGAGGCGTTCCGCACCCTGGTGGGGCGCAACGTGATCAGCGCAGTCCCCGTGCGCAGCCCGGTGGCCGCGGTGAGCGTGGGCATCGTCGGCGGGCGCCTGTTGCTCGACCTGGACTACCGCGAAGACTCCGGCGCGGACATCGACATGAATGTGGTGATGACGGGCACAGGGGAACTGGTGGAAGTGCAGGCAACCGGCGAAGAGCGCCCGTTCCCCCGCCGGCAACTGGGCGAACTGGTGGACCTGGCCTGGGGCGGTATCGAACAACTCCTGGAGGTGCAGCGCCAGACCTTGGGGGGAGGGGCCGGGGGATGAGGCTGTTGATGGCCACCGGCAACGCTGGGAAGCTGCGTGAGGTGCGCGGTTTGCTGGCAGGGGAGGGGCTGCAGGTGCTGGGGCTGTGCGACCTGCCCGACGCCCCGGAGGTGGTGGAGGACGGCGACACCTTCCTGGCCAACGCACGCAAGAAGGCGTGGACCCTGGCCCGGGCGGTGGGGCTGCCGGTACTGGCCGACGACTCCGGACTGGCGGTGGCGGCCCTGGGGGGTCGGCCGGGGGTGCACTCGGCCCGCTACGCCGGCCCCGGGGCCGGGGCTGCCGAGAACAACGCTCGACTGCTGGAGGAACTCGCAGGGGTGCCGGAAGGGGCGCGCGGTGCCGAGTTCGTGTGCGCCATGGTACTGGCGGTGCCGGGGCCCGAGGAGAGGGAGTTCGTCGCCGAGGGGCGGCTGTCCGGCACCCTTCTCCCCGCCGGCCGTGGCAGCGACGGCTTCGGCTACGACCCCCTGTTCCTGGAGACCACCACCGGCCGCACCCTGGCGGAGATGGATCTGGAGACCAAGAACGGGCTCAGTCACCGCCAGCGGGCCCTGGCGCAGTTGCTGCCCGAGCTCCGCCGCCTGGTTTGCGAGACCCCGAGCGGCGCCGCGGTCCCGTGAGCTCCACGGTGCCCCCGCCCAGCCGAGTGCTGTGCCTGTACTACGGGTTCCTGCTGTTGACCACCGCTTTGTCCCACGGTCTGCCGTATCCCCTGTTCGGAGTGATGCTCACCGGACACGCGGCGACCGGGGCCCTGGCGCTGGACTGCCTGCTACTGATCCACATCATCGTGGGGGTGGCCCGGGCCCAGCGACTCACCTGGTACCTGCTGCTGGGCTACAACGCGGTGAATCTCCTGAGCTTGCTGGTGACCTTGGCGGTGCTCACTCCCGGGGAGCTGGACCCCCTGCTGGGGGACGCCGTACCCTCCCCCTCGTTCTATACCGGAGTGAGCCTGGCAGTGATCGCCATGCTGGTGGCCACAGCCTACGCGGTGCGGGTCCGCCACCGCTTCCACAACACCAACCCGTACTTGTTGTGACGCCGGGCGGATCCAGTGGCGGAGGAGGGCGCGGGAAGGGTGCCCGCGTACCAGCGAGCCCGGTGCTCCGCTCCGCCGCGGTCGCTTCGGCCACTGGCGGACGCTTGCCGACCACCGGGAGTCCTGCAGTCTCCGCCCGCGACGTGCGGGTTCGCGGTGCGCTTGCTCCCCATCCCCGCGCAAACAGGATGTAGTGTCGCCGCTTTGCCGCGATGCGCCCCTGCGATCGGATGGTCGGGGGCGAACCCGGAGGGACCATGACCATTTCCTTGCCGATCCGAGACTGGGGCTTTCCCGTCGGGGATTTCTTCCTCGCGGCGGGCCCTTGCAGTGCGGAAAGCGCAGAGCAGGTGTTGCGCACCGCTCGGGCCCTATGCGGGGTGGGCATCAGTGTATTCCGGGCCGGGGCCTGGAAGCCCCGCACCCACCCGGGCTCCTTTGAGGGAGCGGGGGAGCAGGCCCTGGAGTGGTTGGTGCGCGCGCGGGACGAAACCGGCCTCCCCCTCGGCGTCGAGGTCGCCAGTGCCGAGCACGTGGAACTGTGCCTGAAACACCGGATCGATCTGGTCTGGGTCGGGGCCCGCACGACGCCCAACCCGTTCTCCGTCCAGGCCGTTGCCGACGCCCTGAGGGGCACGGACATGCCGATCCTGGTCAAGAACCCGATCAGTCCGGACCTGGGCTTGTGGCTGGGGGCGATCGAGCGCCTGGCGAACGCCGGCCTCCGCCGCATCGGAGCCGTGCACCGGGGGTTCAGTGCTTCCCACCCGATACTCTACCGCTACGCCCCCATGTGGCGGATCCCGATCGAGCTCAAGAGGCGCCTGCCAGACATCCCGCTGGTGTGCGACCCCAGTCACATCAGCGGCCGGCGCGACCTGATCTGGTCCATCTCCCAGGAAGCGCTCGACCTGCTGTTCGACGGCTTGATGGTCGAGGTCCATGAGGATCCGAGCCGTGCCCTGAGCGACGGGGAGCAGCAGCTCGCCCCTGACGCCTTCCGCTCTCTGGTGGGGCGACTCCAGCCCAAGAGCGAGACCATCGAAGACGACGGACTCATGGCGAGGATCAAGGCGTTGCGGCTGGAGGTGGACGCGCTGGACGAGCACCTGGTCGGCATCCTGGGCAAGCGCATGGAGGTCGTGCGCAGGTTGGGGAAGCTCAAGCGCCGGCACGGTATCTCCGCGTTGCAGCCCGACCGGTGGCGGGAGATCGTCGCCAGCAGGGTCGCCGCCGGCACGGAGGCAGGCCTTTCCGACGCATTCGTCCTGCAGGTCTTCCAGTCGGTTCACGAAGAGGCGATTCGCCAGCAGGAAACCATCCTGGAGAACGACTGCTGATTTCCGGTGGGGCGTCCGTCCGGGGGTCCCTGCCCGTTGGGCTGCTCCAGGAACCGAGGGGGCCCCACCCCGGCAGGGGCGGAGACATCCGTGGAATGTCGCAAGGACGAGCGGTTCGCCGCCGCGCGGGCGCGTCAACGACCTCCTCCCGGGGGAGAAGATGCCGCGGGTCTTCGAAGACACGCGGGAGCGTTTCGTGCTGCCCGGAGATCCGGCGGGTGACCGTGGGAGCTGGCGAGCGAGTTCGTCACCAGCGGCGAGCGGATCCACGCCCCGAGATGCTCCCCGTGGGACACCTTCCTGCAGATTGGCGCCAACCTCAAGGGCGACAGGTGCGGGTCTCTCGTTGCGCTCGCCGGCCGGTGCTCAGGGACCAGGCGGCGGATTCTGGTGCAGGCGCAGCACCTCTGCCGCTTCCACCAAGCGGTGGAACCGCTCGGCGTTGCCGCCACGATCGGGATGGTGGGCGCGGGCGAGCTGGCGGAACCGGCGTCGCACCTCCGCGGGGGTGGCACCGGGCCCCAGCTCCAACTCCGCCAGGGCCTCCTCGCGCCGACCGTGCACTCGGTAGCGTCTCCAGAACCAGCGCAACAGAGCCTGTACATCTTCCCGGCCGGTGGTGACCAGGTGCCCGGAGTCGAGGTAATACTCGGCCACCGGGTCCGGGGCCAGGGGCAGGCGATCGGGGTTGGGGTGATGGCCCGCCAGGGGCTGCAGGCGGATGCGCAGGCAGTGGATCTCCAGGCTGCCGCGGCGCTGTCGTTCCAGTTCCCGCCGCAGCCGGTGCAGGTGGTGGAACAGCAGGAAGTGGACCCGGAACATCTCCAGGGCGTCGAGCCCCCGCAGTGGCCCGGCCCCACGCAGCCGCTCGAGCAGATCGTACTCCCGCATCCCGCTGGGGTGCTCCCGCAGGGTGAGGTAGAGGCGGCGCAGTTCCGGCGCCAGGCCAGAGGGCATCCGACCCTACCCGCTCGCCCCGCCAGCGGCTCTTCCCAGGGTGCTCCGCTGCCGTCTACCCATCCCGGTCCTCCCCGCGGCGGTGTCTTCTTCTCCCCCGTTTTTGTACCCCATGGTGCGTCTTTGGGGCCAGCCCCTGTCTCCCTGGACAAGCCTGGGACACCTCCCTATGCTGCGTCAGGCGTCAGGCGTCAGGCGTCAGGCGTCAGGCGTCAGGCGTTCACTCACCCCCGTCGTGTGGGGGTTCGCCTTTCGGGCGTGCCGGCGGCATGTGCGATTCCACTGTCCTGTGAAATCGTCACCGCTAACCGCCCCTTCCCCCAGGAGCAACCATGGCCCTCCACCCCCTCGCCGGTAAGCCGGCTCCCCGGGAACTGCTGGTCAACGTGCCCCGGCTGGTCTCCGCCTACTATACCCGTCGCCCCGAGCTGGAGGACCCCGCCCAGCGGGTGGCGTTCGGCACTTCGGGCCACCGCGGTTCGTCCCTGCGGGGTAGTTTCAACGAGGCACACATCCTGGCGATCAGCCAGGCGATCGTGGAGTACCGCCGCGGGCGGGGCGCCGACGGTCCCCTGTTCCTGGGCATGGACACCCACGCCCTCTCCGAGCCCGCCCTGGCCACGGCCCTGGAGGTGTTTGCGGCCCACGGCGTGACGGTGCGGATCCAACAGGGCCTGGGGTACACCCCCACACCGGTGATCTCCCACGCCATCCTGGGCTGGAACCGTGGCCGCCAGAGCGGTTTCGCCGACGGAGTGGTGATCACCCCCTCCCATAACCCGCCGGAAGACGGGGGGTTCAAGTACAACCCTCCCCACGGCGGCCCGGCCGACAGCGACGTGACCGGGCAGATCGAGGCTCGCGCCAACCAACTGCTGGGGCAGGGCCTGTCTGGGGTGCGGCGTGTGTCCTTGGAGCGGGCCCGGTGCGCCGACACCACCGTCGAGATCGACTACGTGGCACCCTATGTGGAGGACCTGGCCGCGGCGGTGGACCTGGAGGCGGTGGCCGGGGCCGGGCTGAAGCTGGGGGTCCACCCCCTGGGAGGGGCGGCGGTGGCGTTCTGGGAGCCTATCGCTGCGCGCTACGGCCTGGATCTGGAGGTGGTGGACCGCACCGTGGACCCCACTTTCGGCTTCATGACGGTGGACAAGGACGGCAAGATCCGCATGGACTGCTCCTCCCCGTCGGCGATGGCCAGCCTGGTGGCGCTGAAAGACCGCTTCGACCTGGCTTTCGGCAACGACGCCGATGTGGACCGCCACGGCATCGTCACCCCATGTGGGGGGCTGATGAACCCCAACCACTTCCTGGCGGTGGCGGTGGCGTACCTGTTCGCCAACCGGCCCGGATGGCCGGCGACTGCGGCGGTGGGCAAGACCCTGGTGTCCACCTCGATGATCGACCGGGTGGCCGCGGACCTGGGCCGACCCCTGCGGGAAGTGCCCGTGGGGTTCAAGTGGTTCGTGGCGGGCCTGCTCGACGGCTCCTGCGGGTTCGGGGGGGAAGAGAGCGCTGGCGCCTCGTTCCTGCGCCGGGACGGCACCGTGTGGACCACCGACAAGGACGGCATCCTGCTCGACCTGCTGGCCTGCGAGATCACCGCCCGCACCGGCAGGGACCCCGCACAGCACTACACGGCCCTGGAGGAGCGGTTCGGCCGGCCGGTGTACCAGCGCATCGACGCGCCGGCCACCCCGGCCGAGAAGGCGGTGCTCCAACAGCTCGCCCCGGAGAGGGTGACGGCCCGGGAACTGGCCGGCGAGCCGATCACCGCCAAACTCACCCGGGCGCCGGGCAACGACGCGGCGATCGGCGGGCTCAAAGTGGTGGCGGACAACGGCTGGTTCGCGGCGCGGCCGTCCGGCACCGAGGATATCTACAAGATCTACGCCGAAAGCTTTCGCGGCGCCGAGCACCTGGCGCGCATCCAGGAGGAGGCCCAGGCCATCGTTGCCGCCGCGCTGGGAGCCGGTGGGTAGGCACCGTCGCGGCCTCGGTGCTCACCCCATGCACAAGGGCCGCCCCGGCAGGGACGGCCCTTGTCTTGCGATGGATGGGGCGGCGGGGCTCTAGAAGCGCACCCTCAACACGTCCACCGAGGGTTCCAGGGAGCGGCCCCGGTTGCGGAACATCACGGTGGGCATGGCCAGGCGCAGTTCGCCGTGGTCGTCCAGTTCTGCCATCGCGGTGGTCTCGTACATGCCGTAGACGGCCCCGCCTACTGCGCCCACCGCGGCGCCCACCCCGACCCATGCCAGATGGTCGCCGGGTTTGTCGGTGGTCAGGGTCAGGGCGCCGCCGACGATCGCCCCGGTCAGAACCCCGTACACGGTGTCGAGAAAGACAGTCCGACCGCGGTCCTGGGCCAGGGCAGAGGTGGTGGTCAGCAGCATGGCGGCCAGGGCAGCAAGGCAGGCGATGCGTCTCATGGGAGATTCCTCCGGAGCGGGATGGTCGACGGTATAGGTGGACCCGAGCAGAGAGTCGCACAGGCCGGGGTGCAACTCAACCACCAGATGTTGGAGCCGGTTGCGCCGTCCCCGGGGCAACGGGTACGCTGCCGGCGTTGCAGACCCGGGATCAGGAGGGGATATCGTGTCCAGTGACAGCGCGCCGGAGACTGCGGAACTCGGCGAACGCACATCGCCCCGCGGGGCGCCGATCCTGATCCACTTTGCAGCGTTCGTGGTGGTCGTCGCCGGGCTGCGTGCCGCTTCCGACCTGGTGTTGCCGTTCCTGGTGGCCGCGTTCATCGCCCTGGTGGCCGCGCCGCCGGTGGCTTGGCTGCGCCGACGGGGGGTCCCCACGGGCTGGGCGGTCGTGGCGGTGATGGCCGCCATGGTCTGTGTTCTCCTGCTGCTGACCACCGTGGTGGGGACTTCCGTCAACCGGTTCGTGGACGCACTGCCGGGTTACCAACAGAGCCTGGTACAGGAACTGGGCGGGCTGATCGCCTGGTTGCAGGGCATGGGGCTCCAGCTGTCCAGCGAGCAGTTGGGACAGTTCCTGGACCCGGGTGCCGCGATGGGTCTGGCCGCTGGGGTGCTGACCAGCCTGCAGAAGGTGCTCACCAACGGTTTCCTGATCCTCCTCACCGTGGTGTTCATGCTGCT
>JARGFW010000193.1:4305-10025 GCA_029211085.1 Deferrisomatales bacterium | reverse complement strand
ACCTGGATCTGGCGGATGCGCTCGCGGGTGACGCCGAACACCCGGCCGATGCACTCCAGGGTCATGGGCTCGTCGTCCTCCAGCCCGAAGCGCAACTCTACGATCTTGCGCTCGCGATCATTGAGCACCGAGAGTTTGGTGCGCACATAGCGCTTCATCTTGTCGCTGTGGATGGCCTCGGAGGGATCGCTGACGTTGGGGTCCTCCAGTTTGTCCTGCAAAGTGAAGTCACCGTCCACGTCCAACGCCATGTCGATGGAAAGGATCTTGCGGCGTATGGAGTGCAAGCGTTCGATGTAGGCCAGGGAGAAGCCACACTCCTCCGCGACCTCCTCGGGGGTGGGCGGCCGCCGCAAGCGGCGGCTGAGATGGTCGGTGACCCGCCCCAAACGGTCGACATCGTCGGAGACGTGTACCGGCAGGCGGATGGTGCGCACCTGGTTGGTCAGCGCCCGCTCGATCGACTGGCGAATCCACCAGGTGGCGTAGGTGGAGAACCGACAGCCCTTCTCGGCCTTGAAACGCTCCACGGCCTTGATAAGACCCACGTTTCCTTCCTCGATCAGGTCCAGGAACGTGAGGCCGCGGTTGACATAACGCTTGGCTATCTTCACCACCAGCCGCAGGTTGGACTCGATCATCCGCCGGCGGGCGGCTTCGTCGCCCTTTTCGATGCGCAGGGCCAGCTCGATCTCTTCGTGGGGTTTGAGCAGCGTGGTCTTGCGGATATCCCGCAGGTACAGCCCCATGGAACTGGTGGGCGACGCGGCAGATCTCCCCGTGGCAGGGCCGGAGCTGATACGGGTGGGGTTGCGGACGGCCTGGGCGCTCATATTCCCCTCCTGGAGTCGGGCCAAAAAAATCATTTTTGACCTGTCAAAGATAGGGGGAAGCCCGGGGCATTCCTAGAGGAGGAGGGCCGATTTAGCCAGAGGGATAAAAAGTTTACCCTGTCGGTTATGTTTGCGGCGAAAAACACGTTCCCGGTAACAGGTGTCCGATTCACTCGCCCCGTTTCAGGTTTCAGGTGTCAGGTGTCAGGTTCCGCGTCTCACATCCTTCCCCAGCGCGCGCGGGGCCGCTGCGGTCAGAAGGTGCAGCACCCGTTGCAGACGCGGGTGGTCCCCGGCCCAACGCTGCACCGGCTCGGTGCGCAGACCGTGCACGAACGCCAGGGTGAAGATCATCAGCGGAAACGGGGCCACCTGGATCACCTGGGTGGGCACCCCGGGCCAGGCGTCCTGCAGTGGAATGCCAGCCACCTGCAAGAACGCGAACAGGAGTGCCCCGACGGCCACCTTTGCCGGGTGCCAGCCACCGAAGATCACCAGGGCGAGGGCGATCCAGCCGATACCCTCGGCCCCCTGGGGTCGGCCCCACCCGGGTTTCACCGACAAGGAGAATGCCGCCCCGGCCAGCCCCACCAGGGCGCCGCCGGCCACCGCGGCAAGCACCTGCACCCGACGCGGGTCGATGCCCCGGGCGTAGGCGGCAGACGGGTTTTCTCCCACCGCCCGCAGCGTGAGCCCTACCCGGGTGTGGAACAACACCCACCACGCCCCCGGCACCAGCAGCAGGCTGGCGTACACTACGGCGTTGTGCTGGAACAACAGCCGCCCCACCACCGGCAGGTCGGCCAGCAACGGCACCGGAAAGGGCAGCAACTGGGGCCCCTGGAGGCGCGCCAGGGGATTGCCCAGAAAGTACGCCAGATCTCGGCAGGTGAGGGTCAGCACGAACCCCACCGCCACTTGGGACGCTCCCAGCACCGCCCCGGCCCACCCCACCAACGCCGCCACCGCGGCCCCCACCGCTGCCCCCGCCGCAAAACCGATCGCCACGCTGCCACTATGGTAGGCTGCGGCAAATCCCGCCATCGCCGCCAGCAGCAGGGTCCCATCGAGGGACAGGTTGATCAACCCGGCACGTTCCGTGAGAGTCTCCCCCACACCCGCTAGAATCAGGGGAGCGGCCACCCCCACCGCGGCCGTCAGCAGCAGCATCCAGTCGAGCACCATCAGCCGCCCTCCCCCCGTCGGCGGCGACGGGCCCCTACCCACAGCGCCACCAGCACCAGCACCCCCTGGATCACCCCGCTCAGGGACGAGTCCAACTGCAGAACCAGGGGCAGCTGCACGCTACCCACGTTGAGTGCCGCGAAAAACAACGCCACCGGAGGCACCCAGCTCACCCGGTAGCCGGCGAGCATCGCCACCAGCAGGGCCAGGTATCCGTAGCCGCTGGAAATCGCCGGGATCAACCGGTGGTACACCGCGGCCACCTGCACCGCGCCGGCCACCCCGGCCAGCGCGCCGGCGGCGGCCATGCCCCCCACCATGGTGCGCCCGGGGCGCAACCCGAACAGCGCGGCCGCCGTCGGGTTGCGCCCCACGGCTCGCAGGGTGAGCCCCACCCGGGTGTAGTGCAGCAGCAGTCCGCTGGCAGCCACCGCCAGGACCGCGAGCACCAGGGCCGTGAGGGACACCCGGCCCCAGGACAGGGCATCCAGCCACAGCTCCCGCGGCAGCGGAGCGGTGCCGCTCATCGACGCCACACCGGCGCGTTTCCAGGGGCCGAAGATCAACCACAGCACGGCCCCCTGGGCGACGAAGTTCAGCCCCAACCCGGCGAATATCTCGTTCACTCCGGCCCGGGTGCGCAGCACCCCCGCCAGCACCGCCCAGATCGCGGCGAGAACCGCGGCGGCGCCAAACGCCAGGGGCACCCATAGCCCCGGCACCCCCCCGACCGGGGCAGCGCGCAGCACCCCGCAGGCGCCGATCGCCCCGACCAGTACCTGCCCCTCGACGCCGATGTTCCACAGCCCCACCCGGAAGGGAAACAACAACCCGCACGCACACAGGGTGAGTGGCACCCACACCGTCAACACCCGGGCGAACTTGGACCACGAGCCGAACGCCCCCAGCAACAGCTCCCGGCCCACCGCCGCCGGCGCCCCCCCGGCCAGCGCCACCACGATCGCGGTCACACCCGCCACCGCCAGCACACCGAGAACCAGGTCCCGCGCCGTGGCCCCCCTCCTCACGGAACCCCCTCCCCCCCGGCGATGGCCCGGGCCAGGCGGCCGGCGTCAGCCTGGGCGGTGGGCAGGTCCAGTACCACCCGGCCGTCGAAGCACACCACCACCCGGTCGGACACCTCCAGGATCTCGTCCAGTTCCGCGGAACTGAACAGGATGCCAGCCCCCGCCTCCAGGTGTTCCTGCAACTGGCTCCACACCCAGTGGGCCGAGTCCAGGTCCAGGCCGCGGGTGGGGTTCTCCAGCAACAGCAGCTCGGGGCGGGGTGGGATCAAGGACAACAGCAGTCGTTGCTGGTTGCCTCCGGATAGCGCCTCGACCGGGGTTTCGGGAGTCCCCCGCACCCGATACCGGGAAATCCCCGCCTCGGCCAACACCCGGGCGCGGCGGCACGGCCGCCAGAAAGGGATCCGGGGCTGATTGAGGGCGAACTGTTCGGCCACCGTCAGCCCCGCCACCAGGGCTTCTTCCAACCGCCCCGCCGGCAGGAACGTCACCCCGGACCAGCGCCCGGGACCGCGACCGACGGTCGGCCACCGCACGGTCCCCCGGCGCGGCCGGACCAGCCCTGCCGCCACCCGCAACAGCACCCCCTGACCGCTGCCCTCCACCCCGGCCAGGGCCACCACCTCGCCCCGGTGCACCGTGAGGCTGCAGTCGCGGAGGCCCGCACGTCCCCCCGGGGCACTGACTCCCCGGGTGGTCAGCACCGCGGGACCGGGCGCGGCCCTCCGCCGCGGGGCCAGCCGGGGCAACGTGTCAAACATCAGCCGCAGCACCGCGTCGGTGTCCAGGGGGGCGTCCACCGTGCCAACCACCGCGCCGTGGCGCATCACCGTGACCCGGTCGCACACCGCAGCCACGTCCTCGAGCTTGTGGGACACCAGCAGCACGCTGTCGCCCCGCTGCGCCAGGGCCCGCAGCGCGCCGAACAGCACATGTTTCTGGGTATCAGAGATGCCCGTGGTGGGCTCGTCGAGGATCAGGGTGCGCACCCCCTGCTCCAGCAGGCGCACCAGTTCGAGCTGTTGGCGCTCCCCCACGGTGAGCTGCTCCACCCGCTGGCGGGGGTGGAGCTGGAACCCCAGCTCGGCAGCACGGGCCAGCAGGCGCTGGACACCCGCGGCGGTACTCCCGCCGCGGGTCCCAACAGCAAAGTTCTCGGCGCTGGTCAGCGGGGGAAAGTCCAGGGGGTCCTGGTAGAGCATGCCGATGCCGCGACCGGTGGCGTCGGCGGGGCCGCGCAGCTCCGCCGTCTGACCGTCCAGCAGGATCTCGCCGCTGGTCCTGGGGACGAACCCGGCGAGGATCTTCATCAGGGTGCTCTTGCCCGCCCCGTTCTCCCCGAGCACCCCATGCACGGAGCCCGCCTCCACGGTCAGGTCCACCCCGCGATTTGCGTGTACCGCGCCGTAGCGCTTGTGGATGTCGCGGAGTTCGATGCGCATGGGGGGGTCCGGTCGCCGTGGGTCCTACTCGGCGCTACTCTGTCCCTCCATCCCCTGCAGGAGTTGCTTCATGTACCACACGTCCCGGTCCCCAGCGGTCTTGCCAGCCGCCACGAACGGCGTACCGTCCTGGTAGTTCAACGGCCCCTTGAACAGCTCCAACTTGCCCGCGGCCAGGTCGGCGATGACCTGGTCCAGTTGGGTCTTGACCGCCGGCTCCATGGCGGGGCCGGGCTCAAACCCGACCGTGCTGGTCTGCAGCCCGTTGAGGTCAGACCAGTCCGGGCCCAACCACAGGGCCTGTGAAGTCCAGGACGCGCCGCGGGCGCTGGCCAACAGCCGGGTGTAGCCCGGCACCCAGTTGAAGTACGGCACCCCCAGGCAGCTGGCGTCGTGGCCCTGGCACGCGCCCTGGTAGTCGTAGGGCACGGCCCACACGGTCTTGCCCGCTTTGCGCTGCTGCTCCGCCACCACCACCGCCTCGCTGGTGTCGATGCCACTGACCACCACGTCGCAACCGGAGGCGTAGAAGTGCTGAACCACCTGGGTGGGATCGGCGGTGACCCCGGGAATATTGAACCAGAAACCGATCCAACGAACCTGAAAACTCAGCTCGGCGGCGGGCTTGCCACGCAGGGTCTGCCAGGCATAGCGCGCCCCCAGAAAACAGGAGTTGGCCAGGCGCCGGGTCTCGTCGTTGACCAGTGGCCCGAGGTAACCTACCTTGCCGGTGCGGGTGGTCAGCCCAGCCGCCACCCCGCCGAGCATCTTGCCCAGTTCCATGCGCCCCATCAGGTTCGAGAGATTGGCCGGCGCCGTGCCGGTCCAGACCTGGTCGCCGGAGACGTGGATGAACTTCACCTCCGGGTGGTCCAGGGCCGCCTCCACGATCCCGTCCTTCATGTCGTCGGAGTTGGCGATCACCAACTGGCACCCCTTCTCCACCAGTTCGTCCACCAACTGGGGCACGGTGACGCCTGCCCGGTCGGCCGGGTTCACCTTGTCGATGTAGATCATCTCCACGTCGTCAGCCGCCGCGAGGCGTTTGCCCGCCTCGTAATGGGCCTGGGACCAGCCGTGGTCGTTGTACGGCCCCACCAGCAGCAGGCCGAAGCGGAACGGTGCGGCGGAAGCGACAGCCGGCAGCCACCCCAGGAACAGGGTCGACAACACCAACAGGACGACGATACGCAGGCTACGGGCAGGCATGGGAATCTCCTTTCGAGGAATCC
>JARGFW010000193.1:0-4205 GCA_029211085.1 Deferrisomatales bacterium | reverse complement strand
GTCGGTAAACACACCCTGCACACCCAGCCCGGCGAGACGCCGGGCGGTGGCAGGGTCATTGACGGTGTATGCCCGCACCGCCAGTCCGGCCCGGCGGGCGACGGGCACGACGGCGGGTCGCAGTCTGGCCCGGTCCAGGTGCATCGCGCAACACCCCAGGCGCAGAGCGTCCTCCACCAGGGCCGGGGTGAGTTCCTCGGCGAGACGGGCCAGGGCGACTCCGGTGCCGGTCCAGGGCTCCAGGGCGGCGCGCAGAAACGAGCTCACCAGGGCCCTCCTCCGAATCGATCGGGGCCAGGTCTCCATCTCCTCGATCAAGAGGGGCGCCGACGCCACGTCCTTGAGCTCCAGGTTCCAGATGAGGTCTGGATACTCAGCCATCAGGGGCAGCACCTCTGCAACCCAGGGCACCGGCCCCGCGCCGGTGTCGAGGCGCCGCAGGCCGGCAGCGCCGAGCTCTGCAAGGGTGCCGTGGCCGTCGGTGGTGCGGTCCACCGTGGCGTCGTGCAGCAGCACCACCTGCCCCTCCACGGCGCGCACGTCACACTCGATGCCGTAACAGCCCAACTCTGCGGCACGCCGGAACCCGGCCACGGTGTTCTCGGCGACCAGCCCTGCAGCGCCGCGGTGACCGAAGATCTCCATCGTTCAACTCCCCTCCAGCGCCCGCCGCTGCACCCGGGGGCGGTGGTGGTCGAGAAACCACTGGTACAGCTCCCAGTCGGCGTAGGTCCGGGTCCAGGAGTCGTGGCCGACCCCCGGGTATACGGTGAAACGCACCGGCGCGCCGATGCGCTCCAGGGCATCGACCATCTCCCGGGACGCCGCCAGGGGCACCACCGGGTCCTTGGCGCCGTGGAACGCCCACACCGGCAGGCGCTGCAGCCGGCCCGCCCGCCGCGGGTCGCCGCCCCCGCACACCGGCGCCGCGGCTGCAAACCGTTCGGGGTGGGCCGCGGCCAGGTGCCAGGTCCCGTAACCGCCCATGCTCAACCCGGTGAGATACACCCGGTCGGGGTCCACGGCCTGGGCGGCGAGCACGCCGTCGAGAAACCGCACCAGCCGGTCCACCGCCCAGGATTCCCCCGAGGCACACTGGGGGGCGGCAACCGCGAACGGGAAGTACGGCCACTGGCACGACGCCTTCGGCGGTCCCAGGCGCGCCAACACCGACAGGTCGTCACCCCGCTCACCCACCCCGTGCAGGAACAGGATCAACGGCCAGCCGGCTGTCGGTGCGCCGTCCTCGGGTTCCCGGTACCAGTGTCGGTATGGCAGGTCGGGCATCGGCCGCTCTTGCGCCTCCTACGCTCGCGGCACTCGCCCATCCATGGGCATCGGCGTCGCGGCTCTCCTCAAGCCCAGGGCCAGCGGACAAAGACCGGGGTTCTGGGTGCTGGGTTCGCGATGCACGACCCGACCCTCATCTTCCACGACCGGAACCAGAACGGACGACAACTGAGATACCCGGCGGCCCAGATGATAACCTTCCTGGGTGCTGGCTCCAAGGATCGGAAGCGCGTGGGGTTTGGCCCCGGTGGTGGAAGGCTGAAAGGCGGGGAAGGTGAGGACTTCCGGGGTTGACTCGGCTCGCAGGTGGTGGCTCGGAACACCACATCCCGTGACCCAGGGCAACGGCAACCCAGTTGAGGATGACGGTCCTTGACGTAGCGCCATCCCCCCCCGTCAAGGTCTTCGAGCCACCGTTTCTGGGTCTGGGTGCTGCGACCGCAGTATCGTCACCCCGTGTCCAGGCCCCTGGGCCGAACCGCCCCATGGCTCCGGAACCCGTCGCCTGGGGGGTGCGTCCCCGCCGCGTTCCCGGCCCCCCCCTAGCGCGACGGCTCCCTGCGCCGGCCATCGAGCAGATGGCACAGGGCCAGCACCGGGTGCCGGAGCAACATCCGCGGGCCGGCGTAGCGCATCACCTCGCGCACCGCTTCCCGCATCCCCGGCCGATAGCAGTGCACGGGGCAGCGCGCGCAGGTGGTCTTGCCCTCCTGGAACGGGCACTTCCGCAGACGCTCGCGGGTGTACTCCCGCAGCTCCCGGCAGTCGTCGCACAGCTCCCGGGCCCCACCGTGGCGGTCCCGGCAGAACAGACGGATCATCGCATCCACCGTGCGCTGCTCCCGGGCCAACCGGGGGTGGGTGCGGATCATCGGCCGGTGGCGCCCAACACGGGATTGGTCAGCGCCCCGACCCGATCCACCTCCACCGTGACCCGGTCCCCGGGGCGCAGGAACACCGGCGGGTTGCGCACGAACCCGACCCCCGGCGGCGTTCCGGTCAGGATCACCGTGCCCGGCAGCAGGGTGGTGTCCTGGCTCAGGAAGCTGACGATGCGGGCCACGGGGAAGATCATGTCGTCGGTGCACCCTTCCTGCATCACCGCACCGTTCAGCAGGGTGCGCAGGCCCAGGGTTTGGGGGTCGGGGATCTCGTCGCGGGTCACCAGGACCGGGCCCAGGGGGCAGAACGAGTCAAAGGACTTACCCCTCACCCACTGGCCTCCGTTGTGCTGCTGCCAGCGCCGCGCAGACACGTCGTTGGCCGCGGTGTAGCCGAACACATGCTCCAATGCGCGGTCCTCGGGCACGTCCCGGGCCTCGGTGCCGATCACGACCGCCAGCTCGCACTCGTAGTCCACCTCGGGACCGGCCGCACACGCCGGCAGACGGATCGGGTCCCCCGGGCCGCACACCGCGGTGGTGGGTTTCATGAACAACACCGGGGTCTCGGGCAGGGGCAGGCCCGCCTCGGCGGCGTGGGCGCGGTAGTTGAGCCCCACGCAGAACAGGTTCACCGGCGCCAGCGGGGCGAGCCGCCGCCGCACCTCGACCACCTTCCCGGTGGCGCCGAACCCGGCCCGGAGATCGCCGTCCAGGACCTCCGCCCGACCACCGTCCACCTCCCGCCCGAACCACGACTGCCCCCCGGCGTCCACAAAGCGGATGACGCGCATCGCGAACCCCTCCTCTCTCCAGCGTTTGGCGGCCGTTCTCGAGGCCGCCCATTGTGGCCCCAAACTGCCTGCCCCCTCCAGACCTGGTGCCCCTGGAAGCGTCGAACAGCGGCCCGGGGGGTTCCCCTCTACCCCTTGCGGTAGAGGACCCTACCGGTCTCGCACTCTTCAGACACCAGCCCCGCGTGGACCAGCCAGCGCAGATGGGCCAACGCCTCCCCGGTGGCGAACCACCGTTGCGCCAGAGGCCAGCGGTCCCAGTCCTTGACGTCGTAATCCCAACGCAGCAGGGGAGCGGCGGCGTAGGCCGTCTTGCCCGCCCCATCCAGCGCCGCCAACGCCTCGTCCAGCCGGTGCCGGTGGTGGGCCTGCAACTGCTCGATGCGCTCCCCGTGGTTGCTGAACGGCTGGCGGTGGCCCGGCAGCACCAGCGCCACGTCTCTCGCGGCGCTGACGTCCAGGCTGTTCAGGTACTCGACCAGCGGGTTTCGGTTCGATGCCCACCCCTGGATGTTCGGAGTGATGTCTCCCAGGATGTGGTCCCCGGAAAAGAGGGTCCTCGTGGTCGGCTCGAACAGACACATGTGCCCTTCCGTGTGGCCCGGGGTGGGAACACACTGGAACGCATAGCCGCCCACCGTCAGCACCTCCGTGCCCTCCAGGGGTACCATGGCCGGGAGCTTCCCCGCCTGGAACTTGAGGAAGGGGTGGTCGCGGCTTGCGCCCGCAGTTCGTGGACCGGAAAGCCGTGTGCCTCGGCGATTTCGAAAACGGATTCCCAACCCGTCCAGGCACGCAAGAACGCAGCATCACTCCCACCGATCATCACCCGTGAATCGCCGAGGGGAGGCAGCATCGACAGGAGGGAGACGTGGTCCGCATGCAGATGGGTGAGAAAGATGTCGGCGTCATGCAGATCGACGGACAGGGCAGCGAGGCCGCCAACGAATGCCTCCTCACAGGCAACCATGTCCAGCCCCGTGTCGATGATCAGGTGGCGGTCATCGCCCTTGATCACATAGGAGTTGATCGACTTCAGGGGATTTCCCGGCAAAGGGATTTCCATACGCCAGATGTTTTCCAGTACTTCATTCAACATGCCGATGATCCGTCCCACGCTACGCCGTGCAAGGGGTGTCAGGTCGATCGGTCAGCGGGGTCTTGTCGCTGCACGATGGAAAGGTGCTGGTGCCGGTACGTGCCGGCCGCCCGTGCCTGGATTCCGGGACCGGGGGGGGGG
>JARGFW010000192.1 GCA_029211085.1 Deferrisomatales bacterium | reverse complement strand
GCAGCGGGAGCCTGAGCACGGCCGAGCTGTTCACCGACCGCAACGGCGAGGGCGCTGCCACCTACACCGCCGGCAGCACCGCCGGGCAGGCCGTCATCGAAGCGCGCCACACCAGCCGCGCCCCCACCGCAGACGAGCTGCGGCGCATCTACGGCACCGTGTTCGTGCCGCGGCTCATCGAGCGCCAGGAGCGCGAGCGCATCAAGGTCACCGAGTGGCTGGCGGAGCCCGGCGACGAAGTGGTCAAGGGCCAGCCCCTGGTGGTGCTGGAGATGCGCGACGCCAGCTGGACCCTGACCGCCCCGGCCACCGGCATCTTCGTGCGCGAAGTGCGCCACCGCCGCGACCGGGTGGAGTTGGGCGACACCCTGGGGTATGTTGAGATCGACCCGGATGTGTGGGAAGGAAATTACGCTGACCGCTGAAAGCTGACTGCTGACAGCCCTTAACGGAGGAGGCGAGCAATGAAGAAGGTCAAATACGTAAAACCCAAAGTGGTGGGCACCTCCAGCGTGCACCCCTGCTGAGGCAGACACCAGGTAGAGCGAAAAGGGTCGGCAAGCGCCGGCCTTTTTCAGTTTATGGACGCTGTCGACCCGATAGAGAGGTAAACTGGAAACTCACGTTGCCGGACTCGATCGGGGCGCGTTCAGCATCCGGGAGATGTCGCTCATCGAAGGAGGCCTTCCGAAGCGGATCACGACGTTGGTGTTGGAGTGGGCCTTCGAGCACAGACCTGAATTGATGGAAGACTGGGAACTGTCAGAAGAGCGGAAACCGCTGAAACAGATCGAACCTCTGGTCTAGGAGATGTCCCATGCGCTACGTGGTGGGGGCAAGACATGTGAAGGATTACCAGATCCACGTGAGGTTTGACGACGGCACGGAAAAGATCGTCGATTTGCAAGGGGAGCTCGAAGGGGAGGTGTTCGAGCCACTGAAAGACGTCGAGTTCTTTAAGAAAGTTAGGGTGGATCCCGATTCGGACACGATCGTCTGGGAAAATGGCGCAGATTTCGCGCCGGATTTCTTGTTTGCGATCGGGTCCCCGGTAGCGCTGGCGCCGGGCGGCCCCCTCTCCAAGGAAGGCTGAGATCAATTCGAGCAGGAGTTGCGACTCCGCAGGACAACGGTCGCTCTCGTGCATCCTGCACCCGCGACACGCGTCCATTCATGGACAGCGGAATTGCACGGTCTCGAAGAGACCGCCCGCAGGGTGAGCCCCATGGAAGGGTGAGTGACAATTCCGCAGGACAGCGGAATTGCACGGTCTCGAAGAGGCCGCCCGCAGGGTGAGCCCCATGGAAGGGTGAGTGACAATTCCGCAGGACAGCGGAATTGCACGGTCTCGAAGAGGCCGCCCGCAGGGTGAGCCCCATGGATGGGGCGAATGAAGGTGGTGGGCACCTCCAGCGTGCATCCCTGCTGAAGGAACGACCGGGAGCAGACGAAGGGCCGGCTATGCCGGCCCTTCGTCGTTGCTGGAGCCCCACGTGTTGCGGGTCCTTATGGTTTGTCTCGTAGTCACGGCCCCACGGTGCCATGGGGCGCAGATCCCGGATCGCCCAGCCAAGTGACGGCGCGGTAGTGTTTCCCGCACCCGAACAAGGACGCCTTCCGCGATGAGCCGGCGCAGGACCGGACGTAGGTGTCTCCGCAGTGTTGTGGGCTGCCAACCTCGAGAGAGCTCACCGGGGCAGCATCTGCAGGAAACACCCTCCGCCACCCCCGCCGCCGGACGGTGAAACCACCGTGACCGTGCGGGTCGCCTGCGGTGCCTGGTTGCCGCTGGAGTCTGCGACGTCGTAGGTGATGCGGTAGGTGCCCGGGTTCGCCGTATCGACGGCGTCGCCCCCGACGGCTACCGAGAGGGAAAGGTCCCCCTCGAAGCCGTCCTCCGCCGTCGCCCCGGGTTCCAGGTACGCGGTCCCGGCCTCGACCTGCATCGGGCTGTCGCCAAGCAGGGTGATGACGGGAGGGGTCGTGTCCGCCACGGTGACGGCGCGGGTGAGGGTGGGCGCCGCGTTGCCCCGGGAGTCCGAGACGTCGTAGGTCACACGGTAGTTCCCCAGGGCGCCGCCGTCCACGGGATCTCCGCCGATCTCCACAACGCCGGACAGGTCGCCGTCGACGAGATCGGCGGCCGTCGCACCGGACTCCGCGTAGACGGTTCCCGCCTCCAGGTGCTGGGGATTCTGTCCGTTCAGCGCCAGGGCCGGTGGGGTCGTGTCCGCCACGGTTACGGTTTGGACGGCGAGGCCCTGGTTGCCGGAGGTGTCGGTGGCGAGCCACGTGACTGCGGTCGCCCCGACCGGGAACCCCGCACCCGGCGCGTCGTGGAGGAGGGAGGCCACGCCTACGGCGTCGGTGGCCGTGGCAGTGCCGAGGGTTACGGTGGTGAGGGGAGCGGCGGCCTCCACGGTCACGTCGCCCGGAGGAGATACCGCGGGGGGCACGGTGTCCACCACGTGCACAGTTCGGGAGGCCTGCACCGCGGTGTTGCCGGCCGTGTCGGAGACGTTGTAGGTCACCAGGTAGGTCCCTGGCGAGAGGAGGTCCACGGGGTCGTTCACCTGGATGGCCCCGGTGAGGTCTCCGGCGATGTCGTCGATCGCTGTGGCCCCCGGGTCCGTGTAGGACGTGGCGGCTTCCACCGTGAGGGGGTCGGCGCCCACCACCGTGAGCACCGGGGGAACGGTGTCGATAATGTAGTCTCCGGCCAGCACGGCGGTGGCGTTGCCGGTGGCGTCGGTCGCCATATAGCGCAGGGTCGCCGTCGCCCCGATGGTTACGGGGCCATCGTAGGCCACCGTGGGAGTGGGGGCGTCCAGGCTGTAGACGATGTCCGGCGCCGGGTCGAGATCGTCGACCGCGGTGAGGGTCACGGTGACCGGACCACCAAACACCCCGGCCGGTGGGGCGGCTTCCAGGGCCGGCGCAGTCGGGTCGGGTTGCGGCGTGGCGAATGTCACCACCCCGTCGCTCTCCTGGAAATCCCCCAGCGCGAAGTCGAACTCGGTGTCGTAGGCCACCAGGCGCAGGGTCTGCAGGTCACCGTTACCGAGCCCTTCGATCCGGTACGCGGTTGCGGTCTCCTCCAGGTCGATCTCGAGTGTTTCCGCGCCGCCGCCGCTGGAGCGGTAGACCCGGTACCCGTTCACGTCCGAGTCGGCGGGCAGGGGCTCCCACTCGACCACCAGCACACCGTCCCCCGGGCGCACCAGGACGCCGGTGGGGTTCAGTACCACCGTTCCGGCCGAGGCCAGGCCGGACAGGTTCTGGGCCCCGGTGGTGGGGCCGTTGAGCTGGCCCACCCGGATCTCGGTGACCCTCCCGGTGTTGGTCGCCGTGCCCGGGGAGGACCCCTCGTCGAAGGTGGTTCCCTGGTAGAACAGGTGCTCCAGGGCGCCGAACGAGAGCATGTTGTCCAGTTCATCCTTGTCCTGGGCGTCCAGCCCGGTGGCGCACTCCACATCCACGCCCTTTCGCGTCGAGTCGTTGTTGGGGACGGCACCGCCGGATTGGAGTTCGGTCTCGTCTACGTGCCACACCAAGAGCCCGCCGCTGTTGGCGAAGCCCGCGTCGTACCCTTTGGGGCTGCGGTGTTCCAACAGGAAGTATTCGTTCGCCTCTGAGTCGCCGTACAGAATCCGCGCGTCGGGGCTGAGAGCCGCCGGCTCGAGCAGGAACCCCTCGTCGGCGGTCCAGATCGCGGTGGGGGTGACCCAACCCAGCTCAACCTTCGCCCACGCCCCCGGGTGCGCCGGCTGGTTGTGGAGTCGCGACGCCTCGGGCCGCACCCCACCGTCGTAGTCGGGACCCCAAAGGCCATAGCCCATGAGCCCCCAGTTGCCGATCCCCAGGGACTGAAAGGTGGTGTCGTACAGGTCCGGCAATCCAAGTACGTGTCCCAGTTCGTGGGCGTACACGCCGATCTCGGCGATCGGCTCGTTGTCGTTGTCGATGGGTTCCAAGGGGTCGCCCAGACCTGGGACCCCGTTGAACACGAAGTCGAGCTTGTAGCTCTCCTCCGGGACGACCACCAGATCGGCGACCCTGATGGTGCCCCCCCCGGCAGCCGGGTCCGCGGTGGCGATGGAAACGGTGCGGTAGTGGGAGGCGATGTCGCCCGGTTCTCCGCTGTCCTCCCAGCCATACCCGGCGTGGATCAGTACCAGAGCATCCACCATGCCGTCGTCGTCGCCCGAGTCGGGTACCCCATCCGGACCGTCGTTGTCGAACTGGGTGTAGTCAATGAAGGCATCCGCGGCTGCGACAGTATGTGCAGCCAGTTGGGCGCTGCCGGAGAGCCCCTGGTCGTTCCCCAGGTAAGACGAAAGGGGGGACGGCATCCTCACCCACGGTGCGACGCTGGCGGCGTCTCCCTGTATCGCCAGAGCTCCGTACGAGGCCTCGTCCAAGTACTCGGCTACGGTGTTTGGCGGGGTCGCGCTGTTCCCAGGGTTGTCGAAGAACATCGCGGCGTAGTTTCCAGGTTCGTGCCCAGTCGGGTCGTGTGGGCGGTCGGAGAAGTCCGCCAGCAGGATCAGGGGCCGCAACGATCCCAAGCTGATTACGTTCTTTTCGGCAGGCAGAAATGAGGCGAACGCTGTTCCTGAGAGACGAGCCGTGCGGTTGGCGGAGCTCTGGGGCTGCCGATGCAGTTCCCGAGCGCGCTCGACGAACGCCGGGTTGCCAAGCAACTCAGGCCGAGGCGGCGCCGCCATCCCAGCGGTGTGGGCCAGGATGGTAGCGAACACGATGTATAGTAAACGGTTCACCTGGAACCCCTTTGTTACCGTGTGGAACCTGTCGGTAGGTTTACGAACTGAGATGGTTAGGGTTGCATTTCGTGTGGGTCATGGAGCCAGGATCGACCCGTCAGGTGTTGAGCGCAACCCTCCTGTAGCCGGGTACGACCGAAACCATCTGTACCTCCGGTGCAGGAAGGCGGGAGTCCGTCGATATTGGCTTGGGAGTGGGTAGGGGCCGGGTCGGCGAAGAGATGCCCCGGCTGCCCTCGGAGATCCGTAAGGCAAGCCCGACCTCCGCAATGCACCGCGATCGCCATGTGCGTCGGAAACGTTCGCTCCACCGCGACCGGGTGGAACTGGGAGACACCCTGGGGTATGTTGAGATCGACCCGGAGGTGTGGCAAGAACGGTATGCTGACCGCTGACAGCCCTTAACGGAGGAGAAAATGATGCAGAAGATCACCTACGTGAAGCCCAAGGTGGTGGGCACCTCCAGCGTGCATCCCTGCTGAGGCGAACACCAGGAAGAGCGGAAAGGGCCGGCGATTGCCGGCCCTTTTTCCTATGCAGAACGACGAGACCGGCGGGATCTGGCAACGGGACTTTCCCCGTATTCACCCGGTCAGGGCCGTGATCCGGGTGCCGGGCACAGCGGGCCTCGCCGGTAGGGCGGTGCGGGGTTCCACTCCCCTGTCTGCAGGCCTCAACCGGGAGACGGACCACGGTGCGGAAGTGCGCCGCACTGCATTTTTCCAATGGCGTGAAACCAAGAACCACTTATTGAGTATGTTGAATCAGTGCGGTATGGTTGTTTGTGAACTGTTTCACCTATTCCGTTATGTTTCACTGTGTTGCGCGCGGCGGGAAGGGTGGCACTGAAAGGACCCGTATCTTCACCGGATGGAACCCTTGATGGGGAACAGGGACTTCGGGTTCGCGACAGGGAGGTTGCCCAGGTAGGAGGGTGCCGGCATGCGGGACGGCTGGGGAAGACGTGGTGTGGTTACAGCGGCGTGGTTCGCGCTGTGTTGTTCCTTGGCCCAGGCGGCGACCCATTACCCGGTCGCTTCTCTCTGCTACGACTGCCACGCGGTGTCGAAGTCGAAGATGGTGGTGAACACCCACCTGATCAAACTGAGCCAGAAGGCCCTCGACCTGGGCGTCACCGGCGGCGCCCCGGTGCCGTGCCTGTTCTGCCACGAGCCCAACGCCTCCGCGGCCCCGTTCGACGCCGCCCGCCAGCGCCCGGGCGGGGGCTACAAGATGGCCCCGGTGATGGACCACTTCGACGCCTTCTCCGCGTCGAAACACCCGGTGCCGTTGGGGTCGAGCACGGTGGACACCAATGCCCTCGACTGCATCGACTGCCACGCAAACCTGGGTGACACCGTCACCCCTGACGGAGCGGGCAACGCCAGCATCCACGCGGTGGACGCAGCCACGCAGAACCTCGACCCGTACCCGACCCTGATCGGTGCCCCGGCCGACGCGGCGCAGGTCTCTGCCAACACCTGTCAGGCCGCGGACTGCCACGACGGCGACGGCGGCCTGCCGACGGAGTACGACGCGCCCAAGGCCCACTCCATGGGCAACACCACCATCAACGACGTCACAGCCGTCACCAGCTGCACCCAGTGCCACGGCAGCCACAACTCCTACCGGGCGGGGTCGCTGATCATCCTCAAGACCGACGGCAGCACCTCGAAGCTCGCCACCGAGCCGGTGGCCACCCTGGTCACCCCGGAGAAGTGCGGCGAGTGCCACACCCAGGACGACGGCACCGCGTACGACCTCCAGGGCCACGGCAAGGCCGGCATCGCGCTGGACTGCACCACCTGCCACGACAAGACCGTCGCCCACGCCTTCAACGAGCTGGTGTACGGCGCCGCCACCCCGCCCAACCCCCTGCGCTACGCCCTCACCGTGAACACCACCGCCCAGTCGGTGATCCGCCAGCAGGCAGCCTACAACCAGGTCTACTCCATCTGCCTCACCTGCCACAGCTCGTACGGGCCGCCGGCGGCGGGTGCCGGGTCCCACCAAGGCCACGACGGCTTGTACGCCGGCTGCAACGACTGCCACGAGCCCCACGGCGCGGTGGGCGCCAACATCATGATGGTGCGCGACGAGATCCCCAAGGTGGACGCGGCGGGCACGCCGGTCTACGGGGAGAGCTCGCCCACGGGCACCTGGGAGACGGTGACCTACACCGCGACCACCGACGCCTACCGGGCCGACGGCACCGGGCTGTGTGACAGCGCCGAGTGCCACCAGGGGCAGCTCGCCAAGGACAACACCACGGCCCTCTACCCGCTCGGCAGCCTGATGTCGGGGAGCCGCCACTCCGAGGGGGACCAGAGCCCCGGAGCCGCGTGCATGAGCTGCCACACCCACGCGGACTCGGCCGGCAGCTGGGGCGCCGCCAATGCCTGTCTCCTCTGCCACGGCCAGCCGCCGCCGGCGGCGGCCGCCGGTTACGCGGGGCCCGCCGAGTCCACCACGGGGCACCAGAAGCACGCCGGCATCGACGCCGGCGAGTACAACTACGACTGTTCCCGGTGCCACGCCGCCTATCCCACCGGGCACAAGGATGGTACCTACCAGAGCGTAGCCTTCGGCGGTCTCAACCCGACAGGGACCTACAACGGTGGCAGCTATACCTGCAACAGCCTGTACTGCCACAGCGACGGGCAGACCGCAGCCAGTGCTGCAGCTTCCCCCGCCTGGAACGCCGGCGCCCTGGGCTGCAACAGCTGCCACGGCACCGGCACCACCGCCAACACCCTGACCTTCGGTGCACCGGACCACCCCAACGGGGGTGTCGACACGGCCAACAGCCACGACCGGCACGCCACCTACGCGTGCGCGGTGTGCCACAGCGCCACCATCAGCGACGCCGTGCCGGCCGACGGCTGGACCCTGGCGAGCACCACCCTGCACGCCAACGGCACCAAGAACCTGCTGGCCGATGGTACTACTGCCACCTTCACCACCGGCGGTGCCACGACCTGCGGCACCGTCAGCTGCCACGGCGGCGGCGACGCCGACTGGGGCGCCACCCTGAGCTGCGCCGACTGCCACCTGGGCACCGCCGACGTCAACGACTACACCTTCGGCAACGCCGTGGCGGCTTCGGTGAAGGGCGCCGGGGAGTGGGACACCACCGGCCACGGGCGCCCTTCGGGCAACTACCGCTCCAACAACCCGGCTGGCTCTCTGCCCGACTGCACCACCCACTGCCACACCAGCTCGGTGGCCCACAACGACCCGAACAACCCCTTCCGGTTGATCACCAAAGGTGGGTCGCCGATCACCGACTTCAGTGACGCCGCCGACCCCCAGGCGGACAACACCGTGTGTCTCGACTGCCACAGCGCCACGGGGCAGGCCAGCGGCTCGGCCAGTCTGCACGTGGAGGAGAACCACTTCGGGGCCAAACACACCGGCAGCGAAACCGCCGGGGGGAGTTTCTGCTGGGACTGCCACGACCCCCACGGGGATACCCAGGACTACATGGTCCACTCCGGGGACGGCTCCACCCCCGGCGCGGGGGTAACCGATCTCTCGGACGGAACCTACGGGATTCCGGCGAGTTCCCGCCCGGTTGCGGGGCTCGATGTCAGTGCGGGTGGCTACACCTCAGCCGACCTGGTGCAGAACGCCACCGGCAGCGGGGGCACCTACAACGGCTTGTGCCAGACCTGCCACGCCGCGGGCGGCGGTGGAGCGGGCTATTTCTACCGGAACGCGGCGCCGCCCGCGAGCGGCGGCCACAATGGCTACGCCAGCCTGCGCTGCACGGTGTGCCACTCCCACCAGAAAGACTTCGAAGCCGGTTGCACCGACTGCCACGGGGTCGACCGGACCTTCTCGCCCACGGCGCCACAGGTGGTAAACGAGGAGGACGGCGGCGGCGTGTTCGGGTCCCACCTCAAGGCACTGAAGACCGACGCACTGAACCGCCAGTCAAACGGGTTCGACTGGACGGCCCAGTGCAACCAGTGCCACACCGGGCACGGGGGGACAGTCACGGTGCCGTTGCCTCCGACCAGTTGGAGCGACCCGTCGGGGCGCATGACCGGCACCAACATGCAGACCCAACTGGGTCTCGGCTACACCGCCAACGGCGGCATCCACCTGGGCGGCACGGCCACCAGCGCGACCACCGAGGCGGAGCTGTGCTGGGGCTGCCATGCCAACGCGGCGAACAGCGTCAGCGAGTGGGGATACAACACCAGGAGTACGCCGAGTGGTTTTCCGGTCGTGTACCTGCCGTTCACCACGGCCGATGACGGAACCGCCCAGACGTTCAATTTTGGCTGGATCTATCAGAGCAACTACACAACCAAGGTCACGGACTGGACCGCCGGCTACTGGAAGGACCAGTACGATCCCCTCCTCCGGCGGCGGATCGCGTCGTTGCACACCGGGAGTTTCGACCCGGCGGGGCAATCCTCCAGTGTGGCGGCAAACGTGACTGCGAGCGGCGTGGTCAACCGCACCAGCCCGACCCTGGAAAACAGGAGCTACATACGCTGCTCCTACTGCCACGACGTACATGCCTTGAACCGCGCCCAGAACGACACTGCGAGCGGCAAGCCGTACCTGCGGGGCAACTGGATGGGGAACCCCTATCCGCCGGAGATTCCCCCGCGGTCCACGTACACCTACACGACCGCGGCCCTCACCCACGGCACCTATGTGATACCGAAGACGCCCCGCGGGCTCACCACGGCCCGGGACAAGGGGGGCTACTTCATCGACCAGAACAGTGGCTGGCCCACGCGCAACGCCGCGATGAACACGAAGGAGGCCACAGCCGGTCTCTGCCTCCTGTGCCACGCGACCAACGTCAACACTCTGGACTTCTACACCGGGTCCACCCTTTGGCGCGCCGGCACGGTCAACGGGCACAGCAACTCGACCCTGGGGGGAACCCGCGCCAACGCCAGGAATCTCTTCAGTGCCAACCGGGGCGGGTACTACATGGCGATTCAGAACGCTGTGGCCTTCAACAACGGCGCCTGTGGTGAGTTCGGGTGCAGCGGCCCGTATCCGCTGTCTACCCTGATCTGGGGGGCCACCCAAGTCGGCCCCCTCATGACCAACACGGGCTGGTACAACTGGAACGCGGCGAGCATCGCCAGCGGCACGAACCCCTATGCCGGGAGCATGGTCGTGTCCGCCCGCAACAATGTCACTCCCACCGGCGACTATACCAACTGGTACGTAACTGCCGGCGCCATCGGCGGGGCGAGCGGGCCGGGGACGATGGCCCACGAGTTCACCTGCTCCAAATGCCACAGCCCCCACGCCACCGGCCTGCCGGCCCTGCTCACGCAGAACTG
>JARGFW010000191.1 GCA_029211085.1 Deferrisomatales bacterium | reverse complement strand
ACCAGAGCTCCCCGAAGAGGAGGTGGCCGGTGGCCGGCGCGAAGTAGAGGACGTTCCCGCCGGCCACGACCTCGACGAGTCCGGTCACGGGGGTCGGGTGGACCGCTGCCACCTTGAGGTTGGGAAACAGTTGCCGCAGTGCCCTCTCCGCCTCGGCGCGGTCGTCCTCCGCGGAGGCCCAGGCCATGGGAGGGGCGGCGAGCAGCAGCAGCAGCATGCAGCAGGCAATCCGCTGGTGGCACTTCACGGCGACTCCTCCAGAAAAACGCCCGTGGCGTGGGGAGAAGACGCCGGGCACCGAGGGACCTCTCGGGCGTCCTCCCCCGTGGCTCGGTCGAGCCCCCCCTGCCCAGCCCCCTCGGACGCCTCGATGGGACGCAACCGCGGTTCGCCACCCACGCGGATTGCAAGAGGAAGCGGCGTAGACCGAGACCGCACGCGGCGTGCAGTCTCCTCCTCACAGAGCAGCCATGTGCGCTCGCCCAGCGCAAACGAAACGTGGCCGTCAGGGTACCGGTAGCGCTCCTGGCGGATGACGTCTGCACGGACCGCTGTGACCAGGAGGACACCGGTGATCCAGGCCCAACTCCAATGCTTCACGGGTGCCTCTCCTATCCTGCGGTAGGTGCCGATCATTTTCTGCTCTCACCCCATGAATATCCCGGGGTGGAACACCGGGGGTGCAGTTCGTTGAATTTTTTCAACCGGTCCATATCGAACGGTGCTTCTCACGGCGGGCCCTGCGTTCGGCCTGTGCTCGGCCCCGGGCCAGCAGGCCCGCTGCGGCGCGACGACTGATCTTGAGCGCACGGGCGATGTCCTTGGGGGTCGCTTCCCCGTGGCCCATGTATCCCAGCGCGAGCAGCCACGCGACCTGTTGGCGGGGGGTCATCCAGCGCAGGGCCTGCCAGAGAAGTGCGCGGCGGCGTGTGGCCTGCTCTTCGTCGCTGTCATTCCCAGCGGCCTCCGGGCTATGAGGCAGCCCTTCGATCGGGACCAGCACCCGGTCCTTGGACCGAAGGCTCGCCGGGGCGTCCCGACGAATGCCCATCTCGTCGCGGCACTCCCGACGCATCCGCACAAAGAGGTAGCCTACGAAACGCTCCGGCTCCCCAGCCCGCACGCAGTCCTTCCAGGCATGAAACCCTGCCAGGGTGGCCTGCTGGATATAGTCCTCACGGTCGTAGGGACCGAAGCCCGCGTAGGTCCGCTGTGCGTTGCCAACCAACAGGGCCCGGTTCTCCTCCACCCAGCGGATCACGTGGTCCCAGGCTTCGGCGTCGGAGGGGGCCTCTCTCACCGGGACCCTTCGGGCAGGCGCGTTGCGGCCGTCCTTCGTGGGTGGCGCTGATCGGTTTCGGGCCCGAGCCGCGCCCTGACGGTCATGAAGCTTGGTTCCCTCTCCCCTCACCACCAACGCCGATTCCATGCCGTCCCCTTCCCGCGTCTCCGCTGGCCTCCAAGGTTCTCCTTTCGCACACCATAGGCGTGCATTTCGCACACGTCAACCAAAAATATTCTTTTTTTGCACTTTTTGTATTTGTGATCCGCAGCTCATGGATACAGCAATTTTTACAAGGTATAGATGGATTTCTGGGACCAACGGCGTTGACAGAGTGGATGTAGCGTGTATAATTCGCACATGACGATGCTTCCAGAGGTGTGCGAGAGAGTGCGTGTAACGCGCGAAAGGCTGGGTTGGAGCCAGGCGGAGCTGGCCGAACGAGCGGAGGTATCGCGAGATACCGTGGGCCGGGTCGAGCGGGGCCAACTGCCCGACCCCCCGTTCCTCGGCAAATTGAGCGAACTGGCGGGAGTCTCCTGCGACTGGCTGGTGTTGGGGCGGGCGGGTGGCTACGCAGAACCGGACGCCCACCCCGGTGCGGGGATCGATGAATCCGTGCTGGCAGGAGTGATCGAGGGAATCGAGGAAGAGCTCAGCGCGTTGGGAGCGAAACTAGACCCCAAGAAGAAGGCCGAACTCGTGGTCTTGATCTACGACATGATGGCAAACGAGGACGGTGCGCAGCCCGGGCGGGGTCAGATCGCAAAGATGATCAAACTGGCAACCTGAAGCCCACCAGCACACAGGGGGAGGTCATGGACGAGAGAGTACGCAGCACAACGGCACGGAAAGTCCGGCAGATCCTCCAAAGCGCTGCTGAGGACAAGGTCATCCCCCTCCGCTTGGATGCAGCCCCCCCACCGAGACAACCCATGAGGCCGCGACTGCGGGTTCTCCTCGCGACGCCGCTGGTTGCCCTGCTCCCCCTGGGCAACTCCTTGCCGACGCTGTCGGAACCGGTCGGGGTGGCCCTCTACCAACCCGACCTGAACTGCGGCATGTCCAAGTTCCGCATGGTCGAGTGCGATCCCAATGAGTACGTTGTCCAGGGCCTCATCGGGGGGAACCCTCCCCGATCCCCCGGGCTGCAGGAGCGTGAGCCTCTTCCGGTGTTCTGAGGCCCGGCGCAGTCTCCGAGGGAAACGGCCGCTGCCTTCCAGCTGAGATCGGCCTCCTGAAAGAAAGCCAGTTTTCTCTCGCCCCCGGCACGCTGTGGCGTCAAAGGGCCGGCAGACTGCCCTCTGCGATTAGCCCTCGAGCTTGGCCTGGAGGCACTCGTCGGAGTAGTCGATCTTGAGCTCGACCCACATCGGCAAATGGTCTGACATCTGGTGGGTGCGCCAGTACGTACGGTAGTAGGTCTTCTTCCCAGCAGAGGTCTTGCTCTTGCCCTTCTCGGTGGTGTGATAGCGCTCGCCCATGGCGGCAACAAAGAGTTCCTCATCCTCGTTGCGAAAGACGCTCTGGAAGTAGTCAAAGACGCCGGCTTTTCCGGTGAAGTCGAGCCGGGTGTCCGGCTGCAGTCGAAAGGCGATTTGGTCGTAGTGCCGGGTCTTGATGGCATTGGAGGGAAGGGACTGGAGTGCTTCGGGGATCATGAAGCCCGCGTCTGTGAGCTGGGCGAACGTCTGGTCCTCCGGGGCAAAGATGTTGAAATCACCGAGCAGGATCAGATTGCGGGCCCAGGTTGTGGGATCCTCGGTGCGGCGCTTCAAAAACTGCGCCACCTGGCGGATTTCTTCGACACGTGTCGCCGGCTCGGCTTCACTTGACCCCCACGTGATGTGCACCGTGGCCAGCAGAAACCTCGACCACCCGCATTCGAAGCCCACCATGTATGGGGTGCGCCAGATCTGGCTGACCGGACGGTACGTCCCGTCGCTCTGCTTGATCGACGGCAGCACCAGCTCTCCCGCGAGCCCACCGAAGTGCACCTTGCCGGTGTCGAACACAAACGCCAGCCGTTCGTCATTGCCTCGTTTGCTTCGACTGCCTGGCTCGTCTTCCGTGGCGTCGGTGACGATGTAGCGCCACCGCGGGCCGAGAAGAGCCATCACGCGCTTCAAGGCCGTAAGATCGCGATAGACCTCCTGCAACGCCACGAGGTCGAAATGCGAAATCACCTCGGCGATGTAGGCGATGGCTTCGTCCGATCGCTCACCGTACGCGGGTTTGTCGAAGTCGCGGATGTTCCAAGTCGCCAAGAGCAACTTCTCGTCCAAGGTGCGTGCCGGAACCCCATCGCTGCGAAACTGCTGTCGCAGGGCGAGCAGGCGTTCGATCGTGCGAGTGCTCTGTGCCGTGGCGGTGGTGAGGTGGGAGTAGTCGGGCATGGGGGCCCTCTTCTTCGAGGCAATCGATCCGGGTAGGTGCTCGCGTTTGAAGTTAGTTGGTGTCGGGCGAATCGCAAGGGAGGGTGTTCTCCGTGGCTCACCGCTTGGGTTGAGTCCTACACAGCGCAGTAGTTGCCCAAGGTGAACCGTAGCCGCAGTCTCCAAGAGGCCGGTCAGGACATGATCACGGCCCGAGAATCGGGTGGCGCCGCGTAGCGCAAAGCTGACGGTGCTGGAAAAGGCGCTTCAGACGTCGATTCTGCCCCCATGAGCTTTGGCAATGCTGTGGGCCACCGCCAGCCCCATGCCACACCCTCACGGTCCGAGAACGTCCTCCCAGCGTCGGCACCATGTTCCAACCGAGGCGATCTACCTTGATGAAGGGACGGCGCTCTCGACTCTGGCAGCCAAGACGGCTCCGAGTGTCCGACCCGCGGGAGGAGATGTTCTGGTGCAAAAACCCACCGGCCTGCAGACCCTTTCCGATCCGCTCGACAGCCTCCTGACTCAGGAAGAGTTCGCCAAACGCCTGTCCGTGGCAGTCAGTGTGGTGCGGGGCTGGCGAAAGAACGGCGTGCACCAGTATGGGCGCGACTACGTCTACCTACGGGGAGGCGACGGCGCACCACGAAAGGATGGTCGCCACCGGCGCTACAAGTGGCCGCGCGCGTATGCGTCAGTCCTGGTCGTCGAGGCTGTCATGAAAGAGGAAGAGCCCGCCCCCGCTACACGACCACGGCGTCCTCGCCGTAGTACTCGACCCGACCCCAACTATTGAGTCTCCTGATGGCAGTGGTACCCTCCGCGGGTGTGAAGCCACAGCCACAGGAGGGAGGTGCAGCATGGGAGAGTGACATGAAACCAGAAGCAAAGGTCATACGGCCCGTGGCGTTTCGCAGTCAACGAAGGGAGTTCGGATGCTTGGTCTACCGGCGGGGACGCATCAGCATCCGCTTCGCACATTGCGGGCAGGTCGTGGAGCGCGCCACGGGGGACAAGGACACCGCCAAGAACCGGGAGAGATGGACGGCATGGCTCGATGCTGCTGCCGAGAAGATCCTGAAGGGCACCTTCAGAATGGCGGACGCCTTCCCGGGGATGACCGCGGAGGAAAAGCGAGACTGGGCCCAATTGGAGGGCTGGGAGTATCGGCAAGGACCAGATCAGTTATTGGTGAGGGACTACCTGTCCGACTGGACGGCGCGCATTCTGCCGGGAGAGTCGGTGCACAGCCAGCGACACCACCCATGCGTGATCCGCGCCCATCTGGAGCCGCGCTTCGGGAGCGTCACCTTCGCCGACTTGAACGGGGTGGAGATGGAGCGTTGGATCAGGGAACTCCGTCAGAGACTCAGCCCCAAGCGCATCAAGAACATACTCAGCGTGTTGCGCCGGATCTGGGAGGACGCCACCGAGGAGAACGGCTGGGATCTGCGCAGCCCGTTCGAGCACCTGACCCGCCGCAACCGGGGCGGGCGGCTTACCGGCCAGACGAGACAACAGGCCGTGGAGGTACTGCGGCTGGACGAGTGGCTGGCCGTGCAGGAAGGGCTGTCGAGCCACTACCGCCCGATTTTCGCCCTCATGGCGCACACCGGAATCATCGCCTCGGAGGCCGCCGGACTCCGGCAATCCGACGACTGCGGCACGCTGCTGCACATTCGCAACAGCATCGTCGGCGGAGTTCACGAGAAACAGCAAATGAAGACCGCGCACCGCAGGCGGGCCCTTCCGGTAACCGCCCCCCTGCGGGAAATTTTGGACACCCTAAAGGTGCGGGCGCTCGACCAGTACCTGTGCCGGGTACCCGATGGTCGCTACCTCTACGACGACGCCTTGCGGAAAGAATGGACCCGGGCCTGCAAGAAGTCCGGGGTGCGCTACCGCAAACCCTACGTTTTGCGCCACACGGTCGCTCTGTGGCTCCAGGTGGCGGGACTGCCGCGGGCCCAGGTGGCCGACATCATGGGACACGCCGACTACGGGATGCTCGACAAGGTGTACGGGCGCTGGCAGCACGGCATCGAAGCGGATGCCGAGCGCATCACGGCCTATCTGGGGGTAAAGAAGAGCCCCCCAACCAACCCCTAAGTGTACATTGGAGTGTACACGGGGCCATCTTGAGGGGCTTTCAGTGTCCTAAGTACCCGTAGATACTTAGGAAAAACATGGTGGAGGCGGGGGGAATCGAACCCCCGTCCGAAGACCATCTACTCGAGGTTTCTACGTGCGTAGTTCGCTCTTTGTTTTAGCGGCAGAGACGCCTGCGAACCGGCTTACCCTACCGCGATCTCCTGTCAGGGATTCGCCCGGGTGCCAAGGAGCCCGACACCGTCGCTAGTCTGCATTAGATGACACCCTGGAACCTACCCTGCAGACGAGGTAGGAAGGGCGTCGCAGCTAATTAAGCTGCGAGTGCGACGTCGTAATTGTCGGCACTTGTGTTTTTGCCGGTTGTTTTACGAGGCCAACCGGCGACCTCGGCACGCTACCTCGGTTTCAGAATCCCCGTCGAAACCAGGTCGCCCCCATATGGGGTGTGTTCACCTACAGTGTATAGTATTGGCCCGAACGCCGCTGCAGTCAATGGCGCCATCGCAGGCGGCTGGTATCCGGTGTCAGGTCTCAGTTTGCGGGTTGCTGCCGCTCAGGCGGAGTTGTCACTGCTGAGGAACGACTGCCTGGCTTTGGACAGTTTGTGATCATGGTAGGGATGGTCCGGGTCTCCTCGACCCATGAGCGACCGAGTTGCCGATCGACGTAGCCACTCTCCACGCCGATATACAGCTGCGTGCGGAGTTCCCCGCATGAGCCCCTGGCCATAGGAAAGAGATCTGCGGCATTCCTTCACGGAGTCGCGCTCGAAGCCCTCTGCAATATTGCTGGGAATCGACAGTGCGGAACGGGTGATCTGGTCGCGAAACCCGAAGTCCGAAAGGTCGCGCATCTCGTTGTAGACCTCAGCACGGCACACAGGCGCGCCCCCCGCTTCCAGACGTCGAGATCTTCGAACTTCACAGCACTCCTCCAGCCGCTCTCGGCTCCAACCAACGTGCGCCGATGTCTACCGGACCAGCCGCAAACGTCAAACTCGAAACCGGAATCCGGGAACCCGATATCTGACACCCGCCCTTCTCACCCTCCCTTGACATACCAGACATTTGTCTGTATTCATGACCACACACCTCCCATGGGCCGCAGGGTCAACGGCAAGGAACTGGTTTCATGGCAGGAGCGAACGAATTTCACGGACCGGAAGAACAAGGGCGGAAAGACTGTTTCTGGACAGGATCAGGTCCCGTCCAAAAGAAAAGGTTTTCCATTCACTACCCGGGCAGGAGGAACCCATGGGCCGGACCCCTGTAGGGCAGACCCGCCGGAAGGTGTTTGCGTTCGTCCGCCAGCGCCTGCTGGCCGGCCACCCCCCCACCGTGCGGGAGGTGCAGGAGGCCCTCGGCTTCCGGGCCGTGCAGACCGCCCGCCAGCACCTGGAGGCTCTGGTGTCGGCGGGGCAGTTGGTGGGGGCCCGGGGCCGCTCCCGGGGTTACCGGCTCCCCGACACCCCCGCCCCGGTGGTGCCGGTGCCGCTGCTCGGGCGGGTGCCCGCCGGCCCCCTGGATACCGCCGTGGAGGACTTGGAGGGCTACATCCCGGTGCAGCCGCGGGGCGGGGATGAGGAACTCTTCGCCCTGCGGGTACAGGGTCTGAGCATGCGGGATGCCGGCATCCTGCCAGGCGATGTGGTGGTGATCCGCCGCCAGCCCACCGCCCGCAACGGCGAGATCGTGGTGGCCCGCCTGGGGGACGAGGCCACGGTGAAGCGGCTGCGGATCCGCCGTGGCCGGGTGGAGCTGCACCCGGAGAACCCGGAGTTCTCGATCATCGTCCCGGACCCGGAGGAGTTGGAGATCCTCGGCAAGGTGGTGGAACTGCGCCGGACCTTGGGGTGAGCAAGGGCAACGTCAAAGGCTGGTTGTAGAAAGGATTACACGGATCTCACGGATTTTTCGAGTTCAAGGGCAAGGTCAAAAACGGTTTTGGACAGGATCAACAGGATTTGAAGGCAAAGGCCGTGGGGTTTGGTTTTCAGATCCGCGCGATCCGTGTGATCCCGTCCAAGAAATGTTTTTCAGGTTCGCTTTTCCATCCTGTTCATCCTGTCTAAAAACAAAGTTTTTCTAGTTTGAGGAGTCTTCAATTTGGGACAGGCGGTCTTTTCCCGGAACGACATCCTCCCGGCCTCGCGGCTGGCGACCAGCACGCCGGCCGTTGCCGCCGAGTGGTCCACCGCCGCCCTGGCCGGGCGGCTCGCGGAGTTGTCGGCAGCCGGCGCGGCGGCGACCCTCACCCTGGCCTTCTCTCTGGTGCTGGACGCCCAGCAACGCGGGGAGCCGGCGGTCTGGATCACCACCACCGGCAGCTCGTTTTTCCCCCCCGACGCCGCCGCCGGGGGGGTGGATCTGGACGCCCTGGTGGTGGTACGGGTCGCCACAGCCCCACAGATGTTCCGCGTCGCCGACCGCCTGGCGCGCTCGGGGGGGTTCGGCCTGCTGGTACTCGACCTCGGCGACCGTGCCCACATGCCCGCCCCGGCCCAGACCCGGCTGGCGGCACTGGCGGCCCACCACGGGTTGCTGCTGCTGTGTCTCACCCGCAAGGACGACGCGGCCCCCTCCCTGGGCTCCCTGATCTCCCTGCGTGCCGCCGCGGTACGTGAAGACCGGGGGGATGGGCGCTTCGCCTGTACCGCCCAGGTGCTCAAGGACAAGCGCCGCGGGCCGGGCTGGAGCCACACGGAGCTGTGTCGTGGACCGGACGGCCTGCGTTGAGGTTCCCGCCCTCCCCCTGCAACTGCTCCTGCACCGGCACCCCGAGTGGCGCGACCGCCCGGTCGCGGTGGTGGACCGGGACAAACCCCAGGGGGTGATCCTGTGGACCAACGGCGCGGCGCGGCGGCTGCACGTGCTGCCGGGGATGCGCTACGCCGCCGCCCTGTCCCTGGCGCGGACGCTGCACGCCGGGGAGATGCCGGCACCGGAGATCCGCCAGGGGGTCGAGCAACTCACCGACCGGCTGCGGCGCTTCAGCCCCGACGTGGAGCCGAGCGCTGCCGAGCCCGGCACCTTCTGGCTCGCAGCCACCGGCCTGGAGCGGTTGCACGCCTCCCTGGCCGCCTGGGCCGGGCAGCTCCAGGGCGCGGTGGGAGAACTCGGCTTGCGCTGCCGGGTCGCCGTGGGTTTCACCCGCTTCGGCAGCTACGCCGCCGCCCGGGCCGGAGCCGGGGGCGGCACGCTGGTGTTCCGGAGCGCCGAGGAAGAGCAGGCCGCGCTCCGAGCCGCCCCGCTGCGGGCGCTGGGGGTGACACCAAAGCTACTCGGGCAGCTGGAGCGACTCGGGGGTCACCGCGGTGGGACAATTCCTGGCACTGCCCGCCGCCGGTCTGCGGCGGCGCTTCGGAGCCGAGGCCCAACGTCTCCACGAGCAGGCCTCGGGAGCCGCCTGGGCGCCCCTGGTCCCCTTGCCAGAGGCGGAACCCCTGTGTCGGCGGATCGACCTCGACAGCGCCGAGACAGACGTCTACCGGCTGCTGTTCCAGGTCAAACGCCTGCTGGACCCGCTGCTCGGCCGGCTCGCCGGCCAACGGGAGGCCCTGGCCGGGTTGCACCTGCGGCTGGGCTTCGACCATCCCAACGCAGGGCCCCGGGAGCAGACCGAGCAGATCCGGCCGGCCGCTCCCACCCTGGACGTCCGCCAGCTGATGAACCTGGTCCACCTGCGCCTGGAAGGATTGGAGCTCGGCAGCGGCGTCGCCGCACTGGAACTCGCGGCCGACGCGGTGCCCCTCTCCTCCCGCCAGCTCGCCCTGTTCGCCGCCCGCCCCCGGCGGGACCCGGACGCCGCCGAGCGGGCCCTGGCCCGGGTGCGGGCCGAGTTCGGCGACCAGGCCGTGGTGCGGGCCACCCTGCGGGAGGGGCACCTTCCCGAGGCCCGTTTCGGTTGGGAACCCCTGGTTCGGGTGCAGCCGGCCCGGCCGCGGGACGTGCTGGTCCGCCCCCTGGTGCGCCGCATCGCCGCACGCCCCGTGCCCCTCGCCCCCCGGCCTGGCCACGAACCGGACACCTGGCTCCCCGAGCAGTGCGGCTACGGCCACCCCGCCGCCTGCACCGGGCCTTACGTGGTGAGCGGGGGCTGGTGGCGCCAAGCGGTTCACCGCGAGTACCACTTCGTGCGCCTGCGCGGCGGCGAGGTGCTGTGGCTCTACCACGACCGCCTCCGCCGCCGCTGGTTCCGCCAGGGGGAAGTTCAATGATTGGTTTCGGGTACCCGGTTCCGGGTTTCAGGAACCCCAAGAACCGAAGCCTGGCAATCCACAGGACACCTGACACCCGAAACCTGGAACCTGGAACCTGGAACCTGGAACCTGGAACCTGGAACCTGGAACCTG
>JARGFW010000190.1 GCA_029211085.1 Deferrisomatales bacterium | reverse complement strand
AGCACCGCCCCCCGGCCCCCCCGGCACCCGCCCCGATGGCCGTCGCCCAGGCGGCACAGTGGCTTGCCGCCGCCGAGCAACCCCTGATCGTGACCTCGAGCTACGGACAGCAACCCGCAGAGGTTCCCCTCCTGGCGTCCCTGGCCGAACGACACGCCTTGCCGGTGGTGGCCTACCGCCCGCGCTACGTCTGTCTGCCCACCCGGCACCCGATGCACCTGGGCCACGATCCCGGACCGTTCCTGGGGACCGCAGACGTCATCGTGGTGCTCGACAGCGACGTACCCTGGATGCCCCAGCTCCACCGGGTCAACCCCCAGGCGAAGGTGATCCACATCGCCCCGGACCCCCTGTTCGACCGCCTGCCGATGCGCTCGTTCCGCTGCGACCTGGCCATCACCGGCGACTCCGCAGCGACCGTGCAGGCCCTGGACCGGGCTCTGGAGCAGTGTCCGGCCCGGGACGCGGAGCGGATCGCCGCGCGCCGGGAGCGGCTCGCCCGCCGCCCCGCCGCCCGGGGCCCCGCCCCTGCCGCCGACGGCGACGGCCCCCTGACCCCCGCCGCGGTGGCGGCCGCGGTCGCCCGCTTCAAGCAGCCCGGGGACATCCTGGTCAACGAGACCGCAAGTCTGCCCATCGGCCTGTTGGAGTTCTCCGAGCCGGGCACCTACTTCGGGGTCAGCTCCGCGGGGGGGCTGGGCTGGGGGTTGGGCGCGGCCCTCGGCCTCAAACTCGGGGCACCGGAACGCCGGGTGATCTGCCTGGTGGGGGACGGCGCGTACATGTTCGGCAACCCGACCCCGGCCCACCTGGTATCGGCCGCGATGGGGCTGCCCACGCTGACGATCATCGTGAACAACCGCATGTGGGGCGCCGTGCGGCGGGCCACCCTGAGCCTCTACCCCGACGGAGCGGCGGCCGGGGCGACCGACCCGGCCTTCACCCGACTGGAACCGGCGCCGGCGTACGAGCGGGTGGTCGAAGCGTCCGGGGGCTACGGGGAGCGGGTGGAACGGGCCGCCGACCTCCCGGGGGCACTGGAGCGGGCGCTGCATGCGGTGGAGCAGGAAAACCGCCAGGCCGTGCTGAACGTGCTGGTCCACTACTCCGACGATACCGCTCGCCGCGACGCCCGCGCCGGCTCTTCCTGAGCCTCCATGCCGAACGGCGCCGCGGGGATTGGCGAGCTGACAAGCTGAACGCTGAAAGCTGAGAGTTGAAGTTACTCGGAAGCATCGCTGTCCCCCGGAGCGGACGCGGGGTCTTGCCGGAGGCCTGGCCGGGGTCGCGACGAACGCCGGAGGACTCTCGCACGCCAGGACCGGCTATCGCGGCCCGGCCCGGCACCGGCGCTGCAAGGTTCCGGCCCGCCGGAAGCAAGGCCCCGCATCGGCGGTGGGCGTGTGCGTCGACGGGCCTCGGCTGCTGGCAACGCGGGGGGCGGACTGCCCCGGAGCCCAGTCTGGATTGGCCGGCGATTGGGTTCCGGTGTCCGGTCCGGCGGCGCAGGGGCGCCCCGCTTTGACAGCCACCCGCACCTCGGTGCTCGGCACAAGGTGGCCCCAGCCCAAGCTCCAGGGCAGTCCGCCCCCCGCTCCGGGGTCGACGAGCTGACAACGGATCGCTGACAGCTGAACGCTGGAATGTGCTCGGAAGCATCGCTGTCCCCCGAAGTGGACGAGGGGTCTTGCCGGAGGCGGGCCGGCGGGTGTTGCGACGAACCCCAGAGGACTCCCGCACGCCAGGGCCGGCTATCGCGGACCGTCCCGGCACCGACCCTCCAAGGTTCCGGACCGCCGGAGGCAAGGGCCCGCGTTCGCGGAGGGCGTGCGCGTTGACGGCCTCGGCTGCCGGCACCGCGATGGGCCGCCCTTTCGCGGTCTCGTTTTTCAAAGCCGTTTTTCCACAGGGAGGCACCCCATGAAACTGCAAGGAAAGGTAGCGATCGTCACCGGCGCGGCCCAGGGCCTCGGGGAGGCCTACGCGCTGCGCTTCGCCCGGGAAGGTGCCCAGGTCGTCATCGCCGACATCGCGGACGGCACGGCGGTGGCCCGGGCGATCGCCGAACAGGGCGGCGAGGCCCTGGCGGTGCGCACCGACGTCACCGACGAGCAGAGCACCGCGGAGATGGCGGCGAAGACGGTGGAACGCTTCGGTCGGATCGACATCCTGGTCAACAACGCAGCCTACTTCTCGGCCCTCGTCAAGAAGCCGTTCCACGAGATCGGCGCCGCCGAGTGGGACGCGGTGGTGGCGGTCAACCTCAAGGGGCCCTTCCTGTGCGCGAAGGCCGTGTTCCCCCAGATGCAGGCCCAGGGCAAGGGCAAGATCATCAACATCTCCTCGGGGACGTTCTTCAAGGGGCTGCCCCATTTCCTCCACTACGTGACGACCAAGGGGGGGGTGGTCGGCCTCACCCGGAGCCTTGCCCGGGAGGTCGGCGAGTTCGGCATCTGCGTCAACGCCATCGCCCCCGGCTACACCGAGACGGAGATCCTCAAGGAGCACCCCCAGGACAGCGAGCAGGTGCGCGCCCAGATCGTCGCCAGCCGCTGTCTGCGGCGACCGGAGGTCCCCGAGGACCTCATGGGGACCATCGTGTTCCTCTCGTCCGACGACAGCGACTTCATCAGCGGCCAGACCATCGTCGTCGACGGCGGCTCCGCCCTCAACTGAGACCCGCACCGCGGCCACCGAGGAGGCACCCATGCAACCCGGACACATCGGCAGGATCGGCTGGATCGACCTCACCCGGGGGACGACCCGGGTCGAAACCCTGCCCGAGGAGACCACCCGGACGTTCCTTGGGGGCAAGGCCCTCGGCGCCCACCTGCTGTACCAGCACCTGAAACCCCACACGGACCCCTATGCCCCGGAGAACCTGCTGCTGTTCCTGACCGGGCCGCTCACCGGCACGCGCTTCCCGGCGGTCTCCCGCTCGGGGGTGATGACCCGCTCGCCCCTGACCGGCACGTTCCTCGACTCCTACTCGGGGGGCATCTTCGGCGCCCGGCTCCGGTGGGCGGGCCTCGACGGGTTGGTGGTCGCGGGTCGGTCGGCGGAGCCCGCCTACCTCCTGGTCGAAGACGGCCGGGTCCAACTCCGGAGCGCCCGGGATCTGTGGGGCCTCTCGGTGTTCGAGACCGAGCGGCGGCTCAAGGAGGCCCACGGGGGGGGCCGGCCGGACCGCACCAGCGTCGCCGCGATCGGCATCGGTGGCGAGAACCGGGTGCGCTACGCCTGCATCGTCAACGAAAAACGCGTCCACGGCCGGGGCGGGGCCGGCGCCGTGATGGGCTCCAAGAACCTCAAGGCCGTGGTGGTGCGGGGCGAACGCCGGATCCCCATCGCCGACGAAGCGGCGTTCCAGGAGATCGCGCGGCGCTGCCTGCGGCAGACGTCGGCCCACCCCGTGGTGGGCAAGGGCGGCGCGTTCCGCAGCGCGGGCACCATGCGGACCATCGACCTGACCAACGCCACCGGCACCCTGCCCACCCGCAACTGGCAGGAAAACACCTTCGCCGGCACGGAGGAGATCAACGCCGACGCGTTTCACCGCCATCAACTCCGGCCCCGCTCGTGTTACGCGTGCCCCATCGGCTGCAGCCGCGACACCCGGGCCTCCCGAGCCGACGGGGAGTACATCACCGAGGGCCCGGACTACGAGACCATGTACGCCTTCGGCGCCAACTGCGGGGTGGACGACCCGGGGGTCATCATCGCCGCCGACCAGTTGTGCGACGACTACGGCATCGACACGATCTCCTGCGGCGTCACCATCGGCTTCGCGATGGAGTGCCGCGAGCGGGGTCTGCTGTCGGACCAGGACGTGGACGGCCTGGACCTGCGCTTCGGCAACGGAGAGGCGCTGCTCGCCGCCGTCCATTGCATCGCCCGCCGGGAAGGGGTGGGGGCGCTGCTGGCCGAGGGGGTGAAGCGGGCCTCGGAACAGATCCCAGGGTCACGGGACTTCGCCATCCACGTCAAGGGGATGGAACTGCCCGGGTACGACCCCCGGGGCATGAAGGGTCAGGGCCTGACCTACGCCGTGTCCGACCGGGGCGGTTGCCACGTGCGCGCCAACACCCTGCGCACGGAACTCATGGGCCTGCCCGTCCCGGTAGACCGGTACGCGTACGCGGGGAAGGCAGGCATGGTGCGGGAACTGCAAATCGCCTACGCCTCCTGCGACTGCGTCATCGCCTGCCTGTTCGGCGCCTTCGCCATCACCCAGGAGGACCACGCGGCGGCGATCGCCGCGGCGACCGGCCGGCCGTTCACCCGGGACGACCTGCGCACCGTGGCCGAGCGGGCCTGGAACCTGACGCGCCTGTTCAACCTGCGCGAGGGGTTCGGACCCGGGGACGACACCCTGCCGGAGCGGCTGTTCTCCGAGGCTTCCACCGCCGGGCCAAGCCAGGGCGAGGTCGTGGATCGCGAGAGCTTCGCGCAGCTGCGCGCCGAGTACTACGCGGTCATGGGCTGGGACCGGGACACCGGGGTGCCCACTGCAGCCAAGCTGCGGGAACTGGGTCTGGAACGCCGGGAGCAGGGCTAGGGTGAAGGCCCACGGGCCGTCCAGCGCGGCACCGGAACCGCACGCGGGGTTCGAACGGCACCCACGGACCGTTCCCCCTGCACAGCGCGGCGGCACGATCTTCTACGGCTGGGTGATCGTCGCCGCCGGTTTCACCATCGGCTTCGCCGGCATCGGCGCGCGCTACTCCTACGGAATCTTCCTGAACTCGATCGAGACCGAGTTCGCCATGACCCGGGGGGCCGCTTCGGGGATCTTCTCCGTCTACATGCTGCTGTGCTGCCTGCTGGCCGCGGCGGGGGGCTGGGCCCTGGACCGCTACGGACCCCGGCGGGTCGGGATCTTCCTGGGGACGTTCACCGGTTTGAGCTTCCTGCTGACCAGCCGGGCGGGAGCGGTGTGGCAGCTGTTCGTCACCTACAGCCTGTTGCTTTCCCTGGGGACCGGCGCCATCTACGGGGTCGTCAACACCACCACCTCGCGGTGGTTTCTCGAACGGCGGGGCGTGGCGGTGGGCATCACCTCCTCGGGGGGCGGCGTGGGCGCCATCGTCATCGCCCCGTTTGCCACCTTCCTCATCGCCCACTACCAATGGCGCACGGCGTTCGTGGTCATGGGGAGCATCACCGCAGCCGCCATGATCGGCGCGGCACTGCTACTGATCAAGGACCCCGGGGACGCGGGGTGCGTCCCCGACGGGGGACCACGCCCGCCGCCGGAGAAGACCTCCGACGCTGCAGCCGACAAGGGGCGCCAGGGGCTGACCCTGCGCCAGGCGTTCGCGGTGCGGCCGTTCTGGCTTCTGGCGGCCGCCTGGTTCCTGCTCTCCCTGAGCCTGCACATGGTGTTCATCCACGTGGTCCCCTACGCCGTCGGCATGGGCGTCTCCCTGATCGATGCCTCCCTCATCCTGAGCCTGATGGGGCTGGCGAACATCCTCGGCCGGTTGGTCTTCGGGCGGCTCTGCGACCGCGTCGGACCCGGGGCCCTCGGGGTCGTCTGTCTCCTGGTGCAGTGCGGAGCCCTGCTGTGGCTCATGGTGGCCCACCAGCTGTGGATGCTCTACCTGTTCGGCGCGGTCTACGGGTTCTTGTGGGGGGGCGCCGGCACCATCACCACCGTGCTCACGGTGGACCTGTTCGGCACCCGGAGCCTGGGCACCATCATGGGGGTGATGTCCGGGGGGTGGGCGATGGGAGCCGCCGCCGGCCCGGCGATCGGGGGGTATGTCTTCGACGTGAGCGGCCACTACATCGCCGCCTTCGGCACGGGAGCAGCGGCACTCTTCACCGCCGCCGGCCTGTTGGCCATCCTCAGCCGGGGGGCCCGGGCCCGAGTCCCGGCGCCGGGCTGAGGACGAGGCCGCACCGGCGGGGCTTCCAGAGCGGCAAGCAGAGTCAGAAGTCCCGAGCGCTTCCCCACACCAGAGAAAGGAACTGGAATGAACCCTCAAGACCTTGGGCAAGATCCCGCTGAACTCGGCCCCGATCAGCAGCAGGTGTGGCGGCGAGAGGAGGAGTACTGGGCTCTCTTCTACCGGGGAGACGCCGGCGCGCTCGCCCTGGTCTCCGAGGATTTTCTCGGCTGGCCCCACACCGCGGATGCACCCCAGGACAAGACCGCCCTGGCCACGACCCTGGCCATATACCGGGCCAAGCCGGTGCTGCCGTCGCTCCGGCCCGTGCGGCTGAACGTCGCGGGCGACACCGCCATCGTGCACCTGCTCCGGACCATCGCCGGCCCGGGCCTCCCCCCGCCCTCCGAGCAGACGCCGCTGCGCGCCATCCACGTGTGGGGTCGCCGGGGCGGCGCGTGGTTCCTGATCGGGGGCATGGGGTATCTACCCGCAAAGACCTGAAGCCCCACCGGCCGAGGTTCCCTGCCTTCGGCTCCGCCGGAGGGTCGTGTCGGCGCGAAGAGAGCAGTTTTCGGTGGGATCGGGCACGCGCGGGGGATCCTGCTGGGTTTCCATGCCGAACGGTGCCCGAGGGATGAAACGTGACGGCTCAAAGGAGCGGGCGCGGGGCCCCGCGTCCTGCTCCGGGCCGTCCGGCGCAACGAAGAACTCTTCCCGCCGGACTTCCCCTTCCAGTTCTCCACTGGGGAGTAGGCTGGTTTGAGATCACGATCCGTGATCTCAAAGGGCCGGTGGCCTTCGGGTAGCGGGTATCCCGTTGCAGCAGGTCGGTGAGGAGGTTCGCCCGGCCCACGAGGCGTGCGTCTTCCTGGCCCGTGTAGCCGTGCACGGACCCGCCGGTCACGTCCGCCCCTCCCCTCCCCGGACCAGGCTGCCCTTGCGCAGGATCCGGTCGGCGGGGCGGTCGCGCAGTTCGATCACCGCGAAGCGCTCCTCGTCGGCCCAGGCGTAGGCCTCCGCCCCCTCGGCTCTGCAAGCGGGGCAGCAACGCCGGGGCAGGTCCACCGCCAGCAGGCGCCCCTGGCCCCGCACCTGGCTCTCCACGGTGACCACCCCGGGGCAATCCCCGCACACCCGCGCCTTCTCGTGCTGGGACTCGGTGATGTTCGCGCCGTCGTAGAACACCTCGCGATCTACCTCGTGGTGGGTGCTCCCCCCGAACTCCTTCGCGGCCAACGCCTCCCGGCCGTGGTAGAGACCCAGCACCACGTCGCACACCCGCGCGATGTAGTCGCTCTGTTCCTGGCTCTGCTGCAGCTTGCCGGGCACCAGGTCCGGCTCGATCAGGTGGTCGGTGTCCAACCCCGCCAGGGCGAGCAGGATGCCCACGTTGATGTAGGGCAGAGCGGTCTGCACCGAGTAGCCGCCCTCCAGCACCGCGATGTCGGGTCGCAGCCGTCGCGTCAGTTCGGCGTAGCCCCGGGCGGTGATCTTCATGTTGGTGAGCGGATCGCTGAAATGATTGTCCTGGCCCGCGGAGTTGATCACCAGATCCGGTTTCCAGTCGTCCAGCACCGGGCGTACCAGGTGGTCCATCACGTACAGATAGCCCTCGTCGGTGGTGCCCGGGGGCAGGGGCACGTTCAGTGTGGTGCCGTAGGCGTTGGGGCCCCCGGCCTCGTTGGGGAACCCGGTGCCCGGGTACAGGGTGCGGCCGTCCTGGTGCAGGGAGATGAACAGGGTGTCCGGGTCGTGCCAGTAGACGTCCTGGGTGCCGTCCCCGTGGTGGCAGTCGGTGTCCACGATCGCCACCCTGAGATCCCGGTAGTGGCGGCGCAGGTGCTCGATCATCACCGCCTCGATGTTGACGATGCAGAACCCCCGCAGCCCGCGCACCACCCGGCAGGCGTGGTGGCCCGGCGGGCGCACCAGGGCGAACGCCCGCGCCACCTCGCCGTCGAGCACCTTGCGCCCGGCGGTGATCGCCCCGCCGGCGCTGACCAGGTGGCTATTGCTGGTCTGGGTGCGGCTGTCGGGATAGCAGGAATGCACCCGCTCCACATCCTGCAGGGTGGCCACCGCGGGGGTGAACTCGAGGATGCCGTCGATGTCCAGCAGGCCTTCCTCGAAGATCTGGTCCCGGGTGTAGAGCAGCCGTTCCTCCCGCTCCGGGTGGGTCGGGTCGATGGCCCAGTCGAAGGCTGGGAAGAATACGATGCCGGTGCGACTGGCGGCGGTCAGTGGGGGCATGCGCGTGTCTCCAAGAACAGTGACGAGTGACGGGTGACGGCCTCCCAGCCGTCCAGCCGGTCCGCTGACCAGCCCTTCAAACCGCCTTGCCCAGGATACCCGGGCGGATCTGGGCACGCAGGTAGTGGATGCTGCCGGCGGCCGAGTAGCCCTGGATGACCCGGAAGCTCTCCCTCTCCGTAACCTCCCGGGTGGCGTCGGGATCCAACAACCCCTGGCGCTCGGCCAGGGAGGCCAGGGCGTCCAGGGCCTCGGCCTCGGCCTCGGCCAGACTGTAGCCGCTGGGCACCTTCCGGTACAGGTCCGCCTCCGGGATCGAGACGAAGCCGCGGGCGGTGTCGGCGATCAGGTTCACCTCCAGGTTTACCCGGGCCAGGGCCGCCCCCACCGCGTTGGCCACGTCGAAGTGGTTCGGCACGTGCACCGGCAGGTCCAGGGCCTCCTCGATGTACGGCGCCAGGGCTCGGGCCGGTCCGCCCACCGCCACCGCCCGCACGGGGGCGACCCGGTGGCCCCTGAGCAGTTCGTGGATGGTATAGACCGGCTGGGCGTTGACCTCCGCCACGAACCCCCGAGCGGCAGCGGCGATGCTGGCGGCGAGCTCCCGCAGCACCTGCCGGGCGGTCTGTTCCACGGTGACGCCGAGCACCCGGGCCAGGGGCTCCAGGGAGAGGGCAGCGGCCTCCTCGTCCCCCAGGACGCGCCCCAGCGCCACCAGGGCGTCGGTGGGAGTTGGATGGATGCCCCCCAGGCACGCCGGTGGCCCGAGGCGTTGGGGGCCGACCAGCAGACGGTCGTTCTCCACCCGCACCACGCTGTCTCCCCCGGCGCCGGTGGAGCGGGTGAACAGGGCTCGGATCTGGGTGCGGTGCGCGCCGATGGTGGCGCCCCGGGGTTCCAGCAGGGGAGCCCCGGCGGAGAACAGGGCAATGTCGGTGGTGGTCCCGCCGATGTCCAGGGCCAGGGTCTCCTGGTCCACCCGGCCCAGGGCCTCCACCCCCATCACGCTGGCCGCCGGCCCGGAGAGGGCGGCCTCCGCCGGGTTGCGGAACGACTGGGCCAACTGGGTGCCGCCGTCCGCCCGCAGCAGATAGAGAGGCGCGTCCACGCCGAACTCCTTCAGGGCCGCGGCCATGGCGCCGACGAAGGCGCGGTGGTGGCGGCTGATCCCGGCAGCGAGGTACGCGGTGGCCACCCGCCGGGGAAAGTTCAGGGATCCCGAGAGGGTGTGTCCGAGACAGACGGCGTCGAACCCCTCGCCGACCAGTTCGGCGATGCGCAACTCGTGGGTGGGGTTGCGCACCGAGAACTTGCCCACCACCGCCACGGCCCGGACGCCGGCGGCGCGAAACCCCGCGACCGCATCGATCACGGCGGCTTCGTCCAGCGGGGTGATCTCCCGGCCGCGGTGGTCCACGGCGCCTGGGACCACCCGGGTTTCTCCGCCGGGCGCATGCAGCGCGGGGTTGATCCCCGGGCCGGCGCACAGCAGGGTGCCGGTGGGGTCCAGGTCACCCTGCACCACCGCGTTGGTCACCAGGGTGGTGGACAGCACCACTCGGCTCACCGCGGCCGGGGACAGCTCCTCCAGCAGGGCGCCCAGGGCCGCCAGGGTGCAACCCCGCAGGTCATCGCTGCGGGTGGGCACCTTCACTTTATGGATGATGCGCCCCTCAGCGACGGCCACCCCGTCGGTATGGGTACCGCCCACGTCGATGCCGACGAAAACGCCCTCCATCTTCATCCTCCTATTGCCCGCGGCCGAGGAAGCGGCGCCGCGGCACGTGGGCCGCCCCTTGGGGGCACAGTTCCTGGCAGCAGTAGCAGCGCAGGCAGAGTTCCTGGGTCAGCTCCGGCGGGGTCCCGGGGTGCAGGGCCTCCGCCGGGCACGCCGCCACGCATACCCCGCAGCCGGTGCACGTTGCCGCGGTGAAGCGGGGCAGGGGCGCGAGCCACCCCTTGATCCACCGCCGCAGGGGCCCCGGCA
>JARGFW010000189.1 GCA_029211085.1 Deferrisomatales bacterium | reverse complement strand
ATGGGTCCTCTCCCAGGGGTGGTTCCACTAGCCGCGGGATGATAGCACAGGGCTGGGCCGTGGCAAAGGACTAGCCTCTTCCAATGAGACATGAGCCTGAAGGGAGGACGTGATTCCAACGTGAGGTGAGCCTGAAGCGGTCGGGAGTCTGGGATCATCGGAGGATGATCGTGACACTCAAGACCCAAGGGCTCCAGACACTGGAGCAAGTGCGTGCCTTCCTTACCGGCGCTGAGTCCCTCGGTTTCGGCGCTCCGACCCGCGACGCGGCCTATGCGTGGCTTACGGCCGAGTTGTGCCGGTTTGCCTATACGCGGCTGGGCAAGGCCGACAAGGGCCTGGTGCGCCGCTACTTGGAAAAGGTCACCGGTCTGTCACGGGCGCAGGTAACGCGGCTCATCCAGCAGTTCCGCGATACCGGAAGGATTTGCGACCGCAGTGGCCGGCCGAGCAAGCCGTTTGCACGCCGCTACACTCGGGCCGATGTTCGCCTGCGGGCCTAGGTCGATGCCCTCCACGACACCCTCTCCGGACCCGCCACCCGCAAGCTCTGTGAGCGTGTCTATAGGCTCTTTGGCGACGCGCGCTTCGAGCGTCTGGCCACGATCTCCAACGGCCACCCCTACAACCTGCGCCACTCAAAGACCTATCGGCGTGTACGCGGCCCGTTCGACCAGACCCGCCCCGTCAAGGTGGCCATCGGTGAGCGCCGTAAACCCCGCCCTGACAAGCGTCCGGGCTTTCTGCGCGTAGATTCCGTCCACCAAAGCGATCTGGACGGCACCGGGGGCTCTTCCACATCAACCTCGTCGACGAGGTGACCCAGTTCTAGCGTGTCGGCACTGTCGAACGGATCTCTGAACGCTTCCTGCTTCCGGTGCTGGCGGCCCTCCTGCGAGCCTTCCCCTTCTTCGTGCTGGGATTCCACGCCGACAACAGCTTCGAGTGCATCAACAAGCGCGTGGCCCCCCGGCTCAAGAAATTGATGATCCAGGAGTTCACCAAGTCCCGTGCCCGCAGAACCAACGGCAACGCGTTGGTCGAGTCCAAGAACGGTCCCGTGGTGCGCAAACACCTGAACTGCACCCTTACCCCCGTGCCCTCTGGCCCGGCACGGGAGAACGGATCCGGCTAGAACAGCCAGTGCACGAGCGCGGCGCCGAGGAGACCAGCAACCAGAACGAAGGACACCCCATACCCGCGGGCGGCACCGCCCAGTTCGCGCCACGCCTCGCGAGCCCCGGCGATGGTTCCCAGGGCGAAACAGGCCAGGGCGAGCCTACGCAACTGGGGAAGCGGAATCAGCCGGTCCGGGGTGGCAGGGTTTTGGCAACGCGAATCGCCAGGTAGGTACTCGCCCCGAAGGGGTCGTAGAAGAGGTAACCGACGTAGGCAAGCTTGGCGTTCATCTTCACCAGAGCCAACGCGGCGTGGGCCCCGAGCAGCGGCCCAACAAACGCCGGGAGATGGCCCGCCAGGGTTACCCACACATGCAACCCGCGGTGGTGCCTTGGCCAGGGGCTCCGGTTCGGCCTCAAACCACGGAACGGGATACCTGCCTGCCCGCCAGTCGCCCCGTCGCCGTCCCAAGCGGTGCCGTCAAAGGGCGACGCCCGAAAGGCGCGCAACAAGCTCCACCTCCGGAGATGGTCTGTACGACAACGATTGTTCCGACGGGACTTCGGCCTAACCGTCCAGTCTCTGCATCAGGCTCCGCAACTCGTCGTAGTCTGTATCGCTGCCAACTGCAAAGCCCTTCGCCTTAAGGGGCGGTGCCAACAGGGCGTCCTCGCCATCGAGCGATAGCAGGGCATTCACCAGCCGGTGGCGTTGATCCGGGCCTAAGTGGGGGGCGACTGCGACTGCGTCGTCCCTTAGCCGGGGCCCCGCTCCCAACACCTTGAGTTCTTCGACGTACCTCTGGCCCTCCGCTCGGTCCGTCCATCCATCCCAGGAGTAATCGCAAATCACGCCGGCGTCCGATTCGCCACGGAGGACGCAATCCGCGATGCCGTCGCAACCCTCCCCGTAACCGGAAACCTCCACGTCTCGTTGCGCGTCCAGACCGCTTCCCATGAGTGCCGCCAACGCGGCCCAGTACTTGTTGAAAGTACCCAGCGGGCCGAACTGGAAACGTTTCCCCTTTAGGTCTGCGATGGATTCGATCCCGCTGTCGCGACGGGTGACGATCGTCCCCTGGCAGTATGGGGTTCCCCCCTTGTTCAGCTTGCTGGCGATCGCCTCGGCCCCACTGGCAGCATGAACCTCGAGGTAGTCGGTGGGCGACAGCAGCAGGAAGTCGATTTCCGCAGCCTGTACTGCACGTCCGAGGTCGGCTGTGTTCCCATGGGGCTCCAGCACGACCTCCTGTCCCAATCGCTGCCCCAGTATCTTGACGAATGGCGCGTAGACCTTGCGCACTTCCTCAGGGTCGGCCGCCGGGGCCTTCACTCCCAGCGCCAGGGGTTTGACTGGAGGCTGCCCCCAGGCTGCCGCCGCCCACCCGAGCAGCAGTACTCCCACCCAGAGAAAGACGGCCCCCGGCCCCCGTTGCACGCTGATTCTGGCCATTCTCCGAATCCTTTCCTGGCGGGAAACCCCCAAAAGAACGCCGTCAGAGCCTGCGATTATACTGACCCATACGCTAGGACAACTATCCAAGTAGATGTAAGTACATCGCTCAAGAATATCGGTTACGTGGGGAACACAGGCAGATACGGATTTGGTCCAGATCAACGGATGACAGGGCGGGAAACGGTACTAGAACAACCAGTGGACCAGGGTCGCTCCCAAAAGAACACTCACCAATGCGAAGGATATTCCGTACCCGGCAGCAACGCCGTCAGGTTCGCGCCAAGCCCATCTCCGCCATGCCTCGCAGATCCCAGCGGTGGTTCCCAAGGCAAAACAGGCCAGGGCGAGCCAACGAAGTTGAGGAAGCGGAATCAGGAGGTCGGGAGTGGGAAGGCTTTTGGCCACCCGAATCGCCAGGTAGGTGCTCGCACCGAGGGGGTCGTAAAAGAGGTAGTTCACATACGCCAGCTTTGCATTAAGCTTCACCAGGGCCAGCGCCGCGTGAGCGCCGAGCAATGGACCGATGAACGCAGGAAGATGGTTCGCCATGGTCGCCCAGAGAGGCACCGTCGGTGTTGCAGCCTGGTACGCCGGCATTCGCTCACACCCCGGGGACGCCACCTCCGTGCCTCCCAGTCGCACCCCTGCCACCCTGAGTAAAGCGGGCCCGAAAAGGAACAGAATCGGCAGCGCCACGGCGATCCAGAGCGATGAAAACCATTCCGGAGGAAAGACTCCCGGCGAAAGGACACTGCGGGCATCCGGCCAAGTCCGGAGCAAGGCCAGGGACACCAACCCCAGAAGCAACATCAGGAAGATCGTCCGGGAGCGATCCAGGGTAGCACTCGCCCCATTCTCCGCTCGCCCCCAGTAGAGCCCCAGGTTGCCGGCGGAGCATTGCCTGACACATCTCATACACAACAGGCAGGCTCCCTGGTCCATCTGTGGGGGAAACAGCGCCACCGGGCAACCGCCCCGGAAGACCTTACGTTGCATTACCCAGTTGCCCAGATCACGCCGCAACCAGCTCGACTTCTGACTGGTGCACGACCGGCCAGAGCAGTTCCGACACCGATCCGGATCTCGCGGACGAATCCCCAGGGGGGACATCCGGCTATACAGATGGAGTACCGAGCCCACCGGACACAGTCCGCGACAAAACGCCGACCGTCGACACCAAAGTGAAGCGATCAGTGCAATCAACCCCACTGCCGCGATGACAATCGCCGTCCTGTGGGGGCTCTTGTGGGCTTCCGCCCACACGACAACTGCCACTCCCCCCGCGAACAGCGCCAGGGTCCCCGCCCCCGAGCGTACCCACGTCGGCCAGGCCATCCCCAGCCCCCGCCGGCCGATCGTCTCCGCCACCCACCCCAGCGGGCACACCGAACACCACAGGCGAGCCCCCAGGGGGGCCAGGAACACCAGGCCCATCAGCCACACCACCCAAAACAACAGGGTGCTGGCGTGGGTGTACATGCGAGGGTGCATCTCGGGTATTCCCGGGATCGCGTCCACCCCGAGCCCCGAGGCGACCAACCCCACGTAGCCGACGAGGAGGAGAAGTTGGACAACCCGCTGGGGAACCGCGCTGTGCAACAGAAATCCGATCCCCGGAACCCTGGTCAGATCCATACGGTTCTCTCCGTCCCCACCCGCCGGCCCCGGGACGCAGTCCGGGCCCGGTCACCGGCCTTCGCTCCCCAGCGGGTCACCGGAACAAGCTCCCCGGAATAACTTCCTTGCCCTGGGCATCCGGATAGGTTTGGGAGGTCCCCTGCAGCAGCCCGAGGCTGCGGGCGGCCCACTCACGCACGGGGATCACCGGATCCGAGGATCGCAACGCATCGAGGGACGCGCCCGCGTCCTGGAAGCCAAGAAAGCCGAGGGCCCGCGCCACCTCCAGGCGAACCTGCCAGAGGGGGTCCGACAGGTGTGCCATCAGTGCGGGACCAGCAGCGGTTTGGCCCAGTTTCCCCAAGGCCCACGCCGCAACGGCACGGGTCTCGGCCTGCGCCAGGGAGGACACCAGGGATTCCAGCGCGGCAGGATCGCCGACCTCACCGAGAATCCGCAGGGCATACAGACGCGGCTCGGCGCCCATGGACGGCAACGCACCCAGGAGAACCGGCACGATCGGCTTGCCGAGTTTGGTAAGAGAGCGAGCCGCCTCTCTTGCGGTCTCCGTGTCCCCATCGCCCAACGCGGCGACCAACGGTTCGCCCGCCGCCGGGTCCCCCAGGTCGCCCAACACCCACGCGGCAACATAGCGACGCGGAAAGCCACCGTCGGTGAGGGCCCGCAACGCCTCGCCCGCAGCCTCCGGCAGTTTCAGGCTTGCGGCCAGGGCCAGCGCGTGTTCCCTTCGCACCGGATCCGCATCGCGACACGCGGGCAGGACCGCGTTCCGGCTCGCTTCGCCCGCGGCCTGCAGCACCTTGTAGGCCTCCGACCGAATGTCCTGCCCGTGCGCCCGGCCCAGCAACTCCACCAACTGGACCGTGGCAGCCTGATCGCCCTCAGAGAGCCGTTCCTTCAGGGTCTCCACGTTGACCGGTTCAGGAACCCCGCACGCGACCAATCCGGCAAACAACACCCACGGCCACCAAAGCAGGACGCGAGCCAAGCCGCGGTGCCGGGGGAAACTGCCGGTCCGGTTGCCTGGCTTGCAGACTGTCACGGGCGGGTCACCAGACCGTGTGGACCGTGATGTCGACATCGCTGACCCCACTCTCGTTGGGCACGATCACCGCCGAGGGCTCCACGGTCCCCTGGTCGTAGCGACCGTACAGGTCCCCGACCTTGGGTGGGCCCCCGTACTTGTCCCGGGCGCACAGGTAGTAGGTGCCTCCCGTCGGAAGCTTCACCTCGTAGCGTCCGTCAGGACCGGTCTTGGCGGACACGTACTTGGGGCGCTCTGACATCTGCACGTGGTCGTAGATGTGCACCCGCACCCCCCCCACAGGTTCTCCTTCCGGGTCGAGAACACGCCCAGTGACCGACGACAGCCACTGGATATCCTCCCCCAAGGACTCCTTCGGGTTCCCCTGTTTGACATACGCCAGGATGTCCAGATTCACCTCCCCGGAGTCGTCCACGCGAATCTTCACCGGGTCGCTCTTGACGTCGCCGTCCCGGACCGGCCCGGTTTCGTCGGCGTTCTGGCGTCGCCGGGCGACCAGGGTGTACTCCCCTCGGGGCAGGGCGATGGAGAACTCGGCGGTTTCTCCCAACGGACCCAACTGTTGATACGGGGGTCCCCGGATGTCTTCACCGGGGCGGTAGACGTCTACGAAGGCTCGTGGAACGGGGAGCATCACCCGCCCCTGCACCCGGGTCAATGCGTTGCCGCCCGCCGGGGGCTCCCCACGGCAGGAAACTAGGATCAGGAAAAGGCCGAGAGCGACAGCCAGATTGCGTATTTTCATCTCAAACGTCCCACGTCCCCCGCAAGTGTAGATCTGCTGACCAGAATCAAACGCACCGGCGCCGGCACCGCCAGATGATCCTTTTCAACCCCGTCCAGAACTGCCACCCCGAAGAGGTACTCGCCCCCCTCCCGGAACTCCCGGTCATCCATCCCCAGGGGTACCAAGGCACGGCTGAGCGTCACCTCCCACCGTCCCTCGACCCAGCCCCCACTGCCGTCGACCTCGACCCATCCGGGTGTCGGATTCCGTGGCAGGTAGGCCGGAGCCCGGGCGGTGGGATCCGGGTCCGGTGCCCGCCAGGGCACGTCCCCCGCCCCGAAGGGATTCGGTTTCTCGTTGCGTGACCGCAGGGAGTTGGCGACGTACAGCTCTCCGGGAACGTCTCCGGCCCGGCCCTCCGGGTTGAGGCGCGCATCCTCGACCATACCCCCGTTGCCGCCGCGGCCGGCCTTCCAGATCCAGAAATCCTGCACCTCCCCCTTGGGGGCGGCCATCCGGTAATCGGCGAACGCCCGGGGATCGGCCATCCGCCAGTCCTCCAGATGGCAGGAGGCGAAGCACGAGAAGCCCCGGCCCTCGGTTCCCCACAACAGCCCCAGCCCGTCTTCCCGGGAACTGCCCGCCGTCCATCCGGCCTCGTCCCATCTCCAACTGGGCCCCAGATCCTCGGTCGGATCGACCCATGTGACACGCAGGTACAGCCGTTCCGCCGTGTAGAACGCCCGGAGGTCCACCTGGACCGGGGGCACCTTCGTGCCGTGGTGGCAGCTGGCCGTGGAAGCGTGAACCATGTTCCCATCCACGTCGCCGTCCCCAGGGCGGCTGGTCCTCCCCCCGGAGGCCAACAACCGCAACGGCACCGCCGCGCGCCACTCCACCTCCGCCGGCTCGTGGTCCAGGCGCAGGGCGTAGAGCCCGTCGAGTTCCAGTTGGCACCCCCCGAGAAGCGCTCCCGCCAGAAGCAGAGCACACAGGGCCGCCCCGCGGCGCCCCCCCCTCATCCGCGACACCCATCGCGCCTTCAGAACGCCTCTCCCCGGCACCGGGATTCTCCTCTCCTCGCACGCTCGCGCCGGGAAGTCAGGCATCGCAGGTCCCAAACGCATGCCGCATTGTACCGATAGAGCACCCATCCGGTTACGATTCATCCCGGCCACGGCGTCCTGCGCTGAACCCCACGGCAGGTACGATCCAAGGCAGGCCATTGTGGGGGTTGCGTTCCACCGTGAGATCGGCCCGGTACACCTCACGGAGGTTTTCCGTGGTGAGTACGGCCTCCGGGGCACCGACAGAGACGATTCGGCCCTCCCGGGAGAGCAGGAGTAGGCGATCCGAGCTGGCCGCCGCCAGTTCCGCGTCGTGCGAGACCTGGACCACCGTCAACCCCTGGTCGCGGTTCAACGCCAACACGAGCTCCATGACCTCCAGGGTGTGATCGATGTCTAGGTGGCTCGTCACCTCGTCCAGCAGCAGGATCGGCGCCTCCTGGGCCAGGGCCCGGGCCAGGGCTACCCGCTGCAACTCGCCGCCGCTCAACTCGGTGACCGGCCGCTCGGAGAGGTCCCGGGTCCGGGTGTGGTCTAGGGCGAACGCCACCGCCGACTCATCCCGTGCCGTGCCCCCCCCCAGGGGGGACCGGTGGGGGAAACGCCCCATCGCCACGAACTCCCGCACGGGGAAGGGGAACGTGGGAACCACCGACTGGGGCACCACCGCGATCCTGCGCGCGACCTGCCGCCGGGGCATGCCCCGGAGCGGCTGGCCGTCGATCTCCACCGATCCGCTGTCGGGCCGCAGCGTCCCGCGGAGAAGCGCCAGTAGCGTGGACTTCCCGGACCCGTTGGGACCCAGAATGCCCAGGACCTCACCCCGGGCGACATGGAACGCCCCGTCCCGAAGCACCGGGTGCTCACCGAAGGAGAAAGACAGTCCCCGGACCCGTATCACGCCTTGCCTCCACGCCTTCTCAACAGCATCAGGAAGAACGGCGCGCCCACCAGGGCGGTGACCACCCCAACGGGCACCTCGGCCGGAGCCAGTACCCTGCGGGCCACCGCATCCGCGAGGAGCAGGAACGCCGCCCCGGCAACCGCCGCGGCCGGCAGCAGGCGCCGATGGGTGGGTCCCCACACCACCCGCACCGCGTGGGGAACCACCAGGCCCACGAACCCGACCAGGCCCGCCATCGCCACGGCCGCGGCGGTGAGCAACCCGGCGGCGGCAAACACCCACAACCTTGTGCGCCCCACGTCCAGCCCGAGGTCCGAGGCCGTGGCCTCGCCCTGGGAGAGCAGGTCCAGGGAGGGGCCGCCCACCCACAGGGCCGCGAACGCCGTCGCCGCAAGCACCGCAACAGGACCGAGCCGGCTCACATCCCCGCCGCCGAGGTCTCCGGCCAACCAGAACAGGGCGGACCGGGAGGGGTCGGCAGGGAGGGTCCAGAGCAGGAACAGCAGCCCCGCGGAGCAGAACGTCCCCACCATCACTCCCGACAGGATCAGGGTGTGCGCCCCTCCCTGATGGGCCCGCGCCACCACGTACACCACCGCCAGGGCAGCGAGGGCTCCCGCGAAAGCCGCTGCCGGAACAGCCGCCGAACTGCCGCCCCCGATCACCAACGCGATTCCGGCGCCGAGAGCGGCGCCGCCGGAAACCCCCAGCAGGTACGGGTCGGCCAGGGGGTTGCGGAGGGTCGCCTGGAACGCCGCCCCCGACACCGAGAGCGCGCCCCCCACCAGCGCGGCCAACAGGGCCCGGGGCAACCGCACTCGCATCACCACCGCGGCGTGGACCCCGTCGGCCCCGTTGCCGAAAAGGATCTCCACCACCTCGGAAGGAGACAGGTCGGTGGCCCCGACGCCCAGGGCGAGGGCGAAAGCTGCCACCAGGCCGGGCACCAGGAGCGCTCCCCAGGCCATACGCCGTCCGGACATCAGGGCGAACCGGCCACGGCGCGAGAGAGCGCCTCGAGTCCCCGGGTCAGGCGCGGGCCGGGCCGGTGGATCCAGTCAGCCTCCACGACGACCACGCGTCCGGCGGCGACGGCCCGGAGCTCCGGCCAGGGGGAGAACACCTGCTCGGGGTCCAGGTCCCCAGGGTGGGCCGAGATGACGATCACGTCCGGGTCGGCACCCAGCACCCCCTCCATGCTCCAGGTGGGGTACCTGGCCGGGCCGTCGGGCACCACGTTGGCGCCGCCGACCCGCCCCACCAGGTCTCCGGCCAGGGTTCGCGGGCCGGCAACGACCAGGGGCCGAGTCATCACGCAAACCAGCACCCGCGGCGGAACCCGGGGGGCACGCGCAGCGATGGCCTGCGCCGTGGCCTCGAGTTCCGCCGCCAACTGTTCCGCACGTGGGGAGGTCCCGCTGAGCGAACCGATCCCGCGGATCGTTTCGGCGGTGTCCCGGTAGGAACGCGGGTCCACCACGTACACGGGAACCCCCATGGCGTCCAGCCGTTCGACGATCGAGCGCGGGGTTCCCCCGGCGGCGGCGAAAACCAGATCAGGGGCCAGGACCACCACGGCTTCCAGGCTTGGGTCCGTGAAGCCGCCGACCTTGGGGAGGCGGGTCGCCTCGCCGGGGAAATCGCAGAACCGGGTCACACCGACCACCCGCTCTCCGGCCCCCAGGGCGAATAGGATCTCGGTGACGCTGGGCACCAGCGAGACCACGCGCCCGGGAGAGCCGACCCGAACCGTGCGCCCCAGCGCGTCCACGCCCTCCGCGGCCGTAGCGGAAAACGCCGCGCCCAGGAGATAGGCGCAAAACAGCAGGGTCCTCAGGAGTGGCACGGCCACAACAGCTCCCTCTCGATGCCCCGGCGCACCTCCTCGACCTGTCTGCCATACTCCGGGTCCAGTCGGTCATGGGGCTTGTCCCCCGCGATGTCCAGTACATTCGCGATCCGCCCGGGGCCGGCGGACATCACATGCACCCGGCTCCCCAAGTACACGGCCTCATCCAACCCGTGGGTGACCAGGAGAACCGTCAACGGGCGGGCCGCCCGGAGTTCGAGAACCAGATCCTGCAGCCGGTACCGGGTTCGCTCGTCGACTGCGGAGAACGGTTCATCGAGCAACCAGCAGCCGGCTCCCGTGGCCAACAGGCGCGCCAGCCCGACCCTCTGCCGCATCCCCCCCGACAGCTCGTGGGGAAAAGCGCCGAGCCGGCTTTCGGCCTCCCGCAA
>JARGFW010000188.1 GCA_029211085.1 Deferrisomatales bacterium | reverse complement strand
ACGCCAAGACCAAGGACGGCAACGGCATCACCACCCCGGTGGAGATCACCGTGTACGCCGATCGCTCCTTTACCTTCGTTACCAAGACCCCCCCGGCGGCGGTGTTGTTGAAGCTGACCGCCAAGCTGCAGAAGGGGTCTGGTATGCCCAACAAGACCAAGGTGGGGAAGGTCACCCGCGCCCAGGTGCGGCAGATCGCCGAGCAGAAGATGCCCGATCTGAACACCACCGACGTGGAATCCGCCATGCGCACGGTCGCAGGGACCGCCCGCAGCATGGGGCTCGACGTCATCGACTGACCCGCTTCCGGAGGCAATCATGGCTAAGCACGGCAAGAACTACAGAGCGGTTCGGGAGAAGGTGGATCGCGAGAAGAGGTATCCCCTGGCCGAAGCAATTGAGCTGCTTCCCCAGCTCTGCTACGCCAAGTTCGACGAGAGCGTCGATTTGGCGGTGAACCTGGGAGTGAACCCCGCCCACGCCGACCAGATGGTGCGCGGTACGGTGAGCCTGCCCCACGGCACCGGCAAAGAGGTGCGGGTGCTGGTGTTCGCCAAGGGAGAAAAAGAGATCGAGGCCCGTGCGGCCGGTGCCGACTTCGTAGGCGCCGAGGACATGGTCGAGAAGATCCAGGGCGGCTGGCTGGAGTTCGACAAGGCGGTCGCCACCCCGGACATGATGGGTGTGGTGGGGCGCCTGGGGCGCGTGCTCGGCCCCCGCGGCCTGATGCCCAACCCCAAGACCAACACGGTGACCTTCGACGTCGGCGACGCGGTTCGTGCGCTCAAGGCCGGCCGGGTGGAGTTCCGGGTGGAGAAGACCGGCATCGTGCACGTGCCGGTGGGGCGCAAGTCCTTCCAGACCGAACAGATCAAGGGCAACGTCGTTGCCGTGATGGAGAGCCTGAACAAGGCCAAACCGTCCTCGGCGAAGGGCGTGTACATCAAGGCCGTGGCCCTGTCCTCCACCATGGGGGCGGGTGTTAAACTCGACCATTTGGAGTTCCGTTTGTAGCACGCAGTGCCTTCCAGGCTGCACGAAGACCGCAGGGGCGCAGCGCTCCTCCCCTTGGGGGGCGCCGCACTTAATCACCTGCCGAGTCGGCTAGGAGGGAATGGGGAGGCCCCATTCCTTGAAACGGCCGGGAAGAGAACACCCCGTCCACCCCAACCGCTTCAAGAGAAAGGGGGTCGAAAAGCAAAGTGAATAGGAGCGAGAAGGAAGCCACCGTCGCGGAACTTCACCAGAAGTTCCAAAATACCCAGGCGGCCATCCTCGCCGAGTACCGGGGACTCACGGTTGCCCAGAGCAACATGTTGCGCCGGGAACTCGAAAAGGAGAGTGCCAGCTTTCGGGTGGTGAAGAACAGCCTGGCCCGCAGGGCCGTGGAAGACACGGAGTACGCGTGTCTCGGCGAAGCGTTCGGAGGCCCGGTCGGCGTGGCGTTTGCCGACCAGGATCCGGCGGCAGCCGCCAAGGTCATCGCCAAGTTCGCCAAGGACTACCCGGTGTTCGTGGTGCGCGCGGGAGCCCTCGGGGGCAAACTGCTCAGCGCCGAGGACGTGGATGCTCTGTCCAAGCTGCCCAGCCTCCACGAACTGAGGGGACAGCTGGTGAGCGTGATGGCCGGGCCCCTGCGTGGGCTGGTCACCGTACTCTCCGGCGTGCCGCGCAGCTTCGTACAGGTGCTCAACGCCATCCAAGAGAAGAAGGCCGCCTAGCGCGGCCTGGCCGAAACCATTCCCCATTCCAACCGACAAGCAGTGGAGGTACCCATGTCCGTCACCAAGGAAGATGTGATCCAGTTCATTGAAAACATGACCGTGCTCGAGCTCTCCGAGCTGGTCAAGGAGCTCGAAGACAAGTTCGGCGTCAGCGCCGCCGCGCCCATGGCGTTCGCCGCCGCCCCCGGCGCCGTTGCCGAGGTCGTCGAGGAGAAGACCGAGTTCGACGTCAAGCTCGTCGAGGCCGGCAGCCAGAAGATCCAGGTCATCAAGGTGGTCCGCGCGCTCACCGGCCTGGGCCTGAAGGAGGCCAAGGATCTGGTCGACAGCGCCCCCAGCGTGATCAAGGACGGCGTCAGCAAGGACGAGGCCGCCGAGATCCAGAAGAAGATCGAGGAAGTCGGCGGCAAGGTTGAACTGGCGTAGCCACCGCGCCGCGCCGATCTCGCACGCCGCAACAGAATGCGTAAGGGGTGTGCGGAGGGCCATGTCCTCCGCGCGCCCCGTTTTCTGTTTTTCCTGACCCCACCCCGACTCCCCGGCGGCGCCGCTCCCGGCCGCCGACCCCCGGCGCCCGACGCGCCGGACGATTCGCACCCCATAAGGAGACGAGACCCCATGGCGTACTCTGTTGCCGACAACCGGAGGCTTCGTCGCACATTCAACAAGATCGAGACGGTGGTCGCCATCCCCAACCTGATAGAGGTGCAGAAAGCGTCTTACGACCGTTTCCTGCAGGCGGACACACCTGCCGGCGATCGCACCAACACCGGGTTGCAGAAGGTGTTTGCCAGCGTGTTCCCGATCAAGGATTTTGGGGACACCGCGTCGCTGGAGTTCGTCAAGTACGAACTGGGTGAGCCCAAGTACGACGTGGACGAGTGCGTCCAGCGGGGCATGACGTTCGCTCGGCCGATCAAGATCACCGTGCGTCTGGTGGTTTGGGACGTTGACGAGGACGCCGGCACCCGCAGCATCCGCGATGTGAAGGAGCAGGAGGTCTACTTCGGCGAGATCCCGTCGATGACCGCCCACGGTACCTTCATCATCAACGGCACGGAACGGGTCATCGTCAACCAGTTGCACCGCTCCCCCGGGGTGTTCTACAGCCACGACGAGGGCAAGAAGCACTCCAGCGGCAAGTTCCTGCACTCGGCTCGAGTCATCCCCTACCGGGGTTCCTGGCTGGACTTCGAGTTCAACCACAAGGATCTGCTGTTCGTGCGCATCGACCGGCGTCGCAAGATGAACGCCACGGTGTTGATCAAGGCCCTGGGCTACAGCCACCAGCAGATCCTCGACTGGTTCTACGACCAGCTCGCGGTGCGGGTGAACTGGGCGGAGGACAAGGCGGAGAAGGAGATTCGGGTCGCGCTGCTCGAGGACAGCCGCGCCACGGAAGACCTCATCCACCCGGAGTCCGGCGCGGTGTTGGTGAAGAAGCAGCGCAAGATCAACAAGCGCGTGGTGAAACGCCTCGCCGAGTTCGACGGCAAGTTCGCGCCGATCAGCCTGGAAGACCTGCCGGGGCAGTTCCTGGGGGCCGAAGTGGTCAACCAGGAGACCGGGGAGGTGGTGGCCGAGGGGGGCGAGGTGCTCACCGCGGAGCTTTTGAACCAGTTCCGGGAGCAGGGGATCGCGACGTTCCAAGTGCTGTTCGTGGACGGCCTGCAGGTGGGCCCCTACATGCGGGACACCCTGGTGGACGACAAGGTCGAGGGCCAGCAGGAGGCGATCATCGAGATCTACCGGCGCATGCGCCCCGGTGACCCGCCGACCCTGGACACCGCCACCAAGTTCTTCCAGAACCTGTTTTTCAACCCGGAACGTTACGACATCTCGGAGGTGGGACGGCTCAAGCTCAACCACAAGCTCAAGCTCGACGCGCCCCTGGACCAGCAGATCCTCACCAAGGACGACATTCTGGCGGTGATCGGCTACCTGGTGGGGCTGAAGAACGCCCACGGCAGCATCGACGACATCGACCACCTGGGCAATCGGCGGGTGCGCAGCGTCGGGGAGTTGCTGGAAAACCGCTACCGGGTCGGCCTGGTGCGCATGGAGCGGGCGGTCAAGGAGCGCATGAGCCTGCAGGAAGTGGAGGCCCTGATGCCCCACGACCTGATCAACTCCAAACCGGTCACTGCGGTGGTCAAGGAGTTCTTCGGTTCCGGGCAGCTCAGCCAGTTCATGGACCAGATCAACCCCCTGTCCGAGACCACCCACAAGCGGCGGCTCTCGGCTCTCGGCCCCGGGGGCCTGACCCGCGAGCGGGCCGGGTTCGAGGTGCGCGACGTGCACCCCACCCACTACGGACGCATCTGTCCCATCGAGACCCCGGAGGGCCCGAACATCGGCCTCATCGTCAGCCTGTCGATCTACGCCCGGGTCAACGAGTACGGTTTCATCGAGACCCCCTACCGCAAGGTTGTGGACAGTCGCGCCCTGGAGGAGATCGTCTACCTCACGGCCCTGGACGAAGAGGAGCATGTCATCGTCCAGGCCAACGCCCCCCTGGACAAGGACGGTCACTTCCTCAACCCCATGGTGAACGCGCGGCGCAACGGCGAACCGGCTCTCACCCCGGTCGAGGCCTGCGACCTGATGGACGTCTCGCCCAAGCAACTGGTGAGCGTAGCGGCCGCCCTGGTGCCGTTTCTGGAACACGACGACGCCAACCGCGCGCTGATGGGTGCCAACATGCAGCGCCAGGCGGTACCCCTGCTGCAGTCCCAGGCGCCCCTGGTGGGTACCGGCATCGAGCGGGTGGTGGCCCAGGACTCCGGGGTCACGGTGGTCGCCCGGCGCGACGGCCAGGTGGAGAGCGTGGACGCTTCCCGGCTGGTGGTGCGCTACCAGGAGGGCGAGGGCAACGCCATGGATACCGGGGTGGACGTTTACACCCTGACCAAGTTCCAGCGTTCCAATCAGAACACCTGTCTCAACCAGCGCCCCATCGTGCGGGTGGGGGACGCGGTGCGCAAGGGTGACATCCTGGCCGACGGCCCCGCCACCTCCAAGGGCGAGCTGGCTCTGGGCAAGAACGTGCTGGTGGCGTTCATGAGTTGGGGCGGCTACAACTTCGAGGACTCCATCATCATCTCCGAGCGGTTGCTGGAGCGCGACACCTTCACCTCGGTGCACATCGAGGAGTTCGAGTGCGTGGCCCGGGACACCAAACTCGGCAAGGAAGAGATCACCTGCGACATCCCCAACGTGGGGGAGCGCAAACTTAAGGACTTGGACGAGAGCGGGATCGTGCGCACCGGCGCCGAAGTGGGCCCCGGCGACATCCTGGTGGGCAAGGTGACCCCCAAGGGCGAAACCCAGCTCTCCCCCGAGGAGAAACTGCTGCGCGCGATCTTCGGCGAAAAGGCCGGCGACGTGAAGGACACCAGCCTGCGGGTACCCCCGGGGGTGGAGGGCATCGTGGTCGATGCCAAGGTGTTCAGCCGCAAGGGCGGCGGTGATGACGGCGAAGAGGTGATGGAGGAGCGCGAGCCGGCGCGCCTGCGCAAGGAGATGGGCGACGAGATTGCGATCCTGCGTGCCGCGACCTATAACTCCATCCGCCGCCTGGTGGTGGGTCAGAAGGCCGCCATCGACATCGTCGACCTGGAGGGTCAGGTGGTGATCGGCACGGGCGCCTTGATCACCGACGAGCTGCTGGGCGAGGTACCCCGGGAGGCGTGGGGTGAGATTCCGCTCCTCGACGCTCCCGATCGGGAGGACAAGGTCTTCGAACTGGTCGAGCGGGTCGACGCCCAGGTGGCCGACGTGCGCCGCCGCTACGGGGAGCGCATCGAACGCCTGCAGGAGGGCGATGACCTGCCTCCCGGGGTGATCAAGATGGTCAAGGTATACGCGGCCATCAAACGGCGCCTCTCGGTGGGCGACAAGATGGCCGGCCGCCACGGCAACAAGGGCGTCATCTCCAAGATCGTGCCCGCCGAGGACATGCCGTACCTGGACGACGGTACCCCCGTGGACATCATCCTCAACCCCCTGGGCGTGCCCTCGCGCATGAACGTGGGACAGGTACTGGAGGTCCACCTGGGGTGGGCCGCCCGCGGCCTGGGCGAACAGATCGACGCCCTGTTGCGCACCAAGTACAGCTCCGCCAAGCTGCGCAAGGCCCTGAAGAACGTGTATCAGGGCACCCAGAGCCACGCGCTTCTCGACCGGGCCTCCGACGAGCTGATCCTCGACATGGCGCGCCAGGCTGCGGCCGAGGGCGTGTACATGGAGAGCTCGGTGTTCGACGGTGCAGGGGAAGAGGAGATCTTCAGCCTGCTGGAGCAGTCCGGCCTGCCGCGCGTGGGCCAGGCGACCCTGCACGACGGCAAGAGCGGCGACGCCTTCCACCAGAAGGTGACGGTGGGGGTGATGTACATGCTCAAGCTTCACCACCTGGTGGATGACAAGATCCATGCCCGGTCCATCGGGCCGTACAGCCTGGTGACCCAGCAGCCCCTGGGCGGCAAGGCCCAGTTCGGTGGCCAGCGCCTCGGGGAGATGGAGGTGTGGGCGCTGGAGGCCTACGGCGCCGCCCATACCCTGCAGGAGATGCTCACCGTCAAGTCCGACGACGTGACGGGCCGCACCCGGATCTACGAGTCCATCGTCAAGGGCAAGAATGTGCTCGAGGCCGGCCTGCCCGAGTCGTTCAACGTGCTGATCAAGGAAATGCAGGCCCTGGCGTTGAACGTCGAGCTCCTGGAAGACGAAGAGGAGTTGTCCTGACGGGGAGGTGGCACCCCCGGCGCGGCCATCGTTTACATCGAAAGGGACGTTCCTCAAAGGAGGTAGACCCTTGCAGAGCATCCACAAGTTTTTCGAAAAACCTAAAGACCCGCTGAGCTTCAACTCGGTGAAGGTGTCCATCGCGGGACCGGACCAGATCCGCGAGTGGTCTCACGGTGAGGTGAAAAAGCCCGAGACCATCAACTACCGCACCTTCAAGCCCGAGTCCGACGGCCTGTTCTGCGCCAAGATCTTCGGGCCGGTGAAGGACTACGAGTGTAACTGCGGCAAGTACAAGCGCATGAAGCACCGCGGTGTGGTGTGCGAGAAGTGCGGCGTCGAGGTGATCCGCTCCTCGGTGCGCCGGGAGCGCATGGGTCACATCGAACTGGCCACCCCGGTGGCCCACGTTTGGTTCCTGCGCAGCCTGCCGTCGCGCATCGGCAGCCTTCTGGGTTGGAAGCTCAAGGACCTGGAGCGGGTGCTCTACTACGAGAGCTACATCGTCATCGAGCCGGGCAAGACCCCGTTCGAGGAGGGTGAACTGCTCAGCGAAGAGCAGTACCGCGAGGCGGTGATCGAGCACGGTGCCGAGTTCCGCGCCGGGATGGGGGCCGAGGCGGTCCGCGAGCTGATCTCGCGCCACGACGTGAAGTCCCTCTCCGGCGAGTTGCGCGAGGAGATGGTCACCGCCACCAGCAAGGCGAAACGCAAAAAGTACGCGAAGCGCCTCAAGGTGATCAATGCCTTCAAGAAGTCCGGCAACCTGCCCCAGGACATGATCCTCGAGGTGGTGCCGGTACTGCCGCCGGATCTGCGGCCGCTGGTACCCCTGGAGGGGGGTCGGTTCGCCACCAGCGACCTCAACGACCTGTACCGCCGGGTGATCAACCGCAACAACCGGCTCAAAAGGCTGCTGGACCTGAAGGCCCCGGACATCATCATCAAGAACGAAAAGCGCATGCTGCAGGAGGCCGTGGACGCACTGTTCGACAACGGCCGCCGCGGGCGCACCATCACCGGCCCCAACCGCCGGCCGTTGAAGAGCCTGTCGGACATGCTCAAGGGCAAGCAGGGGCGGTTTCGCCAGAACCTGCTCGGCAAGCGCGTGGACTACTCCGGACGCTCGGTCATCGTGGTCGGACCGGAGCTGAAGCTGCACCAGTGCGGACTGCCGAAGATCATGGCGTTGGAACTGTTCAAGCCGTTCATCTTCAACAAGCTCGAGGAGCGGGGTCTGGCCACCACCATCAAGAGCGCCAAGAAGATGGTGGAGCGCCAGGAAGAGGTCGTTTGGGACATCCTGGAGGAGGTCACCAAAGAGCACCCGGTGATGCTCAACCGCGCCCCCACCCTGCACCGCCTGGGGATCCAGGCGTTCGAACCCCTGCTCATCGAGGGCAAGGCGATCCAGCTCCATCCGCTGGTGTGCACCGCCTACAACGCGGACTTCGACGGTGACCAGATGGCGGTGCACGTGCCGCTCACCGTGGAGGCCCAGATCGAGGCGCGGGTGCTGATGATGAGCACCAACAACGTGCTCAGCCCCGCCAACGGCAAGCCGGTGATCGTGCCCAGCCAGGATATCGTTCTGGGGGGCTACTACCTCACCCTGTCCAAGGACGGAGCGCCGGGAGAGGGCATGGTGTTCTCCGACGTGCGCGAGGTGCAGGTGGCCTACGACCAGGGCGTGGTCGGCCTGCACGCCAAGGTCAAGGTGCGCATGGATGGAGCGCTGGTGGAGACCACCCCCGGCCGCGTGCTGCTCTACGACATCGTGCCGCCGGAGATCCCGTTCGACGAAGTCAACCGGGTGATGAAGAAGAGCGCCCTGGGGCGGGTCATCGATCTCGCGTTCCGCCACGCCGGGGGCAAGTCCGCGGTGATCTTCGCCGACCGCCTCAAGGCCCTGGGCTACCAGACCTCTACCATGGCCGGGGTGAGCATCGCCATCAAGGACATGGTGATTCCCAAGGCCAAGAAAAAGACCGTCGACGACGCCTTCAAAGCCGTCAGCGAGATCCAGCGCCAGTACGAAGAGGGCGTGATCACCGACGGCGAGCGCTACAACAAGGTGATCGACATCTGGGCCAACACCGGCGACGCGGTGGCCTCCGAGATGATGAAGGGGCTGCAGGAAGGTGACGGCAGCGGCCAGATGAACTCGATCTTCATCATGGCCGACTCCGGGGCCCGCGGTTCCGGCCAGCAGATGCGCCAGCTGGCCGGCATGCGCGGCCTGATGGCCAAACCCTCGGGCGAGATCATCGAGACCCCGATCACCGCGAACTTCCGCGAGGGGCTCACGGTGCTGCAGTACTTCATCTCCACCCACGGCGCCCGCAAGGGACTCGCCGACACCGCCCTGAAGACCGCGAACTCCGGTTACCTCACCCGGCGTCTGGTGGACGTGGCCCAGGACGTGGTGATCACCGAGAACGACTGCGGCACCCTGGACGGCATCGAGATGTCCGCCCTGGTGGAGGGCGGCGAGGTGGTCGCGCGTCTCAGCGACCGCATCCTCGGTCGTACCGCGCTGATGGACATCCGCGAACCGTACACCCAGGAGGTGATCGTCGCCGCCGACCAGGAGATCGACGAGGAACTCTCCCTGAAGGTGGAGAATGCCGGCGTCGAGAAGGCGCAGATCCGCAGCGTGCTCACCTGCCAGGCCAAGGTCGGCATCTGTGCGGAGTGCTACGGTCGCGATCTGTCCCGGGGACGCAAGGTGAACATCGGCGAGGCGGTGGGCATCATCGCCGCCCAGTCCATCGGCGAGCCGGGTACCCAGCTCACCATGCGCACCTTCCACATCGGCGGCACCGCCTCCAAACGGGTGGAGCAGTCCACCCTGGCCGCACGCCATGCCGGCACCGTGCGCTACATCAACGTGCAGACCGCCGTGCAGGGCGACCCGGCCAACCCCGAGCGCGTCGTCGCCATGAACCGCAACGGCGAGATCGCGGTGCTCGACGCCGAAGGCCGCGAGCGCGAAAAATACCAGGTGACCTACGGTTCCCACCTCAAGGTGCTGGATGGCGGCGCCGTGGAGGCCGGGCAGTTGCTGGCCGAGTGGGATCCCTACACCAACCCCCTGCTCACCGATGCCGACGGTATCATCAAGTTCGGCGACATCGTCGATGGGGTCACGGTCCGGGAGCAGGTCGACGAGGTCACCGGCATGTCCCGCAAGGTGATCATCGAGAGCCGCGGCATCAGCACCCGGCCCCGGGTTTCGATCAAGAGCACCGAGACCGGACAGACGGTGGGGCGTTACCTGTTGCCGGTGGGTGCCAACATCGCGGTGGTGGAGGGCCAGGAGATCCGGGCCGGCGACGTGGTGGCCAAAATCCCGCGGGAGACCACCAAGACCAAGGACATCACCGGCGGCCTGCCGCGGGTCGATGAGCTGTTCGAGGCCCGCAAACCCAAGGACTTCGCGGTGATCTCGGAGATCGACGGCCGCGTGAGCTTCGGCAAGGATACCCGTGGCAAGCGCAAGCTGGTGGTCACCCCGGAGATCGGCGAGGCCAAGGTGTACCTGATTCCCAAGGGCAAGCACATCTCGGTGCAGGAGAAGGATGAGGTGAAGGCCGGGGATCCCCTGATGGACGGCGCCACCAACCCCCACGAGGTGCTCAAGGTCAAGGGCGAGAAGGAGTTGATGAAGTACCTGGTGGACGAGATCCAGGAGGTCTATCGGCTGCAGGGCGTGGACATCAACGACAAGCACATCGAGACCATCGTGCGGCAGATGCTGCGCCGCATCGAGATCACCGAGGTGGGCGACAGCGACTTCCTGCTCAAGGA
>JARGFW010000187.1 GCA_029211085.1 Deferrisomatales bacterium | reverse complement strand
GTGCAGGTGGGCCAGATCATCTCCTCGCCGATCTCCAACGTGGGCGGCGGCACCACCGTGCTGACCCTCTCGGACCTCACCCGCATGTTCGTGCTCGCCGCCGTGGACGAGGCCGACATCGGCCGGGTGCAGGTCGGGCAGCCCGCCCGGGTGCCGGTGGATGCGTTCCCTGGCAAGCGCTTCGAGGGCTCTGTGGTGCGCATCTCCCCCCGGGGCGTGAACGTCTCCAACGTGGTGACGTTCGAAGTCAAGATCGAGGTCACCTCCCCTGGGAAGATCCTCCTGCGCCCCGAGATGACGGCCAACATCGAGATCGAGGCCGCCCGCCGGGAGGACGCCCTGCTGGTCCCGGCCGACGCCGTGGTGCGCAAGGGGGGCCAACCCCAGGTGACCGTCGTGAAGAACGACGGGTCGAAGGAGGACCGGGGGGTGGAGACGGGGATCGGCGACGGGCACAAGGTCGAGATCACCGCGGGCCTCGCCCAGGGTGAAACCGTTCTGGTTCGCAAGGGCGATGCCGAGAGCAAGTGGCGGGGTTCCAACCGCGGGCCGCTGGGGATGGGCAGGCCCCACTGATGCAGCGCCTGCTCATCGATGCCCGGGGCCTGGTCAAGCGCTACGCCGTGGGGGACGACCCGGTGGTGGCCCTCGACGCGGTGAACTGCCGGATCGCCGAGGGGGAGATGGTGGCCATCGTGGGCTCTTCGGGCAGCGGCAAGAGCACGCTCATGCACATCCTGGGCTGCCTGGACCGGCCCGACGCCGGCACCTACGTGCTGGCCGGCGAGGATGTATCGCAGATGACCCGGGATCGGCTGGCCGAGGTGCGCAACCGGCACATCGGGTTCGTGTTCCAGAGCTTCAACCTGATCCCCCGGGTGAGCGCCCTGGAGAACGTGGAGCTGCCCCTGCTCTACACCGGCCGCCGGGACGCGCGGGTGCGGGCCCGGGCGGCCCTGGAGACCGTGGGGCTCGCCAACCGCATGCGCCACGAGCCGAACCAGCTCTCCGGGGGCCAGCGCCAGCGGGTGGCCATCGCCCGGGCCCTGGTGACGGACCCGGCGATCCTGCTGGCCGACGAACCCACCGGGAACCTGGACAGCCGCACCGGAGCGGAGATCCTGGATCTGTTCAAGGACCTCAACCGGCAGGGTCACACCGTGGTGCTGGTGACCCACGACGCGGCGGTGGCCGGCCACTGCCGGCGCCAGATTCAGCTGCTGGACGGGCGGGTGGTGGAGCCCGACCGGGCGGCATCCCAGGAGCCCCCGGCCCCCGGCGGGGACGCCCCCGCCACGCGCCCCCCCCCGGGGGCGGCAGCACTGGTCATCCTGTTCCGCGCCATCCTCAAGGTGGGGCTCAAGAGCCTGATCGCCAACAAGCTGCGGTCGTTCCTCGCCATGCTGGGCATCATCATCGGGGTGGGGGCGGTGATCGCCATGCTGGCCCTGGGGGCCGGGGCCCAGAAACAGGTGCTGGACCGCTTCGCGTCCCTGGGCACCAACCTGATCATGGTGAGCCCGGCCCAGCGCGGCTTCGCCGGGGTCACCACGGGCAGCCGGCAGAACCTGACCCTGGACGACGCCCTGGCCGTGGCCCGGGAGGTGGAAGGGGTCGCCCTGGTCGCCCCCGGAGTGAGCACCAACGCCCAGCTCAAGTACTTCGGCAAGAACACCCGGTCCAGCGTGTTCGGCACCTCGTCGACCTACTTCGCCCTGCGGGACATCGCCGTCGAGCGGGGCAGGATCTTCACCGAGGGCGAGGTGGACCGCATGGCCCGGGTCGCCGTGATCGGGCCCACCGCCGCCCGGGATACCTTCGGCGAGAGCGACCCGGTGGGGGAGGTGCTCAAGATCAACGGCATCAACTTCCGGGTCGTGGGCCTCACCGTGGCCAAGGGGGAGGGGTGGGGGAGCCCCGACGACCGGGTGATCATCCCGTACAGCACCGCCATGCAGCAGCTCCTGGGGGTGAACTACCTGCGGGAGATCGACGTGCAGGCCCGCAGCGAAGACGAACTGCCGCGGGTTCAGGAAGACGTGCGGCAACTGCTCCGCAAACGCCACCGCCAACAGCCGGGGGATGAGGACGATTTCCGCATGACCAACATGGACGAGGTGCGCAAGAACGCCTCGGAGGTGACCGGGGTGTTCAAGTGGCTGCTGGGCGGCATCGCCGCCATCTCGCTCCTGGTGGGTGGCATCGGCATCATGAACATCATGCTGGTCACGGTCACCGAGCGCACCCGGGAGATCGGCATCCGCAAGGCGGTGGGCGCCAAGGAGGGCCACATCCTGCTCCAGTTCCTGATCGAGTCGGTGATCGTCAGCGGGTTGGGGGGGCTCATCGGGCTGGGGCTCGGCGTCGGCCTGGCCAGGGTCCTGCCCCGCTTCGTCCCGCTGCAGTCGGTGGTGGAGTGGCGCAGCGCCTTCCTGGCCCTGGCCGTGTCCGCCGGCGTCGGCATCTTCTTCGGGCTGTATCCGGCCTGGCAGGCGTCCCGGCTGGACCCCATCGAGGCACTGCGCCATGAGTAGAGAGAGCGCTCAGCGGTCAGCTTTCAGCGGTCAGCACCCGCGGCACTGGGCCGTTTTGGTCGGCTGTCTCGGCCTCATCCTTTGTGCTGCGGGGCAGCCGCGGGCGCAAAGCCCGACGGCGCCGGACCTCTTCTCCGTGCCGACCCGGCCGCAGCCTGCGGTGACGGGGGACGCCGCGGGCCCGCTGCGCATCACGGTCGCCGACGCGGTACTGCTGTGCCTGCAGAACAACCGGGCGTTCGCAGTGGAGCGCTACAACCCCGTACTCACCCGGACCGTCGAGGAGGAGCAGCGCGCGGCGTTCGACCCGGTGCTCGGCGGGACTGCCTCACGGCAATGGGACCGCCAGCCCGGAGGCGCCGGCGGCTTCGGCAACCTCACTGCCGCTTCCACCGACGTGGCGGTTTCGGCAGCCGAGCGGCTTCCCACTGGGACGTCTCTCGACCTGGGCCTCAGCGGCCGGGCCGGCTCATCCACCGGAGGCGACTCCGCCCGGCTCGGACTGACGGTCACCCAGGCCCTGCTGCGGGGCTTCGGCACCGACGCGAACCTGGCCACCCTGCGCCAGGCGCGCCTCGCCACCCTCGCCTCCGAGTACGAACTGCGGGGTTTCGCCCAGGGCCTGGTGGCCCAGACCGAGCAGGCCTACTGGGACTACACCCTGGCCCAGAGGCAGATCGAGATCGTGGAACAATCCCTGGCCCTGGCCCAGACGCAGTTGGAGGAGACGGTGCAGCGGATCCGGGTGGGGCAAATCGCCGAGATCGAGCGGGCCGCCGCCGAGGCCGAGGTGGCCCTGCGCCGGGAGAACGCGATCGACGCCCGCAGCCGCCTCGCCACGGCGCGCCTGACGCTGTTGCGGCTGACCAATCCCCCGGGAGGCTCGCCGTGGGGCCGGGACATCGAGACCCTGGATGCGCCGACCCTTCCCGAGAAGGTCCTGGACGACGTGGAGGACCACGTGCAACTGGCCCTGCGCCTGCGGCCCGAGCTGAACCAGGCCCGGCTGCAGCTGCAGCGGGGCGAACTGGAGGTGGTGAAGACCCGCAACGGCCTGCTGCCGAAGCTCGACGCCTTCGTCTCGTTGGGCAAGACGGGTTACGCGGACTCCTTCGGCGGGGCCCTGGGGGACCTGGACGGCAACGGCTACGATGCCCGGGTGGGACTGACCGGGGAGTTCCCCTGGGGAAACCGCGCGCCCCGGGCGGTCCAGCGGCGCTCCGAGCTGGGCCGTGACCAGGCCACGGAGGCGGTGGAGAACCTGCTCCAGCTCGCCCAGGTCGACGTGCGCAGCGCCCACATCGAGGCCCAACGGTTCCAGGAGCGGGTGGCCGCCACTGCCGCCACCCGCCGGCTCCAGGAGGAGAAGCTGCGGGCCGAGACCGAGAAGTTCCGGGTCGGCCGGTCCATCACCCTGCTGGTGGCCCAGGCCCAGCGGGATCTCCTGCAGAGCCAGATCGCCGAGGTGGCGGCGGTGGTCAACAGCCGCAAGGCGGTCGTGGAGCTCACCCTCCAGGACGGCTCGCTCCTCGCGCGTCTCGGTATCGCCGCGCCGGGGGCGCAGGCGGTGGAACCCCCGGGACGGTAGCCGCGGCGCCGCCCCGAATTCACAGCACCTGCAGCAGCAGTGCCTTCAGGTAGGCGGTCTCGGGCATGGCCGGCAGCCAGGGGTGATCGGGGGACTGCCGGCCGACCCCGAGGACGCGGGTCTCCCGGCCGGCCTCCCGGGCGGCCCGCGCCAGCATCTCGACGAACGCCTCGGGGGAGATGTGGTGGGAGCAGCTGCAGGACACCAGGTATCCCCCCGGCCGCACGCAGCGCATCCCCCACTTGTTGAGGTTCAGGTACCCCTTCAGGGCCGCTGCCGCCGTCTGCCGGGACTTGGCGAACGCCGGCGGGTCGAGGACCGCCACGTCGAACCCCCTCCCCGCCGCGGCGCAGGTCTTCAGGAACTCCAGCACGTCGGCCTGCTCGAATGCGCCGGCGGCCGACCAGCCCCCCGCCGCGGTGTTGGCGGCGGCCAGCTCCAGGGCCTCGGCGGAGGCGTCTACGAACGCGACGCTGCGGGCCCCGTAGGCGAGCGCGTGCACCCCCCAGGCGCCGGAGTAGCAGTACGCGTCGAGCACCTCGGCGCCCCGGGCGACCCGCCGCAACAGGGCGTAGTTATCGCGCTGGTCGAAGAAGAAGCCCGTCTTCTGCCCCTGCCGGAGGTCCGCCGCGAACTGCAGGCCGTGGAGTGTGAAGGTGATCCGGGGCGGCACCTCGCCCCGGGCCACCGCGACGTCCCGGTCCAGCCCCTCTGCCAGCCGCGCGGGGCTGTCGTTGCGCAGCACGATCCCGCGGGGGCGGTGCACCGCGTCGAGGGCGTCGACCACCCACCCGGCCCGCCGCTCGATCCCGGCGGTGAGGCACTGCACCGCCAGGTACTCGCCGAACCGGTCGGCGACCAGGCCGGGGAGCCCGTCGGCCTCGGCGTACACCGCGCGGCAGGCGCTCGCCGCCTCTCCGAACCACGCCTGCCGCTGTTGCCAGGCCTGCCGCACGCGCTCCAGCACCAGCCCGGCGTCGAGGGGGAGCGCCCGGCCGCGGGCGTGCAGCCGCACCGCGATGAGGCTCGACGGGCTGAACGTCCCCGAGCCGAGGAGCCCCCCGCGGGCGTCGCACACCGCCACGTCCTCCCCCGCCGGAAGGGTGCGGTCGAAGTCCTGGATCTCGTTGGAGAAGACCCACCGGTGGCCGAGTGCCACCCGGCGTTCGCAGCCCCGTCTCAGTCGCACCTCGCGCATGCGCATCCTCTGCTCGTCAGGCGGTGCCGGCTTGGATTCTGGAAGCCCTGTCCGTCCGCCCCGGTGGTTTCCGCCGCCGCCAGCCCTGCGGCGGCCAGCACCGCGCAGCCCCGCAGGAGAGCTCCACCTCCCGGAGGGTGAAACAGGCAGCCGAGAGTGGGAACAGGGGGCCTTCGGAGAGCGGGGCAGGTGGCTGGCGCTACGATTCCATACCCTCCCCGCCGCCCACAAGGGGAATCCACCCACGGGACCCCGGGGGGGCCGGGGCGCAACCCTTTCTTTGGCACGCGGTGCGGATATCCGTAGAATCGCCGGCTGGAGGGCCGAAGATGGTCGAGATCGGACTGGAGGTGTTGGCCCGGGAATGCGGGCGCTGGCTGCGGCCGGGCGCGCGGGTCGGGCTGCTGCTCAACAGCGCCAGCGTGGACGCCGGGCTGCGCTCGGCCCGGGACGTGGTGGGGGCCCTGCCGGGGGTGGAGGTCCGGGCCCTGTTCGGACCCCAGCACGGGCTGCGCACCGACGTGCAGGACAACATGGTGGAGTCGGCCCACGCCACCGACCGGGTGCTGGGGGTCCCGGTGTGGTCCCTGTACGCCGAGCGGCGCGCGCCGACTCCCGAGATGCTTCACGGCCTGGATGTGCTGCTGGTGGACCTGCAGGACGTGGGCTGCCGGGTGTACACCTTCATCTGGACCCTGCGGCTGGTGCTCGAGGCGTGCGGCCGGGCCGGGGTCCAGGTGGTGGTGCTGGACCGGCCCAATCCCCTGGGCGGGGCGGTGGAGGGCAATCTGCTGCGGCCCCCGTGGCAGTCCTTCGTCGGCCTGGAGCCGATTCCCATGCGCCACGGGCTCACCGTGGGGGAGCTGGCCCGCTGGTTCGCGGGGGCGCGGGGCATCGGTTGCGACCTGGCCGTGGTGCCCCTGGAGGGCTGGCGGCGGGAGATGCTTTGGCCCGAAACCGGGCGCCCCTGGGTGCTGCCGTCGCCGAACATGCCCACCTTCGACACGGCCCTGGTGTACCCCGGAACCGTGCTGCTGGAGGGCACCACCGCCAGCGAGGGGCGGGGCACCACCCGGCCCTTCGAGCTGGTAGGGGGGCCGTGGCTGGACTCCGACGGGTTCGCGGCGCGGCTCGACGCCCTCGGGCGGCCCGGGGTCCGCTTCCGCCCCGCGCCGTTCCTGCCCACCTTCCAGAAGTGGGCCGGGGAGCCCTGCGGCGGGGTGCAGCTCCACGTCACCGACCCAACGGCGTTCCGCCCCTACCGCACCGGCCTGGCGCTTGTGCGGGAGCTGTGGCGGGTGCACCGCGGCGACGGCTTCGCCTGGCGCCAGCCCCCCTACGAGTACGAGACCGAGAAGCTGCCGATCCACCTGCTGCTGGGCGACGCGCGGCTCCGCGAAGGCCTCGAAGCCGGCGCGGACCTGACGGAGCTGGAGGGCCTCTGGGCGGGAGAGGAAACGGCGTGGCAGGAAGAGTGCGAACCGTACCGGCTGTACTGAGGAACTGAACCCAGTACCCGGAACTCATAACCTCGAACTTTGAACCTCCAACCTGGAACCCGGACCCCCATGTTCAACCTCGCCCAACTCCTCAACGCACCCGGCGCCCGGGAGTTCCACATCCACTTCTCCGGCATCTGCGGCACGGCGATGGCCGGGGTGGCCGCCGAGTTGGGGGCCCTGGGCGCCCGGGTGACCGGCTCCGACCAGGCCGCGTACCCGCCCACCGCGCCGTTCCTTGCGAGCCGGGGCATTCCGGTGGCGGCCGGCTACCGGGCGGCCAATCTGGAGCCCGCCCCGGACCTGGTGGTGATCGGCAACGCCCTGTCCCGGGGCAATCCCGAAGTCGAAGCCGTGCTCGACCGGGGGCTGGCCTACTGCTCCCTGCCGGAACTGCTGCGCTGGGGGTTTTTGCCGGGCCGGCGGCCCCTGGTGGTCACCGGCACCCACGGCAAGACCACCACCGCCGCCCTGTGCACCTGGCTACTGCACCGCGCCGGCCTGGACCCGTCCTGGCTGGTGGGAGGCATCCCCCTGGGCCTGGAGCGGGGTTTCCACCGGGGGGAGGGGGAGGCGTTCGTGCTGGAGGGGGACGAGTACGACACCGCGTTTTTCGACAAACGCTCCAAGTTTCTCCACTACCAGGCCCGGGTGCTGATTCTCAACAACCTCGAGTTCGACCACGCCGATATCTTCGACGACCTGGAGGCGATCCGCCGCTCGTTCCGCCACCTGCTGCGCACCGTGCCCGCGTCGGGGCTGGTGGTGGCCAACCGGGACGACCCGGAGGTGATGGGGTTGGCCGCCGCCGCCCCGTGCCCCGTGGTGACCTACTCGGTGCGGGAGCCCGTTGCCGACTGGTACGGGGAGGCGGAGCCCGGTCTGCTGCACGTCCGCGGCCCGGGAGGGCTCGCCCTGAGCCTGGAGCACGCCCTGGTGGGCAGCCACCAGGGCTGGAACCTGCTGGCGGCCCTGGCGGCCACCGCCGCCTACGGGCTCGACGCCGCCCAACTGGTAGCGGGAATCGAGACGTTCCCCGGGGTGAGGCGACGGGGCGAGCTGCGCGGCGAGGTGGGGGGGGTGGCCGTGTACGATGATTTTGCCCATCACCCGACCGCCATCCGCGGCACCCTGGCCGGGTTCCGGGAGCGCTTCCCGGGGCGCAGGATCTGGGCGGTGCTGGAGCCGCGCTCCAACACCATGCGCCGGGGCCGGTTCCAGGGCGAGCTGGCGGGGGTGTTCGCGGACGCCGACCGCGTCTGCCTGCGCGCCGTTCCCGACGCCGACAAGGCCCCCGCCGCCGACCGCCTCGACGTGATCGCCCTGGCCGGCGCGGTGACCGCGGCCGGTGTGCCGGCCCAGGCCTTCCCCGACGCCGCGGCGATCATCGCCCACCTGGTGCCCCGGGCCCGGGCCGGGGACGTGGTGGTGGTCCTCTCCAACGGCGGCTTCGAGGGCATCCACGAGGGGTTGTTGGCGACCCTCGCTGCGCTGGCATGAGACGGCGCCTCTGGCCCCTTGCCTGCCTGGCGGCCGCGGTCGGCTGCGGTGCCACGCCCGTGCGCACCGCGGGCTGGGTGGTGCGCCATGCCCTGGCAGAGCCCGGGGGCGCGCAGCGGATCTGCGCGGCCGCGGCGGCGGGCCTGGACCAGGTGCTGGTGCAGGTGCGGGGCCGGGGCGACGCCTACTACCGCTCGGAGGGGGTGCCCCCGGCCGAGTCCCTGACCCCGTTCGCGGACGGGGACGCGCTCCCCGATCCCCTGGCGGAGGTGCTGGCCGCGTGCCCCGAACGGGAGGTGGTGGCGTGGCTCAATGTGTACTTCCTGTGGGGAGGGGACGACCGACCCACCGCCCCGGAGCACGTGACCCGCGCCCATCCGGAGTGGCTGCTGCGGGACGCCGATGGCCGTTCCGTGGGGGAGTACGGACCCCTGGAGCGGGCCGCCGGGTGGATCGAGGGCCTGTACGCCGACCCCGCGGCGGAGGGCTACCGGGAGCACTTCGCCGCGGTGGTGCGCGAACTGGTCACCCGCTACCCGGTGGCTGGGGTGCACCTGGACTTCGTCCGCTATCCGGGTCCCGATTACGGCCAGGGTGGGGCGCTGGCAGAGTCGTTCGCCACCGCCTGGGGGGTGGACCCGCGGCTGCTGCCCGCGGAGCTGCGGGTGCCGGAGCTGGGGCCGTGGCTCTCCGGCGCGGGGACCCCGGCGGACCGGGTGCTCACCACCGCGGCGCTGCTGTGGGCCGAGGCGCGCAGCGCCCGGGTCACCGCCCTGGTGCGCGCGGTGCGGGCGGTGCTGGACGCGGCAGCCCCCCGGGTGCGACTCTCTGCGGCGGTGTTCCCCGACCCCGGCAACGCCTACCTGGCCAAGGGGCAGGACTGGCCCACGTGGGCCGCCGCCGGCCTGGTGGACGCCCTCTACCCCATGGCCTACTTCGGGGGCCCCGAGCGGGTCGCCGGCCAGCTGCAGGCGGTGGCGGGGTTGGTTCCCGCCGGTACCGAGCTGTGGGCCGGCCTGGGCGCCTACATCAAGGAGCCGGGCCCCCTGGGTGACGAGGCGGCGACCGCTCGCCGCCTGGGGTACGACGGGGTGTGCTTGTTCGACGTGGGCACGGTGCTGGACTCGGCACCCGGGCTGGAGGGCTATCTGCAGGCCGTGTCCGGGCCGCGGGCCGGCCGCAGCCCCCGCCTGCCGGTGGCCGCCCCGACTCCGCGCACCCGCGGCGGGGCCTGGCTGGGGGCGATCGCCGTCCGGGCCGCGGGCGGCGCCCTGCCGGCGGGGACCGAGGTCGGCGCGGCGCTGGACGAGCGCTGGGCGGAGTTCGAGGCTGCCGCCGGGGCCCTGGCGGCGGCCCGCAGCATGCTGGATGACGGGGTGCGGCTGCTGCCCGCGGCCCTGGATCTGGTGGGGGCGTTCCGCTACGTCGACCCCGGGGACGGCCCCGAGCGGCGCACCGCCCAGCGGGAGCGTGCCGAGGAGGCCCGCCGGCGCCTGCTCGCCGGGGCAGACCCGGGGGCGGTGGCGGCGGAGCTATCCCAGGGGGGCACCCGCCGGCTCGGCGGAGTGCTCCCGCGCCGCTATCTGTGGCCCGGGGCGCCGCTGACCGAGCCCCTGCGGGGGCTGGAGGCAGGGCAGGTGTCGGCGGTGGTACCCGTGTCCAACGGCTTCTGGGTCTACCGGGTGGTGCGCCGCGAACCCCCGCGGCCGGTGGCGGCGGCCGAAGCCCCGTGGGACGCCCGGCGCCAGTGGTTCCGCCAGGCCCTGGGCGAAGCTTTGGAGCGGGATCACTCCGCAGCGGCTGCGGCGCCGGGAGATCCCTAAGCCACGGGCAAAGGCATGGTTTGGACAGGATCACACGGATCGCACGGATGACCCCCCCAAACCCGATACACGGAGAACACGTCGCTTCTGGTTTCTAGATCCGTGAAATCCGTGCGATCCTGTCCAAGAATGCAGTGGCTTGAAGGTTCTTCACCGACCCGCAACCGTTCCATGAACAGGAGCAC
>JARGFW010000470.1 GCA_029211085.1 Deferrisomatales bacterium | reverse complement strand
CTGATGCTGGCGCACCAGATCCCGCAACGTCTCGGGCAGTGTGAAGACGAGATGATAGTAGGACGTCGGCAGCAACTCAGAACGCCGCTGCTCTAGCCATGCGACGGTGTCGTTGATGCGACACTTCGGGCAGTGGCGATTGCAGCAGGAGTGATAGCTGTAGTGCTGATGGCCGCATTGATCGCATTGGGCCAGATGCCCGCCCATCACCTCGGTGCGACAAGCCACCAGATCAACCAGAGCACGCCGATGGCTTTGCGGCATGCGTTCGCCAAAGCGTTCCAGATAGGCCGGTCCGAAGGTTCGAAAAACCTCGGCCAGTTCCGGCACGGTAATCCCGGATAACGGCTAGAGATCGGCCATGAGCGTGTTTAAACTGAAGGTCAGACGATCGACAACGTTCTCGGTCAGGTGCGTATAGATCGCCGTCGTATTGGGGCTGTTGTGCCCCAGCAGACTTTGGATGACCCGCAGGTCGACGCCACATTCCAGCAGGTGGGTCGCATAAGAGTGCCGCAGGGTGTGAACTGACGCCGGCTTATCAATCCCGCTCTGTTGCACAGCATCCCGGAAGGTGCGTTGCAGGGTCCCCAAAGACATCGGCCCGTTGGTACGCCGTGACGGGAACAACCAAGGCTCCGGACGCCCCTTCCGCCAGTGACGGCGCAACCTCTCCAGAAGACTCTCAGGCAGAGGGATGGAGCGATCCTTGCCACCCTTGCCACCCTTGCCATTGCGCACCCAGACCAGCATGCGTTCGGCATCGACATCCCCGATCTTGAGATGAACGCCCTCAGAAAGGCGTAGACCGCAGGCATAGATCGTGGTCAGGGCCATCTCCTGCGCCGGTGAGCGGATCAGCCCTAAAATGGTACGAACTTCCGCCGGAGAAAGAATCACGGGCAGCTTCTTGCGCTTGGCTGGTTTGAGGACCTTGAAGAGAGGCCACGGTTGCTGGAGTGTCTTCTCGAAGAAAAACTTGATGCCGCACAGATAGATCGTCACGGTGGCCCGGGCGGCCTTCTTCTCATTGATCAGATGAAGGAAGAAGTTGCGAAGATCCTCTTCGCTGAGCAGGTCGGGTGAGCGCCCGTAGTAGTTGGCGAGTCCCTTGACTGCATTCACATAGCACTTCTGGGTCTTCGGTGAAAATCCACACAACTGCATGTCCTGAATCATACGACGTCTCAGTTCTGTCATGGTTGCCTCCTTGGCGAAATGGGTTGAAAGGACCCAAATACGCTACCATGTCAAGACGTCAACTGCCTGTTCCAGAAAGAGAAAAGGCAGCATGAATATGCTGCCTCAGAAGCTACCGCGAAGCGGTTTAGTTCAACAAGTCATATGGTTGCGTGTAGGTTGCATATTACGACATATTCCACGCGATTTAAGCTGTATTAAGAAATTCAACTATCTGTAATCATTAGGTTATTTTTGGAGTCTGGAATCTCCCCTTCGGCACCAATAAAAACAAAGGGTTAGCCTCTATTGGCTAACCCTTT
>JARGFW010000186.1 GCA_029211085.1 Deferrisomatales bacterium | reverse complement strand
GGTGTGCCCGTAGAGGTCACAGCACACCCCGCAGGCACGACACCCGGTGCCGGTGACCTCCGGACGCCACCTCACCCCGTCAACTCTCGCAGCAGGGCTGTGGCAAACGCGCCGGCAGGCAGGGCAAAGGTCAGCCACACCCCCGCGTCGGCGGGTTCCACCGTCACCCCATCGACCCGGGAGCGCAGGGCCCGGCGGGTTCCCCGCAGGGAATGGAACAGACTCTCCTCGAGTCCCAGGTCGGCAAGGACCGAGGCCTCCCGCCGGGCGGTCTCCGCTTCCGCGTCCACCATCTTGCGCCCGGGCATCGGCCCGGTGGGGCTGACCTCGAAGGCCCGCAGCCGCTCGCCGTCCTGGGTGGGGTCGACACAGAGAAACAGCCCGCCGCTGTCCTCCTTGCGCAGTACATCGCCGGACAGGGCCGTATCCAGTTCGCCGGCCTCCAGGCGCCGCGCCAGCACCTCATTGAACACGAAGGACTGCAGGGCCGAGGTGAGCAGGTCGTGCTGCCAGCGTTTGACCCGCTTTTCGCCCCGCAGCACCCGTAACCCCGCGGCGGCGTTGTCCCCTTTCATCCCGAACCGCTGCGGGCCGTAGTAGTTGGGCACACCGTGGCGCACCAACTGTTCCAGGGCCACGCGGCAGTGCTCGGGGTCGGCCCCGGACAGCCAGGTGCGAAAGCGGTTGCCGGCCAGGTGCCCCAGACGCAGTTTGTTGCGGTGGCGGTCCGCCTGCAGCACCCGGCACCCGGCCTCGGTAAACGCTGCCGCCGTTCGCTCGGTGTCCACCCCGGTGACCGTGAACCCCTGCACGGTGGTGGCGTTCTTGTCCTTCATGCCGGCGTAGCCCACGGCGGACGGCGACACCCCCAGGGTGCGCGCCACCGCGGTGGCCAGGTCCCGGGTGGTGAGGCCCGCCTTCTCCACCGTGAGGGCCGCGTGCTCCCCCTCGCCACACCACTGGTACGCCGGGATCTCCTCGACCCGGAACGTCTCCGGGGTCGCTTGCCACGTCCCGCCCACGGCGAGGGGAGGGCAGAGACCACGGAGCAGCAATGGGTAGGAGAAATCCCGGAACGGAGCGGCGTGCAGATCGGTACGGGGCGCGTTGGGGTGGGGCATCGGCCGGAGGACTCCTACGGGGTCGGTTGGGTTGAATTGATCTGGCAAATCCGGGTGTGCTACCGTTTCGACGCGTCGCTCCAAAGTCTGCAGGCAAACCTTTTCCACGGCAAGAGGGCAACGCCTGGCATGTCCATCCGGGTTCTGATCGCCGAAGACCAACGTCTGCTGCGCCAGTGCTTTCAAGAAGTGCTGGACCTGGACCCAGAGATCGAGGTGGTGGGCACCGCCGCCGACGGTCAGGAGGCGGTCCTGCTGGCCGAAAAGCACCAGCCCGACATGGTGTTGATGGATCTGGCGATGCCCCACTTGGACGGCATCAGTGCCACCGGTCTACTCCACCAGCGGGTGCCGGGGGCGAAGGTGCTGATCCTGTCCCTGCACGACACCCCCGCGCAGATTGGCAAGGCGATGGCGGCCGGGGTCTCTGGGTACGTACTCAAAGACGTGGATCTCGATGAGTTGGTGCGCATCATCAAGGCCGTGCACCACGGGGAAACGATCCATTCCCCATTCCTGGCGGACCAGATACTCACGGAGATCCGCGCCCTGAGCCGGGCCGGTATGAGCGTGCGCGAGACCCAGGTGCTGCGCCTACTCATGCGCGGGGACAACAACGCGCGGATCGCCGAGAGCCTCTGCGTCTCGGAGCAGACGGTGAAGAAGGAACTGGTCGGCCTGTTCGAAAAGCTCGGCGTCAAGAACCGCACCCAGGCGGCCGTGCGGGGGGTGGAACTGGGTCTGTCGGGGCAAGAGGTGTCCTCCTGACCCCGCCTTTGCAGCACCCGCCCCCATCGGCGTGTTCCCCCGACCCAGGAACCCCTTAAGATGATCCTCGGCATCGCTGGCAGCGGCCGGCTCCACAGCAACTCTGAGTATCTACTGCGGCTCACCCTGGAAACCGCCCGTGGGCGCGGCGTGGAGACCCGCACCGTGCGCTTGGCGGAGTTGCAGTACCGCGGCTGCACCGGCTGCGGCTCCTGCCGCAACGGGGCCGAGCACTGTGTGCTGGACGACGCGCTTACCCCGGTGCTGGCCGACACCGTCGGGGCTCGGGCACTGGTGTTGTCGGCGCCGATCTACTACGGCTACCCCAGTGGCCTGTTCAAGTCGTACCTGGACCGCTGGTACTCCTTTCGCGACGCGGCCCGCAGCCTGCGCGTGCCGGCTGGCCGCCTGGCGGTGCTGATCCTCACCCAAGGGCATCCCGACCCCAACGGCTACCCCTGGACCGTGCAGAGCATGGACAAGGTACTCACCTCCTACGGCTGCGACTCCCGCATCCTGGTCGCCGCCGGGGTGGGGGAACCGGGCGACGCCGTGGGGCGCGCCGACCTCGAAGAACGCGCCCGGGCCCTGGGGGAATCCCTGGCGGCCCGTCTTTCCTGACACCGCCGGCGCCTCCCTCCATGGAACAGCCCTTCGAACTCTGGGTCGCCCTCCGCTACCTTAAGGCCCGTCGCGGCACGGCGTTCATCTCTCTGATCACCTGGCTCAGCGTCGGCGGCGTGGCTGTGGGCGTGGCAGCCCTGGGGGTAGTGTTCTCGGTGATGACCGGGTTTGAGCAAACCCTCCAGGACAAGATCCTCGGCGCCAACGCCCACGTCATGGTGTCCGGTATGGGCGGCCCGATCGAAGACCCGGCGGCAGCGGTTGCCGGCGCCGAAGCGGTGGCGGGGGTGCGCTCGGCGACTCCCGTGGTGTATGCCCAGGTGATGCTCGGGACCGGGGGTACCGTGGAGGGGGCGGTGGTTCGTGGGGTGCCGTTCGACGGTGACCGGCCGCCGCCGTTGCTGCAACGCTTTCTGGTCGGCGGCGACCTGGCCGGGCTGACCGCCCGCGGGGGACTGGTGCTGGGAACCGAACTGGCCAAGAAGCTGGGGGTCGCGGTCGGTGACGTGGTGCAGGTGATGGTGCCCCGGGGCTCGGTGCCCACCATCCGCCCCTACCGGGTCGCGGGACGGTTCTCCTCCGGCATGTACGACCTGGACAGTGGTTTCGCGTTCCTGCCACTGGCCGCCACCCAGGACCTGCTGCAGCTCGGCCACGCGGTCACCAACCTGGAACTGCGCTTGGACGACGTGTACGCCGCCCGCCAGGTCGCCCGCCAGGTGGAACAGGCCCTGGGGCCGCGCTACTGGGTGCGCGACTGGATGGAGATGAACCGCATTCTGTTCCGCGCGTTGAAACTGCAGAAGACAACCCTGTCCTTGATCCTGGCGCTGATCGTAGTGGTGGCCGCGTTCAACGTCGCCGCCACCCTGATCATGGTGGTGATGGAAAAGAACCGCGAGATCGGCATCCTCAAGAGTCTGGGAGCCACCAACCGCTCCATCCGCCGGCTGTTCGCCATGGAGGGGATGCTGATCGGCACGGTCGGGGCAACGGCCGGACTCGTGCTCGGCCTCGCCATCTGTGCGGTGTTGCACCGTTATCCCATCATCAAGATCCCCGGGGACGTGTACTATGTGGACCACCTACCGGTGTCGGTCCAGCCCGGGATGTTCGCACTCATCGCCGCCGGTGCCCTCGCCCTGTGCTACCTGGCCACCCTCTACCCCTGCTGGCAGGCCTCGCGCCTCGATCCGGTGGAGATCATCCGCTCCGAGTAACGACCAGCAAGCTCCCCACCCCGACCCACCGGGAGGACCCCATGCAGCCGATCGACCTGCGCAGCGACACCGTGACCCAGCCCACCCCCGCCATGCGCCAGGCCATGTTCGACGCCCCGGTGGGCGACGACGTATACGGGGAGGACCCCACCGTGAACCGCCTGGAGCAGGTCGCGGCCCAGCGCATGGGCAAGGAATCGGCCCTGTTTCTCGCCAGTGGCACCCAGGCCAACCAGGTGGCGATCCTCAGCCACACGGCCCGGGGCGAAGAGGTGATCGTCGAGGAGGAGAGCCACATCTTCTACTACGAAGCCGCCGGTATCGCCGCCCTCTCCGCCTGCCAGGCGCGCACCGTACCCGGCCACCGCGGGGCCATGGACCCGAACCGGGTGGAAGCAGCGATCCGCGCCGACAACATCCACTACCCCCGCACCGCCCTCATCTGTGTGGAGAACACCCACAACCGCGCGGGAGGCACGGTGCTGCCCCCCGCGAACCTGGAGGCGTTGGCTGCCCTCGCTCACCGCCATGGCCTGCCCGTACACATGGACGGCGCCCGGGTGTTCAACGCCGCCATCGCCCAGGGCAGTACCGCCGCCACAGTGGCCGCCCCGGTGGACTCGGTGATGTTCTGCCTGAGCAAGGGCCTCGCCGCCCCGGTGGGCGCACTGTTGGCGGGCTCCCGGGAGTGGGTCGCCCGGGCCCGGCGCTACCGTAAACTGCTGGGCGGCGGCATGCGTCAGGCCGGCATACTGGCCGCCGCCGGATTGGTGGCCCTCGAAACCATGGTGGACCGCCTGGCCGAAGACCACGCCAACGCCCGGGAACTGGCCCGGGGCTTGGCCGAGATGCCGGGTCTGGATCTGGACCTGGAGACGGTGCAGACCAACATGGTGCTCTTCGAGGTGGTGGACTCCACCTGGGACGCCCCGGCTCTGGTGGCCGCCCTGGGTCAGGTCGGGGTGTTGTGCGGCGCCTTCGGGCCTCGCCACATCCGTCTGGTGACCCACAACGACGTGGCCGCCGCGGACGTGCCCGAGGTCCTGGACCGGATCGAGGGGGTTCTCAGTAGATAGGGGCCGCCCCCGGGGCCGGGAGGATGTCCGCTCACCTTCCTCCCGATGTGATTCCCGGTTGACGCGGCCTTCCCCCGGCAACGTGCCCGAGCAGGGAAGCGGGGAACTCCCCCGGGGAGACGGCTCGGTCCCCTCGACGGCCCTCTAAGGGAAGCCTGGCGAACGCAACCGCTTCCTTTCAAAGACACTTGCTGGCGGCCGGTTGTGCAGTGTGCAGACCAGGCACCACCACGTTTCCTGAGACGGATGGGATATCCCCAGCGGGCTGTGGACAGCACTGGGGATAACTGGGGGAACCCGCGAGGAGAACGCAACGTCACCGCGGATGCTGCAATCTTGTGCAGCCAGACGGTTCGCACCGTCCGGTCAGGGTTTGCGGTTGGCTTGCCCCGTCCGAACCCGCTGGAACTGTTGTCCGTCCTGCGTTTTTTGGGTTATCCACACGCCATCCGGTAGGCCAGCCCATACCGGCCGGGTCACGCCTGTGCCACTGCGATCCCCGGCCGTCGCGAGCTCCGGGCCCACGGCCGTCCATCGTCCCAGGTGGACTGCCCGCCGGACTCCCTTCCTCTCACAGGAGAATGCGGTAACGATGGATGAGCAACGGGTTGCCTTGATCACCGGGGGCGGGCAGGGAATCGGGCGGGCGATCGCCCGACGATTGGTGACGGACGGCTGGGCGGTGACCCTGGCGGAGATCGATATCGAGGCCGGGAAAGAAGCGGAGGCGGAACTGGGCTCCCGGGGAACCTTGCGTTTCGTGGCCGCCGATGTCGCCTCCGAGCCACAGGTTGCCGCCGCCGTAACCGCGACCCTGGACGCCTTCGGCCGCCTCGATGCCTTGGTCAACAACGCCGGCATCGCCAAGGCCCACGGCGCGCCTCCGGAGCAACTGGCCCTGGAGGATTGGAACCGGGTGCTCGGGGTGAACCTCACCGGCCCGTTCCTGTGTGCCAAGCACTGCGCCGCCCCCCTGCGGTCCACCGGGGGAGCCATCGTCAACATCGCCAGCACCCGTGCCCTCATGTCCGAGGGATGCACCGAGGCCTACTCGGCCTCCAAGGGGGGAGTGCTGGCGCTGACCCACGCCCTGGCCATCAGCCTCGGCCCCGCGGTGCGGGTCAACTGCGTTAGTCCCGGGTGGATCGACATGGGCCCGTGGCAGAAGCGCTCGGCCCGCCGCGACTCTGGCATCTCCCCGGAAGACCACGCCCAGCACCCGGCCGGCCGCGTGGGCCGGCCCGAGGACGTGGCCGCCACCGTGGCGTTCCTGCTCTCCCCCGGGGCCGGGTTCATCACCGGCGCCAACCTGGTGGTCGACGGCGGGATGACGCGCAAGATGACGTACCTGGAGTAGGGGCCTGACCGGGGGGCGGCGCGGCCCCCTTGTTCACTCGTCCACCCCGCTCAGGGCCCGTTCGTAGCGGGCGGCACTGAACCCCTGGATCACCCGCCCGTCGATCACCGCCACCGGGATGCCGGCACCGGGAGCCAGGCGGTCCTTCTCCCGCGCCGCCGCCGGGTCCGCCTCCACGTCGTACTCGGTGAACGGCACCCCCCTGGAGACGAAGAACTCCTTCGCCTTCCTGCAGTACGGGCACCAACTGGTGGTGTAGACCTCCACCTGGCAGATGCGGCGGCCGTTGACCGGGTTCCCGACGGACAGCCGCGCGGTCTCCTCGAGGGTATCGGTCCGGATCCAGAGTTCCGGGGCCACGGGGAACGTCTCCTGCCGCCGCTCGGATCCGAAGCGCTTCACGTTGAGCGCCGCCGACTCCAACTCCGCCAGCACGGCACCGCGAGCGTCCCGCAGGGACAGGACCGCGCAAAGGGTGGCGTCGGCGGCGGAGTCGTTGACGATCTCCCCCTCCCACTGCACCAGAACCGGACCCGCCGGGGGCGCGACGTAGTCGAACGTCAGGGTCCTCGCGGAGTAGGACTCCGCCGCGTTGCCGCCCGCCGCAGACCACAGTGCCACCAGGAGCATCGCCAGCTGTTTCATGGGTGCCTCCTCCCACCAGGCAACGGCGCGTACATCAGTCTTCGGCGGTTCGCTGTAGGCAGTCAGCCGGGGCTCACCACCGGACCCTGGAAGGGGACGGGGTGGAACCGACCCCCGGTGCGGGGGAGCCCACCCGTCGCCCAGCGCTACCGGCCTTCACCGCTCGTCTCGGCAATACCGCGCACGAGGCCAAGGACTACCCGACCGGCAACCCCCGCACCACGATGCCGTCGATCTCCGCCGTTCTTCCCGGGGCGACCAGATAGTCTGGCAGCTCACCGAGCGTTGGCGGCCGCTCCGGCCGCAGCACCTGGAAGCTGGTCTGTTTGCCGACCCCGAGGCACCCGAGTTCGTGCCCCAGACCGAGGGCATCCGCGCCCCCCTGGGTACCCATGCGGAACAGGGTCGGCGCGTCCAGAACCCCTTCGAACCATCCGTGGGCAAACGCCATCTCGTCCCAGATCGACAGGCTGTCGCAACTGGAGCGGCTGTCGGTGCCCAGGGCCAGGTTGACCCCTGCCCGCAGCAGCCGGGCGACCGGCGCTGTCCCGACCTTGAGTCGGTCGTTGGAGCGCGGGCACAGGGCCAGGTGCATGTGTTGGCGCCCCAGCAGGTCGATCTCAGGGGCCGTGAGCTGCACGCCGTGCACCAGAAGGTTCTCCGGGAACAGCCCCCCTCGCTCCGCGAGGTACTCCACCGGATTGCGGTGGGCAGCGCGGGGCAGGAACCCGCCCCACCCCACGGCGGGGTAGAAACGCTGGACCAGGTCCCCCCGGCCGCCGCCCAGAAACTCGACCTCCGCCACGGACTCGGCCAGGTGGGTGGTGCAGCGCAGCCCCCGCGTCCGACACGTGCCATAGACCCGGGACATGTAGGCCGCGCTGATACTGTAGGGCGAGTGGGGGCTGAGGCCCAGCGCTAGCGGGCCCTCCCAGAGCCCGTTCAGCGCGCGGGTTAGATGCTTTTCCGCGTTGAGGATGAGTTCCGGGTCCTGCCCGAGGGTTTCCAAAAAAAGAACCCCCTGCAGGGCCGCATCCCGGTACGCCGTGCGGCTGCCGAGTTGGGAACAGATGTCGCCCACCGCTCCGGTGCCGGCGGCGATGGACTGCCCGATGCCGCGGGACAGGGAGTGGGAGAACTGCTCGGGATCGAGCCCACGCTTGACCTCGATGAGGCGCAGGATCCAGGCGACGAAATCTTCGGGCTCAGCCGTCTTCCCCGCCGCTTCCGCCCAACGCGGATAGTCTGTGAGCTCCAGGTGGGTGTGGGCGTTGACGAGCAAAGGCACCATCAGCGCTTCGCCGAAATCGACGACCTCTGCCGCGGGGTTCCTGCGTTTGAGATCGCCGAGGGGTCCGACCGCGCGGACCCGCCCGCCCACGTCGAGCAGCGCGCCACCCTCCACCGGTGGGGCATCGCCGCGGACGAGGGTTCGGGCCGTGTAGATGCGGGGCATGGGCTGGGAATCTAGGAAGCCGGGACGCAGAGGGCCAAAACCCACAACCCAGAATTCACAAACCACAACGGGCGACTCACCGCCCCCCCCGTTCCGCCAGTAGCACGCGGCTGATGCCGCCGTAGTCGATGCGCTCCCTCGGCGTAAACCCGGCTGGCGGCAGCCAGGCCTCCAGCTCCTCGAAGGAGTAGGTGCGCCCCCCCCGGGTGGCGACCAGCATGTGCACCCCGAACAGGGCGGCGGAGCGGGGTGAGACCTTGCCGGCGTCCAGGAAGTGCTCGTGGACGGCCAGCAGACCGCCGGGAGCCGTGGCGGCGGCGACCCGGACCAGCAGGCGCTGCAGATCGGCTTCGCCCAGCATGTGCAGGATCTGGCTGGCCCACACCAGGTCATAGCCCTGCCCCAGGGGGGAGTGCAGGAAATCGCCGACCCTCAGGGTGACGCGCTCGCTGCCGGGGCGCCCGTCCAGGAACTCCCGGGCCACGGCCGAGGTAGCCTCTAGATCGAAGTGCACCACCTCCGCCGCCGGCTCCCGCAGGGCGAACGCGAGGGCGTAGTTGCCGGGACCGCCCCCCAGGTCCAGGATCTTCCGGCACCCGACCACCGGCAGGCGCGCGGCCAGCTGCGGCGCCAGTTCCCGGGTGACGTTCTCCATCCCGAGGATGAAGTCGCGCACGCCGGCATCCGAGGACGGCAGCTGCTGCTGCTCGCGGTCCGCCCCCAGGGACCGGCCGCTGCGCCAGGTCTGGTCCAGCGCCCCCCAGTCTTCCCAGGTGGCGTGCACGTGGCGCAGGATGCTGACCTGGGACTCGGGGCTGTCGGACACCAGAAAACGCCGTGCCACCGGGGCGTTGCGGTAGCCCCCGGCGTGCGGCTCCAACACACCCAGTGCCACCAGCGCGTTGCAGGCGATCCCGGTGGCGCGGGGGTCCGCTCCGAGGCCGGCTGCCAGCTGTTCGGCGCTGCGGGCCCCATCGCCCAGGGCATCGAACACCCCCAGCTCGAGTGCCGCCAGCAGCAGTTTTGCCGGTTGGAACCCCGATGCCAGCAGGCGCAGGTCGTCGAAGGTCATGGGGCCGTTCTCCATCGCGCAGGGGGCTTGAGCGAGTGCCGCGGGCGCCGCGGGCGCCGCCTGTGCCCAGTATCCTAGAGCAGGCGCCGGCGAGGGTCCAGGGGGCGGGCGCCCAACCGGCCAAATGGCGGTTGCCGGAGCGATTTCCCCGTCGTACCATGCACGGGTTTCTTGACCCACGTTTCGCGCCGTGCGCGCAGAGGAGATCCGGAGATGGACTTCAGGAGTCGGTTGCAGGCGGTGCTGGACGCACACCCAGGGATTCACGAAAACCTGGACCGCAGGGACATGATCGCCCACGCCATCCAGCACAAGGAAGCCATCGCCTCGGCCTGCGGCGCCCTGGCCACCTGGGTCCCCCCGGACTCCACCGGTCGCAGCCCCAAGGACACGTACATCGTCCGCCGTCCGGCCAGCGAGGCCAAGGTCGACTGGGACTCCCCCAACTGCATTCCCATGGCCCCGGACACCTTCGGGATGCTCTGGGATGACGCCTGCCGGGTGCTCGGCGGGAAGGACCGGGTCTACGTGACCGACTTCGCGGTGGGCGCCGACCCCAGCTACGCCCTGCCCCTGCGCACGGTGTGCCCCCGCGCCTTGATCACCCTTTTCGCCGACAACATGTTCCGCGCGGTTCCCGCGGACATCGGCCAGAGTGTGTTCGCTGGCGAGCCGTTCTTGCTGCTCACCCTGCCCTACGACCGGGTCGACGCGCCCCGCTACGCGGGGCGCCTGCGCAAGATGCCGGGCGGCGCCACCTCGGACATGGCGATCGCCATGGACATGGACAACCGGGTCGCCCTGGTGTACGGCTCGGCATACGGCGGTTCCAACAAGAAGCTGATCTTCACCGTGATGAACTACCTGCTGCCCGAGCACGGCATCCTGCCTCTGCACTGTTCGGCCAACGAAGGCGCGGACGGCGACTGCGCCCTGCTCCTGGGATTGTCGGGCACCGGCAAGACCACCCTGTCCGCCGACCCCAGCCGGGCCCTGCTGGGAGATGACGAGCACGGCTGGAACGACAGCGGCATCGCCAACTTCGAGGGCGGCTGCTAC
>JARGFW010000185.1 GCA_029211085.1 Deferrisomatales bacterium | reverse complement strand
GGAGCGGTGCTTTGTCGGGTAGCCCTATTTTGCGGAGGGCGTCAATAACTCTATCCGTCTCCCCCCGGTCCTTATACCCGGATACTTTGGCAAAGTAATCCAGCGTGAATTTTGGGTTCAATCTGAGCACGTCTGCTGCTTCATCCTGTGCCTCCTTCTCACGACCCAGCAGACTGTATGTTGCAGCCAGATTGAGATGCGCAAAAAAGTTATTAGGCTCACGCTGAAGCGCTTTCTTATATGCGGAGACCGCATCATCCGACCGACCCATATAACGGAGAGCATGGCCGTAACTGAGGAAGTAACGGCTCGGCCCAAAGGGGTTGAGCCGAATCGCTTTTTCAAATAGCATAATGGATTCCTCTGGTCTGCCTGCATAATTGAGCGTTGCAGCGTACCAGTAGTTAGCATCCGCCCCACCGGGGTTGAGAGCTACTCCTCTTTCCCCCTCCTCGATCGCTTTGTCCCAATGTTTTGCCAAAGCATAAAGCTGGCCCAACATCGCGTGAACCTCGGCTCGCGTATCATCCACGGCAAGGGATCTTTGCGCCAATTCGATAGCCTTCTCTATGGAGCCCGTAGGAGACGCACTTGTGCCGAACCAATAATCCATCATGTGGATGGCAGCCATGAGAGTGTAAGGCTTCAGTGGTTCGGGACATGTCGTGATCGCTTGCTCCGTCATCCGTCGAGCTGCATTGTTGTCATCTATATTCGCACGTTGAACGTAAGCCAGCGCCTCCATTGCTTTTAGATAGCAATCGAGGTCTTCCTCGCTTCCAGTGTATGCGTTAGGCCAATAGGTCTCCCCTTCGGTCAACTTCACCTGTATGGCGGTTAAAATCTTCAGGGTGATTTCATCCTGCAGTTCAAACAGGCCCTTCAGGTCACGATCGTAACGCTCTGCCCATACATGATGACCCTTGAGCGCATCAATCAACTGGGCATGAATCCGTATCCGGCCGGCAGACCTTTGAACACTGCCCTCCAGCACATACTGAACCCCTAGTTCTTCGCTTACCTGCTTGATCTTGACCGGTTTCCCCTTGTACGTGAACGTCGAATTGCGGGCGATCACAAAGAGCCTTGGCACCTTGGAAAGGGCGGTAATAATGTTCTCGGTGATGCCGTCGCAGAGGAACTCTTGCTTCGGATCCTCGCTCATGTTTGTGAACGGCAGTACGGCTATCGAAGGCAAGTCGGGCAGTGGCAAAGCCATCTGCTCGGGGTTGGCTTTTTCAACCGGTGGCGCAGCAGGCCGGGGGTAGAACTGCCACAGTGCCGCACCGGCTATTATTACCAGGGCGGCGGCCGAGCCAATAAACACCATCCTTCGCCTTGCACCCGGTGCCTTGAAGCCAGCACCTTTCCCCTTCGTCGCCCTTGGCTCCATGAGGAGTTTGTAGGCTCCGACGGGCTTGGCGATGTTCTTGACGGATTGCTCCCCAAGGTACTCGTAGCCGAAGGGAAGTTTCGTTTCGACCTGGTCAAACGCGGTGTTTGAAAAACAAATCCCACCGGGATCAGCCAGATTTTCCAGGCGAGCCGCGATGTTTACACCATCGCCGTAGAGTCGTCCGTCCTCCTCGATCACATCCCCGAGGTTGATCCCGATGCGGAACTCCATGCGCCGGTGGTCCGGCAGCTCGGCGTTGCGGGCCTTGAGTTCCTCCTGGATCTCCACGGCCCCGCGCATGGCGTCCACCACGCTGGCGAACTCGGCGAGCAGGTTGTCGCCCGGCGCGTCCACCACGCGGCCGTTGTGTTTCTCGATGCCCTTGGTGATCACCTCGCGGTGGGAGGTCAGCGTGGCGACAGTGGCTTCCTCATCGTCTTCCATGAGGCGGCTGTAGCCCTTCACGTCGGCACTGAAGATCGCGGCAAGCTTTCTTTTCGCTCGATCGGAAGCCATGCGGTCCCTCCTCAGAGCAGCCCTCCGCTCCTCGTTCACCCACAAGGTGCCTGCTCACAAGAGCAAAGGAATCGCAATTCGTCAACCAAGAGACACGGTTCTGCGATTTCCGACCGGGTCCGTTGCTGTGCGCTCGTGAGTCGAGGTTCCTGCCCCGGCCGGCCGTCGCACAACGGTTTGCGAGAGGTTAGAACTCCCCCTCAGAGCCCTGCCAAAACACGTGATGTAGGGCTGGCCGAGCTGCTGCAGCAACGCCAAGACAGGTTTCGCCGCAGACCGGTGCCGGTCCGGGTGGTCCGGTCGTTCTCGGCGAGGGAGAGACCCTCGGGGAAGCCCGCGGTGGCCAGGTGGGAGCAGTTGCGGTCGGAGCCAGAGAGGTGGGCGCGGGGGAGGTCGCCTGGGGGGAGGTCGATGATCTGGCGGCTACGGCGGCTGATTGCGGCGCATGGAGCGACAGCGCCCCGGCGGAATAGGCGGGGGCGTTGCGCTCGCACGTTTACTCGGTGTGTCTCTCGGGGTGAGAAGGCGGGGTGAACCCGGCCGCTTTGCGCAGATACTCAGGCCTTCATCTTCTCGTGCAGTTTGCGGATACGGCCACACAGGGCGTCGCAGATGGCCAGAGCGATCTGGGGGTACTCCAGCACCATGTCATTGAAGTCTCGTTTGTGTAGGAACAGCAGGCGCGTGGGTTCCAGGGTGACGATGCTGGCCGCTCGTTCGGCGTTCTGGAACAGGGCCATCTCGCCGAAGTAATCACCGGCGCCGATCTGGTCGAGCTGTATTTCCGTGCCGTCCTGCAACGTCTTCTCCACCGCCACCCTGCCGCGGGTGATCAGGTAGAGGGTTTCGCCGGCGTCGCCTTGGCGGATCACCTGGGCACCGGGGTTGTAGTCGATCTCCTCGGTGATCGAGGCGATGGCCGATAGCTCACTGACACTGAGTCCGGCAAAGATGTCGATCCGTTTCAGCAGCAGGATCTTCTCCGAAATGGCCATGGGGCCTTCCATGGGCGTCTCCTCGTCAGGCGGTTTCGCGCCGAGATGCCGCTGCAGCCGGCGGGCAGCCAAGCGCACCTGTTCGTGTTCGCGGTCCGCGGCTGCCGCCGCGATCCGTTCCGGGTCTATGCCGCCCACCGGGCACAGTGTAGCCGTTTCCAGGGCCAGGACGCGGGTCACCCAGTGATCGCGTGTCAGCAGCTGGTGGATGAGATCGGCCCCCGTTCCGGCGAAGGCCTGGAGTTTGAAGAACTTCTTCCCGGCGGCGATCTTGTGGTCCATGGGCGAGGCGTTTGCCAGTGGCAGGAGGATGCGGGAGAGGGAACCGTCCAGCAGATCTCCTAGCGCCTCCTGACTGTTGGCTCGCTGACGGGAGTTCGCCGAAAGCAGCCCCCGACAGACAATGCGCATCTTCCCCGTGGTGTCCTGGGTGGCGAGCACTCGGAGGGTGTTTTCAAACCGCAGCCGGGCCTGCTGGCGCAGATGTTGCGCGAGGACCTCGCGCGCGGGGCAGGCGTGGAGCGCATCGACGCCCTGGGCGTCAACGAGGCGTTGATAGGACCCTTCCACCTGGCTTCTGACAAACCGCACGACATCGATGTCCTTGATCTTGAGAGTGTCGAGGATGCTGAAGAGCTCCTCGCGCACCTTGCGCCGGGGGGTGCCCAGGCCCTGGATGAGCTGCTCGCCGTTGTGGAACGGGGCATGGACGATCTGCTCCTTGGCCAGGCGGCGGACCGGCTCCGACGGATCCCCCAATAAGGTGATGACTCTTCCCAGCGCCTCTTTATCGGTGACCCGGAAGGCGCCAACGGCGGCCTGCCGCACTTCCGTTTCCGGATGGAGCAGGAAGGGCGCGACGAGCAGGTTCCTGTCGGAGTGTTGGATGCGGTGCACCGCACCGAGAACCGCCACGAGCATATCCGCAGAGGTTTCGGTGTTCAGCAAGCGGGACAGGGGCGCCACGAAGACCGGGTCCTCGGTGACACCGGCCGCGATGACGCCGGCTTTTCGGGTGTCGGCGTCCGGTTGATCGAGCCACCCCCGGATCAAGTCCCGGAAACGGTCCGGATCGGTGGGCAGCAGGGCCGCGGCTGCCTGGGCCCGTACTTCCGGTGCGGGGGCTTCGAGAAGAGAAGCGAGGTCGATTTCCCCCCGGCGTGTTGCCGGCGTGAGGCGGGCCAGGGTGGCAACGGCGGCCACCTGCAGTCGGGGGTCGTCGGCGCGCCGGGTGAGACCTTCCAGCACAGACAGGGTTCGTGGTTCCGGGGCACGCAACAGTGCCAGGAGCTGGATGCGGGTTTCCGGGCCGGCGCCGTCCAGCTTGTCCAGGACCAGGGGGTCCAGGGCTTCGTCCCCCGCGTCGTGGAGCAGCTGGCCGTACCACACGCAGTCTTCGGACCGGCTGCGGGCGAACTCGTCCCGCAGTTTGCGGCGCATGGACGGGTCGCGGAAGAGCTGGTGAAGGTCCCCGGTTTCCATGGACTTCACATCGCTCATGTCGCCGGATACCAGATCGGTGAGGATGTCCGCGTAGCGCCGTTTGAGCCAGAACGGCGTGCTCACCCAGGCGACGACGAAGGGCAGGGCCACCAGTGACAGGTACCGGGGATGGAACAAGTGGTCCGAGATGAGGATCAGTATGGAACCGAGAAACAAGCCGATCCGCACCACGGTCCCCCGCAGGAAGGGCCGTATCATGGCGCGGTAGGACTCGGGAAACAGCCCGGTGACCACCGCCATGGTCGGGATGTTGATGGTCGTGCGCAGAATCTGGGTGGACATCCGTGCGTACATGGCGGCAAGGGCGTCGAAGCGGAACAGGAACGCCATGAACGCGAGGATGTAGTTGAAGGGGTGGAACATGAGGGCCACCGGCAGGCCCCAGCGCCCGTACAACTTCCCCACGAACAGGAGGATCACCAGGCTGACGACATTCATCACCCCGCGAAAATAGCCGAAGAACTCGATGAGACCCCTCTCGGAGGCAAACTGGTTGCTGACCGCGTAGTTGAACTGGTAGTTCATGATCGGGATGACCACGTTGGGCAAAAAGGTCAACAGGATCATGATCTTGACCAGGGTGGACGCCTTCATCAGAGGCCACACCCGCCGCAGTTCTTCGATCATCGCGGTCTTCTGTTTGGCGCCCGCCCCCTGCCCGTGCGTGTGGCCGCTGGAGAGCAGGGCCGGGAAACGGCGCGCCATGAGCTGGACCGTGACGGCGCCGGCGCTGGTGATCGCCAGATAGGCAAGCAGCAGGTTGTCCACTTGGAGGGTGCGGGCAAACCACGGGGTACCGAAACTGCCGAGGATCTGGCCCACCACCCCGCCCGCGGTCACCAGGGGAAAGAGGCGCTTGGACTGCTGGGTGTTGAACAGGTCGTTGGCCAGGTTCCAGAACAACAGCGCCAGCAGGACCTCGTACTGGGCCTTGAGCATGAACAGAATCGGGTAGACCAGACCCACGCCGAAGGGAATCAGGGCCCGTGTGACCGCCACGCTAATCCCGCAGAACCAGAACATGCGGCTCAGCAGGGACGTCCCCGAGTACTGCTGCATGAGCCCGGAGACGAGTCCCATCACCAGCACCGTGGCCACGGCGTTGATCATGTTGACCACGGGCATGTACTCGACGCCGTAGCGCTTCAGGAACGCCGTTTCTGCGTAGTTGTTGAGGATGATGCCCGCGGTGCGCACCGTAAACAGCAGCAGCACGGTCCAGAGGAACAGCTGGATCTCTTCTTCATAGACACCCAGGCACGCCGTCAGCTTCTTGATCATGCAGCAGGCCCTTTCCAGGCGGAGAAGACGGTGCTGATGCCGGTACCGATGTGTCGTGACACACGATTCCAGGAGGGGTGCTCCTGTCCTCCATCCCGATCTCCCTGGCTGGGCAACAGGGCGACGATATCCTGCCCCCTCGTCAGCGGGGTCGCTGTCCCTGCAACGCCTCCTTGATCTGCTGCAGCAAGGCTACCGACGGATCCCGGCGCAGCCGGGTGCCCGTGCGGGTGGCCAGGCCGATCTCGGCGGGGGAGATGTCGTCGGGGAACACCGCGGCGGCGACGTCGGCGCCTTGGATCAGCGCACCCGCCATGTCGGCCTCGGCCAGGTAGGCGTTGAAGAGGTTGGCCTTGGACAGGTTGGCGCCCTCCAGGTTGGCGTTCTTGAGGTTGGCGTAGCGGAGGGACGCGCCGGTGAGGTTGGCCCCCGAGAGGTCGGCGCCCGGCAGTTTGGTGCCGTCGAGGTTGGCGCCGCTGAGGTCGGCGCCGGAGATGCGGGCGCGGGTGAGGTCGGCCTCGGAGAGGTCGATGATCTGGCGGCTGCGGCGGCTGATTTCGTTGAATTGATCGACCGCGCCGCGGGAGAGCAGGCGCAGCAACTCGTCTCGCACATCCATGGTGTGATGCTCCTGTGGGGGTGGGACAGCGCACCCAAATGAAAAGAGGCACCCTTGGGGGCGCCTCTTCTCGTTGGAATCATCGGCAGGGGCAGCCCTCAGCCGCGTCAGCGGCGCAGATTGCCCACATGGATCTGGTTCACGGCCCGCTCCAGCTTGGCCTGGGCCTCCAGGTACTCCTTGGACTCCTGGGACAGGTGCTGGAGCTGTGCCTCGGCCTCGGCCTTCAGCGCCTCGGCGGCCTTCAGGTTGATCTCGGAGGGAAACTCGGCCTCCTCGGCGAGGATGGTGACCTTCTCGTGCTGGATCTCGGCGAACCCGTTGCGCACGGCCAGGAAGCGCTCTTCGGAGCCGATCTTGTACATCAGCTCGCCCACCCCCAGGGCGGTGAGGAACGGCGTGTGGCCAGGAAGAACACCGAACTCGCCCTCGCGGCCCGGGGCGGTGATCTCATCGACCCTTTCGCTGATCAGCTGACGGGTCGCGCTGACCACATCGAGGTGGAACTTGGTCTGCTCAGCCATCGTTTTCTCCGCTGGTTAGGCCGCAGCCGCGAGCTTCTTGGCCTTCTCGATGACTTCTTCGATGCCGCCCACCATGTAGAACGCCTGCTCGGGAAGGTCGTCGTACTTGCCGGAGGCGATCTCCTGGAAGCCGCGGATGGTGTCCTTGAGCTGGACGTACTTGCCGGGGGTTCCGGTGAACGCCTCAGCCACCGAGAAGGGCTGGGACAGGAAGCGCTGGATCTTGCGGGCCCGGGACACCACCAGCTTGTCCTCCTCGGAGAGCTCGTCCATGCCCAGGATGGCGATGATGTCCTGGAGATCCTTGTACTTCTGGAGAATCACCTGAACCTGGAGGGCGATGGCGTAGTGCTCGTCGCCGACCACCCGGGGGTCGAGGATGCGGCTGGTGGAGTCCAGGGGGTCGACCGCGGGATAGATGCCGAGCTCGGCGATCTGGCGGGAGAGCACCGTGGTGGCGTCCAGGTGGGCGAACGCGGTGGCGGGCGCCGGGTCGGTGAGGTCATCGGCCGGCACGTAGATGGCCTGCACCGAGGTGATGGAGCCTTTCGACGTCGTGGTGATGCGCTCCTGCAGCTCGCCCATCTCGGTGGCCAGGGTGGGCTGGTAGCCCACGGCGCTGGGAATGCGCCCGAGCAGCGCGGACACCTCGGAGCCGGCCTGGGTGAAACGGAAGATGTTGTCGATGAACAGGAGCACGTCCTGGCCTTCTTCATCCCGGAAGTACTCGGCGACGGTGAGGGCGGACAGCGCCACCCGGGCGCGGGCTCCCGGTGGCTCGTTCATCTGACCGTAGACCAGGGACGTCTTGTCGATAACGCCGGACTCCTTCATCTCCATCCACAGGTCGTTGCCTTCCCGGGTGCGCTCGCCCACGCCGCCGAACACGGAAAACCCGCCGTGCTGGGTGGCGATGTTGTTGATCAGCTCCATGATCAACACGGTCTTGCCCACCCCGGCGCCGCCGAACAGGCCGATCTTCCCACCCTTCTGGTAGGGGGCCAGCAGATCCACCACCTTGATGCCGGTCTCGAGGGCTTCGACCTCGGTGCGCATCTCGACGAACGGAGGGGCTTCCTTGTGGATCGGGCTGCGCTTCTGGGTCTCCACCGGGCCGGCGTGGTCGACAGGCTCGCCGATCACGTTGAGGATGCGCCCCAGGGTCTCGCGACCCACCGGCATGGTGATCTGTTCGCCGGTGTTCTGCACGGCCATGCCGCGCACCAGACCTTCGGTGGCGTCCATGGAGATGCAGCGCACAGTCTTCTCACCCAGGTGCTGGGCGACCTCCACGGTCAGGTTCCATTCCTGGTCGCTGATGGAGGGGTTGGTGATCTTGAGGGCGGTGTAGATCTCGGGGAGATCGCCCTCGAAGGCCACGTCGACGACGGCGCCGATGACCTGGGAAAGTTTTCCGTACTCACTCATGGGCTGACAGCCTCCTTCCAAATGGTATGCAAGGTATCCCTTAACGCATGGCCTCGACGCCGTTGACGATGTCCATCAGTTCGGTGGTGATCGCCTCCTGGCGGGCCCGGTTGTACTTCAAGGTGAGCCGGGCGATCATATCCGCGGCGTTGTTGGAGGCGGACTCCATGGCGGTCATACGCGCACCGTGCTCACTGGCGGTGCTCTCGAGCAGGGCGCGAAAGACCCGTACCTCCACGTAACGGGGCAGTACCCAGTCGAGCATGAAGGTTTCGCTGGGTTCGTAGATGTACTCGGTTGTGGAGGTGTCGGGGTCGGCCTCGGGGATCTCCACCGGCAAGAGGCGGTCGTACACCACCTGCTGCACCAGGGCCGACTGGAACTCGTTGTAAACCATGTAGACCTGGTCGAGCTCGCGGTTGGTGTAGCGCTCCACGATCTCGTTGGCGATCTCCTGGGCGATGCCGTAGGAGACCTTGCCGAACAGCTCGACGCGCTGGCCGAGGATATCCACCGGCTTGCCCTTGAAGAACTCCTTGGCTTTCTTGCCCACCACATACAGGGCGATCGAGTCGTAGCGGTCGGCCTTCTCCGTCAAGAAACGCTGCACGCTGCGCATGAGGTTGCCGTTGAACCCGCCGCACAGGCCGCGGTCCGAGGAGAACACCACCAGCGCCGCCTGCCTGGGAGTGCGGCGCTCCAGCAGGGGGTGCGCGGCCTCTTCGGTGCGCAGGGCCAGGCTGGAGAGCACCTCCAGGATCTTGTCCGAGTACGGGCGGTTCTGCAGCATGGCCTCTTCGGCCTTGCGGAACTTGGCCGCCGAGACCATTTTCATGGCCTTGGTGATCTTCTGCGTGCTCTTGACGCTCGCGATCCGGTTCTTGATTTCCTTGAGGTTCGCCATGCGTCGCTCCCCTGCCTAACCGGCGGCGAAGGTCTGATCGAACTCACCCAGGGCAGCCTTGATGCGCTCCTTGAGCTCGTCGTCGATCACCTTCTTGGTGCGGATGTCGTCGAGGATGGCGGCGTGCTTCTCTTCGAAGAAGGTGTAGAGCTGCTTCTCGTAGGACTTGAGCTGCTCCACCTGGTACTTGCGGAGGAACCCGTTGGTGGCGGCGAAGATGATCAGCACCTGCTTCTCGACCGGCAGGGGCGCGTACTGGCCCTGCTTGAGGATCTCCACCAGCCGGGCGCCCAGGGCGAGCTGGTTCTGGGTGGTCTGGTCCAGGTCCGAGCCGAACTGGGAGAACGCTTCGAGTTCGCGGAACTGGGCCAGGTCGAGGCGCAGGGTGCCGGCGACCCCCTTCATGGCCTTGATCTGGGCCGAGCCGCCGACCCGGGACACCGAGAGGCCGACGTTGATGGCCGGGCGGACACCGGAGAAGAACAGGTCGCTCTCCAGGAAGATCTGGCCGTCGGTGATGGAGATCACGTTGGTGGGGATGTACGCGGACACGTCCCCGGCCTGGGTCTCGATCACCGGCAGGGCGGTGAGGCTGCCCCCGCCCTCGGCGTCGGACAGCTTGGCGGCGCGCTCCAGCAGGCGGCTGTGGAGGTAGAAGACGTCGCCGGGGTACGCCTCGCGGCCCGGGGGGCGGCGCAGCAACAGACTGAGCTGGCGGTAGGCGACGGCCTGCTTGGAGAGGTCGTCGTAGATGATCAGGGCGTGCTTGCCGTTGTCGCGGAAGTACTCTCCCATGGTCGCCCCGGAGAACGGCGCGATGTACTGCAGGGGGGCCGACTCGGAGGCCGACGCAACCACCACGATGGTGTACCCCATGGCGCCGTGCTCTTTGAGCTTGGCCACCACCTGGGCGATCGTCGAGCGCTTCTGGCCGATGGCGACGTAGATACACGCCACGTCCCCACCCTTCTGGTTGATGATGGTGTCCACGGCGACGGCGGTCTTGCCGGTCTGGCGGTCGCCGATGATCAGCTCCCGCTGGCCGCGGCCGATCGGCACCATGGAGTCGATGGCCTTCAGCCCGGTCTGCAAGGGCTGGTTGACCGACTGGCGGGAGACGATACCGGGGGCCTTGATGTCCACCACGGAGGTCTGTTCGGTGGCGATCTCGCCCAGGCCATCCACCGGGTTGCCCAGGGGGTCGACCACGCGACCGAGCAGGGCCTCGCCCACCGGCACGGACACGATGTTGCCGGTGCGCTTGACGATGGCACCTTCCTTG
>JARGFW010000184.1:1875-10474 GCA_029211085.1 Deferrisomatales bacterium | reverse complement strand
GGTAGCGGCAACCGGCGCCGCCGGAGCCACCGAACAACCCCCTGCACCGCAGCCGCCTCCCACCCCAGTGCTTTCCCCAACGCCCGCGCCGACGGCACCAGGGGCCGATGGGCCGGGCATGGCCGTGGGTGCGCCGCCGGCACCAAGGATCTCTCCCGATCCGACCCTGCCGAGCCCCGTCTTCCGGCCCCTCGACCCGCCCGGCCCGAGCGCATCCACCATGGCGGACCCGGCAGTGGCCACCACGGCGCCGGCTGTTGTTGCGGCGTCCCCAGGGATGTGGCAGCCGGCGTCAACAGCCGACCGGAGTGCTTCCTCGGGCCCCGCCGCCCTCGCCCCCGCCTCGGAGGAGACTGCCTTGGAAGAGACTGCCTCGGAAGAGACAGGGGCGCCGCCGGCGAGCATCCGGGGCGCCGCCGGCCAGGGTCGCTTCGGGGCGGAGCGCCTGTGGGGCTACTGGCTGCGCCACGGGGGGGGCGGTGCCACCCAGACCGCGACGGCCTCCGGCGAGGCGGCAGCCCGGGTTGGGGCGGGGGAACCGCGTGGCGAGGGCCAGGCGCTCTCCGGCGTGGGGTCGTCTCCCTGGCAGGCCCTGATGGAGGCTGCTGCCAGCGGCGCGGGGGCGAAGCCGGGGATCGGCGAGGCCGTTGCCCCAGGGCCCGGACCCCGCGCCGAGCCGACCCCCGCCGAGGCGACCCCGGTCCTCGGCAGTGGCGCCGCCCAGGGCTCGGAACGGGCCGCCCGCGCCGGCTCCCCCGTGCCTCGGGCGCCGAGCCCGCCCCCCGCGCCGCCGCACCAGATTGCCAACGCGGTGCGCGTGGCGGTGCTCCGGGGTGGCAATGAGGTGACGGTACAACTCGAACCCGAGACCCTGGGCAAGGTCCAGGTGGTGCTGGTGCACGGCGACGAGGGGGTGCGGGCCAGTTTCCGGGTGGAGAACCCCCTGACCCAGCAGTCGCTGCAGGCCGACGCACCGCTGCTCAAACAGGCGCTGGAGGCGCGGGGGGTCAACGTGGCCCACATCTCGGTGGAACTGGACCAGGGAGACCGGCAGGGCCGCGACCCCTTGGGCCGCCACGCCCAGGGCCGCCGCCGGCCCTTCGGTGGCGGGGGCGACGACGACATGAACTTGGACGAATTGGCCCTGCGCCCCCAACCGTGGCAGCCCTGGGGCTTCGAGGCGCGCGCCTGAGCGCGCGGGAGGCAACGACATGACGATCTCCGAGATCTATGGGTCCGCGGCGGCCACCCCCACCGCCAGCACCCGCAACGCCGATGGCAGCGCCACCCTGGCCGACTTCGACGCGTTCCTCAATCTGTTCGTGTCCCAGCTGCAGAACCAGGATCCCCTGGCGCCGATGGAGAACGCGGAGTTCCTTGCCCAAACCGCCCAGTTCTCCAGCGTGGAGCAGTTGGTCAGTCTCAACCATCTGGCAGAGGGTCTGGCCGGGCAACTCGGTTCCTCCCTTTGGAGCACCGCCGCGGCGCTGATCGGCCGTCGGGTGGAGGCGGTACTGGAGGACTCCACCGGCGCCGCGCGGGCGGCCGAGGGCCGGGTGGTGGCGGTGGACACCGACTCCAACGGCGACTTGGTGCTGGGCCTGGCGGACGGCACCCAGGTCCCCCTGGAGGCGGTGGTGGCGGTGCGGGAAGAGCCGACCGACCCCGGCTAGGGCTCCGCCGGCCGCGGCCCACGGAACGGGCGCGGCACCATCCGGGAGCACACCACCGGGTGGCACGCGGGCAGCGGCGGGAGCCTCCCGCCGCCCCAGGACCGAAGATCCCAGGAGGGGACCACAACAGCACTCCAATCGAGCAGGAGGTCAATCATGCTGCGTTCTTTCTATGCCGGGATTTCCGGACTCCGCAACCACCAGCAGGCGATGGACGTGGTGGGTAACAACCTGTCCAACGTCAACACCACCGGCTACAAGTCCAGCCGCACCACCTTCATGGACACCCTCAGCCAGACCGTGTCGGGGGCGCGGGCCGGCAACGCTTCCACCGGCGGCCAGAACGCCATGCAGGTGGGCCTGGGCATGACCGTGGCGGCGATCGACCGCGACATGAACCAGGGAGCGCTGCAGTCCACCGGCCGCACCCTGGATATGGCCATCGAGGGAGAGGGCTGGTTCGTGGTGGGGGAGACCAACCCCCTGAGTGGCACCGACACCTACTACTACACCCGTGCCGGGTCGTTCTTCGTCGACGACCAAGCCAATCTGGTGTCCAGCAACGGCGACATGCTGTACGGCTGGGTGGACACCGACAGCAGCGGCAGTATCGACGCCAGCCGCGACGAGATGGGGTTCATCAACCTGGATCGCCGGGGGGATGGGGCGATCACCAACGCCCTGGCCTCCTCCACCCCGCCGATCTCTGGTCCCAACCTGGGCGACGCCTCGATCAGCGACATCAGCACCCTGACGACCACTGCCAGCGACACCTGGCGGGTGGAGAACATCAACGCCGAACAAGGCTGGTTTCGCGTCTCCGGCGCCCGCAGCGGGGTGATCGGCACATTCGCCTACGACACTCCGGTGAACGACTCCCGGCTGGGCAACTTCAATATCGCCATGAACCCACCGGCCCAGGCCCGGCTGGTCACCCCGTTTGCTTCCGGCGACGGGATCGACGAGGTGCTGACCTTCTCCGACCCGGGTGCCGCCGGGGACCAGACCATCACCTTCGTCTCCGGAGTCACCGCCAGTGGCGGCGTGGAGATCTCCACACTGGGTTCCACCACCACAGTGACCCTCAACACGGACGCCGACGGCGTCGTGGTGAGCACCTTCGAGGACGTGGTCGGCGCGCTCACCGGCCTGCCCTACACCGCCAGCTTCGCGGGTACCCCCAACTCCGCCGCCAACGCCCTGGTCAACCGGGTGGTGAGCGTGAACGCCGGTGCGCCTACCGACTTCGGCCTGGGGGACGTGGGCCCCGGCGGGGTACTGGGGTGGACCGCCAACGAGTTCGGCGCGGGCGCCAACGACCTCAACATCACCTTGGTCAACCGGGGTGCCCAGCAGATCCAGACCGAGGTGGTGGTAGACGGCGCCTCGATCACCGTGTACCTGAAGGCGAACAGCGCGGGTGCCGTGTCTGCCACCGCCCAGGAGGTATACGACGCGTTCGGCAGGAGCCCCGAGGCGCTGGCCCTGGTGACCATGGACGCTCCCAGTGCCGCTGACGCCGACCTGGTGGTGGAACCGTTCACCCAGGTGTTCTTCTCCGATGGTGCCGGGGCCAACCTGGGGGACTACTTCACCTTCACCACCACCGCGCCGGGAGGGGCGAACCTGCAGTCGATCTCGGTCAACCGCGAGGGCGGGGTGATCGGAGTGTTCGAGAACGGCACCACCGAGGAACTGGCCCGGGTCGCCCTGGCCAAGCCTCCGAACCCCCAGGGACTGCTCGCCGTGGGGCAGGGCAAGTTCGTGGAGTCTCCGGTGTCGGGCAGCGGTTTCCCGCCCGTGGCAGCGGGTACCGGGGGCACCGGGGGGATCGCCTCGGGGTTCCTGGAGATGTCCAACGTAGACCTGACCCGGGAGTTCACCGACATGATCGTCAACCAGCGGGGCTTCCAGGCCAACTCGCGCATCATCACCACCAGCGACGAGATGCTCCAGGAACTGCTGGCCCTCAAACGCTAGGCGGCGGCGGTAAAGGTTTCGCCTTCGGCGGGCGATGAAGGAGGGGGCGGCGGGGCCGCCCCCTCTGAGCTTGTGCGCATCGAACCGGCCGTGGTAAACGGAGTGGCATCCATGGGCAAGAAACGCATTCTCCTCATCGTCTTCGCCGTCGTGGTGCTGGGCCTGCTCGGCGGCGGGGGCTTTTTCGCGTACCAGATGTTCCTTGCCCCGCCCCCCGAGGAGGCGGTGGTGGAGGCGCCACCGGAGCCCCGAGTCACCATGGGGCCGGTCTACGCCCTGGACCCGTTCCTGGTGAACCTGGCCGACCCCGGGCGCCCCCGTTTCCTCAAGCTGGTGATGCAGGTGGAACTGGATGCCCAGGAGGTGCAGGTGGAACTCGACACCCTCAAGCCCAAGGTGCGGGACTCCCTGCTCACCCTGCTGTCGAGCAAGGCCTCCGCGGATCTGGTGACCATCGCCGACAAGGAGCGACTGCGCAACGAGGTCCTCCACCGGCTCAACGCCTTCCTTTCGGCGGGCCGGGTGGTGGAGGTGTATTTCATGGACTTCGTGGTTCAGTAAGGAGGGTCCATGCCCGACGCTGCCGAGACCGTTGCCGCCTCCGTCCCTGGTTCGCAGAAGGACTGGGGCCTTCTCCGCGACATCCCGTTCACCATCCGTGTCGAGATCGGGCGCACCCGCATGACGGTGCGCGACGTGCTGGCCCTGGAGATGGGAGCCCTGGTGGTCACCACCAAACTCTCTGGTGAACCCATGGACATCTCCCTGGGCGACGACATCTTCGGTCGCGCAGAGATCATCATCATCAAGGACAAGCTCTGGGCGCGCCTCACCAAGATCACCGGGGGTGAGATGTGATTCGCGTGGGAGCCGTCGCCACCGGCCTGCTCCTGCTCTTGTCTTCCAGCTTTCCCCCTTGCTCCCTGGCTGCCCGCGCGGTGGTGGAGTGGGAGTTCGGCTACGTCAACGTCCGCGAAGCGCCTTCTGCCGCGGGAGACCCCGTGGGGCGCCTGGCTGCCGGGGCCGAGGCCGAGGTACTGGAAGAGCGGGGCGAGTGGAGCCGGGTGCGCTTCCCCGGGGGCGAAGGGTGGGTGGTGACGCGCAGTCTGCAGGCGGTGTCCGAACCCCCCGCCGAGCCAGTTCCAGCGCCCACCCCGGTCGTCCCGGTCGCCTCCGACGCGCCCGCGGCAGAGCCCACCGCGTCGCCGGTTCCCCCGGCCCCCCCAGCTTCGGCAGCCGCAGATGCGGCGCCCCCCGGCGGCTATCTGTCCCAGTACACCGACGACCCCGGCCTGCCGAGCTTCGACACCGGGCCCAGCGTGGTCAGCGCCCTTTCCGGCTTGCTGCTGGTGCTCGCCCTGATCGCCGGGGCGGTACTGCTAGGGCGCAAGGTGCTGGGGTCGCGCTTTCCCGCGGCCCGTCGGCCCGGGGGCATTCGGGTGCTGGCCTCACGCCCGGTGGCCCCCCGGCAGTCCCTGCTGTTGGTGGAGGTGGAGGGGCTGGTGTGGCTGGTGGGCCAGGGGCCGGAGGGGGTGCAGCTGATCGCCCCGATCGAGGACGAGCGGGCACTGGAGCGTCTGGACGACCGCTACGAGTTTCGGGAGACCCCATTCCAGTCCGAGCTGCGGCGCACCTTCGACCGCGAAGACGACGGGCCCCCGGCGTCTTCCGACGCTGCCGAGGCACCCGCCGAGCCGACCCGCGAACAGCGGCTGGCGGCGCTGCGGCGCCGCGGCAAACCCGGGGATGACGCCTGAGCTGATGCGAGCCGCACTGCCCCCGAAGCCGATGGAGGAGGGGATTTGACCCGGGGTGGTCGAGTCCTGCTGGGCGCCGTAGGTGTCGCGCTGCACTCCGCGGCGACACCGTCCTGGGCCCAGGAGCAACTGCTGCCGGCGCTGCGCTTCGGCCTGGAGCGGGCCACCGGGCCACAGGACGTGGCGCTGTCCCTGCAGATCGTGTTCCTGCTCACGGTGCTCAGCCTGGCGCCGGCGCTGCTGATCCTGCTCACCTCCTTCACCCGCATCGTGGTGGTGCTGTCGTTTCTGCGCAACGCCATGGGCACCCAGTCCATGCCCCCCAACCAGGTGATCGTGGGGCTCGCCCTGTTCCTGACCCTGTTCATCATGGCCCCGACCGGCACCGCCGTGTACAACGACGCCCTGCGGCCCTATCTGGACGGAGAGATCTCCCAGGGCCAGGCCCTGGAACAGGCCGGCGGGCCGGTGCGCCAGTTTCTGCTGCCCCAGACCCGGGAGAAGGACATCGCCCTGTTCGTGCGGCTCTCCAAACAACCAGCCCCCCGGAGCCCCCAGGAGGTGCCGTTTACGGCCCTGGTGCCTGCGTTCGTGATCAGCGAACTGCGCACCGCGTTCACCATCGGGTTTCTCATCTACGTGCCGTTCGTCATCGTCGACATGGTGGTGGCCAGTGTGCTGATGAGCATGGGCATGTTCATGTTGCCGCCGATGATGGTGAGCCTGCCGTTCAAGCTGGTGTTCTTCGTCCTCATCGACGGCTGGCACCTGATCGTGGGCAGCCTGGCCCGGAGCTTCTTGCAGTGAATCCCGACGACGTGATCAACGTGATGCGCCGGGCCCTGGAGATGGTGGTGCTGATCTCCGGCCCGTTCCTGCTCACCGCCCTCTTGTTGGGCACCCTCATCAGTCTGGTGCAGTCGGTGACCCAGATCCAGGAGCAGACCCTCACCTTCGTGCCCAAGTTCGTGGCCGTCATGGTGGTGATGCTGCTGACCCTGCCGTGGATGATGGACACCATGATCCGCTACGCCACCGAACTGTTCCTCAGCTTCTACCGCTTCGTGGGCTGAGGGGTCCGGCAGGAGGAGCCTCGAGGTGGAGATCCTTGGCATCACCGAGGTCCAGTTCTTCACCTTCCTGCTGGTACTCATCCGGCTCGGTTCCCTGTTCGCGTTCGCTCCCATCTTTGGCAGTGCCGCCATTCCCGGCGCGGTGAAGTCAGCCCTGGTGCTCGGCCTGACCCTGTCCCTGGTGGCCCTGGGGGTGCCGGGGCCCGTGGCGGTGCCTACCAGCGCCGGGCACACCCTGCTGCTGGTGGTACAGGAGATGCTGCTGGGCATCCTGCTCGGGTATATCGCCGGGTTGGTGTTCGCCGCCGTGGCCCTGGCCGGTCAGTCCATCGGCATGGACATGGGGCTGGGGATCGTCAGCGTGATGGACCCCCAGTTCGAGACCCAGGTCTCGGTGATCAGCCAGGTGCAGACCATCCTCGCCACCCTGCTGTTCCTGAGCGTGGGCGGGGAGCGCCTGCTGGTGGAGGTGTTCGCCACCAACCTGACCCGGATCCCCCCCGGCCAGCTGATGTTTCGCGGGCCCCTGCTCGAGGTGCTGGTGTTCCTCACCGGCGAGGTGTTCCGGGTGGGCCTGCAGATCGCCGCGCCGGTGATCGCAGCGATGTTCGCCGCCAACGTGCTGCTGGGCATCTTCGCCCGCTCCGTCCCCCAGATGAACATGCTGATTCTCGGCTTTCCCCTGAAGATCTTCGTCGGCTTCGCGGTGATGGGGCTGAGCCTGGACTACGTGGGGCGGGTCGTGGTGCAGGCGTTTTCCGACACCTTCGAAGCGTTGGCCGGTGTGGCCGGCTTGTTGGGTTGATCCGTGGCCGACGACGACAAGACCGAGAGGGCAACCGACAAGCGCAGACAGGAGCTGCGCAAGAAGGGACAGCTGGCGCGCAGCCCCGAGGTGATGACGGCGTTCGTGCTGGGCTCCGGCCTGCTGGGGCTGATGATCGGGGTCGGCAACCTGTACCGGGAGCTTGGCGGTTATACGCGACAGGTGCTGAGCCACGCAGCCCAGTTCCCGCCTCTGGGTGTCGATTCCTTTCCGGTGGTGTTCACCGAGGCCCTGGGGGTGCTGGTGCGGGGCACCGGGGCACTGTTTGTCGCCGCGATCGCCGGTGCCATCCTGGGCAACGTGGTGCAGGTCGGGTTCATGGTCTCCTGGGAGTCCCTGACCCCCGACATCAGCCGGCTCAACCCCCTGAGCGGGCTGAAGAACATGTTCCAGTGGGCGAAGCTGGTCGACCTGGCGAAGGCGGTGCTCAAGGTGGTGGTGGTGACCTGGGTGGCGTACCTCTCGGTGCGCGGCCAGTTGGCCGAGCTGCCGGCTGTGGCGCTGCTCCCCGCGGGGGCGCTGCTGGGGTTCACGGTGGGGTTGGGATTCCAGATCCTCAAGAACGTGCTGATGGTGTACGTGGTCATCGCCCTGGTCGATTTCCTGTTCCAGAAGTGGCAGTGGGAAGAGAAGAACAAGATGTCCAAGGAGGAGGTCAAGGACGAGCACAAACAGAGCGAGGGCGACCCCCTGGTGCGCAGCCGCATCCGCAGCCTGCAGCGGGAGATGGCCCGGCGGCGCATGATGGCCGAGGTTCCCAAGGCCGACGTGGTGGTGACCAACCCCACCCATTTCGCCGTCGCCCTGCGCTACGACCCCGAGCGGAACGCCGCCCCCGAGGTGGTGGCCAAGGGGGTCGACCTGGTGGCCCGGCGCATCATCGAGGTTGCCGAGGAACACGGCGTACCCCTGTACCAGGACCCCCCGGTGGCCCGGGCCCTGCATCACCAGGTGGAACTGGGCGAGACCATCCCCGCCCAGATGTTCCAGACCGTTGCCGAGATCCTGGCCCACGTGTACCGCCTGAGCCGGCGCAGCGCCCCGGGGTGAGGTGGGGGGCCGGCAGGGTGCGGGGGGGGGCGGACCGCGAGCCGTAATCCGTGCATCGTGAACGGTTCATCGTGAAGCGCGAAGGAACATCCGACCCCGCCGCTTCCCCCGCTCCCGCCGCTTCCCCCGCTTCCCCCGCTTCCCCCGCTTCCCCCGCTCCCGCCGCTTCCCCCGCTTCCCCCGCTCCCGCCGACCCGCCGACCCGCCGACCCGCCGACCCGCCGACCCGCCGACCCGCCG
>JARGFW010000184.1:0-1775 GCA_029211085.1 Deferrisomatales bacterium | reverse complement strand
ACCCGCCGACCCGCCGACCCGCCGACCCGCCGACCCGCCGACCCGCCGACCCGCCAGCGAGTGGCCTCCCCCGGGCGGTTTCCCCCTATGGGTCAAAAAGGTGTCAAGTTGCCCCCGGTGGCAGCCGATGAGGGGTGCAGTCTGAACGCTGCCGCTGTTGCAGGAGGATCATGCCTTGACTCGCGTACTCGTGGTGGATGACTCGGCCTTCATGCGCAAGGCCCTGTCCAAGATGCTGGAGTCCGATCCGGGGATCCAGGTGGTGGGGACGGCTCGGGACGGAATCGACGCCTTGGACAAGGTCCGACAGCTCGACCCGGACCTGGTCACCCTGGACGTGGATATGCCCCGCATGGACGGGCTGGAGGCCCTGCGGCGCATCATGGCCGAGTGTCCTCGACCGGTGCTGATGGTGTCGGCGCTGACCGAGGCCGGCGCCGAGGAGACCCTCCAGGCCCTGGACCTGGGGGCGTTGGACTTCATCCCCAAGGCTACCGGCGGCAATATCGTGAACATCACCCACATCGAACGAAGCCTGTGCCAGAAGGTGCGGGTGCTGGGGCGGCGCCGCCGGCCTCAGCCGGGTCTGCAGCGCGAACCGGCGTCGGCACCCCCGGTGGCGGCCCCGGTAGCGCCCTCCCGCCGGCCGCAAGGGATGCGCTTCCTGGCGATCGGGGCGTCCACCGGGGGGCCCCCCGCCCTGCAGACCCTGCTCTCGGGGCTGGCACCCGGGTTTTCCCTGCCGGTGGTGATCGTGCAACACATGCCCAAGGCGTTCACCGGCCCGTTCGCCCGACGCCTGAACGGACTCTGCCCCCTGGAGATGAAGGAGGCCGAAAGCGGTGACCGGCTGGCCCCCGGTCGCGGTTTCGTGGCCCCCGGGGGCAGCCACCTGGTGCTGGTACCGGAGGGCGGAGGGCTGACCCTGCGGGTGACCCCGGAGCCGGCGGACACCTTGCACAAGCCGAGCGTGGATGTGACGTTCTCGTCCTTCGCCGACCATGTGGGGCGCACCACCCTGGCGGTAGTGCTCACCGGCATGGGCTCCGACGGGCTCGCCGGGGTGCGCGAGTTGAAGCAGAAAGGCGCCCACACCATTACCCAAGACGCCGACAGCTGCGTGGTGTACGGCATGCCCCGGGCGGTGGCCGAGGCGGGTCTGAGCGACACAGTGCTCCCCATCGGGCACATCGCATCGGCGGTAAACAGGGCGGCTACATGAGCTTTGAGGCGGTCCTCGCACGGGTGGAACACAGCGGCGAAATCCCCACCATCGGCGCGGTCGCAGCCGAGGTGATGCGTCTCGCCGGAGACCCCGACACCGAGTTCCGCCAGGTGGGCCAGGTCATCACCCGGGACCCGTCCCTGACCGCCCGGGTGCTGCAGGTGGCCAACTCTCCCTATTTCGGCATCCGGGGCGAAGTGGCCAGCGTGGAGCGTGCGGTTTCCCTGATGGGCATGCAGGAGGTCCGCAACATCGTGCTCACGGTGTCGGTGATCTCGGACTTCTCCAACACCTTTGGCGGGCAGACCTTCAACTGGGAGCGGTTCTGGGAGCACTCCTCCGGCTGCGGCCTGATCGCCCAGGTGTTTTCCAAGCTGCTGCGCTTGCCCACGGGTGGTGAAGAGTTCGTCGCGGGGCTGCTCCACGACGTGGGCAAGATCCTGCTGGGCCACCACTTCCCCGGGGAGTTCGGGCGCGCCCTGGAACTGGCCGCGACCGAGGGGGTGACCATGGCCGAGGCGGAACAGCGGGTGTTCGGCACCGACCACGC
>JARGFW010000183.1 GCA_029211085.1 Deferrisomatales bacterium | reverse complement strand
TCTTCCACGGCTTCGGAGATGGCGATCCCCAGGGAGCCGGTGGTGTCGGGGAACTCGGCCAGGATCTTGCGGCCCGCCGCGGTCTCGGTGGAGGGGCTGGGGATGACGCGGCCGCCCCAGGTCTCCATGAGGTTGCGCCGGTAGGGCTTCTGTTCGTAGGAGATCTTGACCATGTAGACCATGGCCTCGAGTCCGAAGTGGTTGCAGGCAAACGACAGTGCGCTGCCCCACTGCCCGGCCCCGGTCTCGGAGGAGATGCGTTTCACCCCCTCCATCTTGTTGTAGTAGGCCTGGGCGACGCTGGTGTTGGGCTTGTGGCTGCCGGCCGGGCTGACGCCCTCGTACTTGTAATAGATCTTGGCCGGGGTGCCGAGGGCCTTCTCCAGACCGTGGGCGCGATACAGGGGGGTGGGCCGCCACAGGCTGAGCACGTCGAGCACGGGTTCCGGAATGTCGACCCAGCGCTCGCTCGCCATCTCCTGCTCGATCAACGCCATGGGAAACAGCGGCGCCAGGTCCTCCGGTCCCACCGGGTTCCCGGTCACCGGGTGCAGGGGGGGCTGCATCGGCGTAGGCATGTCGGCGGCGATGTTGTACCAGCGGCGGGGGAGATCCGTTTCGTTGAGCAGGTACTTGGTCTGTTTCATCGTCTTTCCAGCTCCTCTCGGTTGTGGGGGTGCCACGGGGACGGTGCGTTGACGGTGACGGATACACATGCTCCGACGGAGTGACCTGAAACCGGCAGCGGGTTGATCGGGAACACCCGGCGGGGCGGATGCACGCCCCGTGCCGGGGTGCGCAGCGGCCTCGGCCCCCTGCCCGGAAACAACCTTGAGAACAACCGGTTGCGGCAGCCAAAAAATTTCAACCGACGTTTTGACGCGCTCGGAAGGGGTACCGCAGCCGCCGAAGTTTCGGCACGCGCCGAAGTTTCGGCACGCTGGGTCTGGCTTGTTTCCGCCGCGCACGCCATCGGCCGGGAAGGCGCATTGGACCATGGTGCCAGAGACATGCTTTGACTCCCCGTGATAGCCTACGGACGCCAGAGAGTATCTCGGAAGTTGCCGGGGTCAAGCAATACCCTACGCCGAAACAGCGTTGTGTACCGTTCCCGATGCGGTCAAGTGCCCGCGTGCCGGCGCGGGGGGGACCCGCGCCGGGGGAACGGATGACTCGGGGAGAGGATCGATTGCCACACCGCGACACCGTCGAGGATCTGCAGAAGGAAAACCGCAGACTCGCGATCATCAGCCAGATCGCCCGCAGCATCGTGGTGAACATGAGCTACGGCGAGATCATCGACCAGTTCTCCACGGCGTTGCGCGCGGCGATCCCGTTCGACCTGTTGAGCTTCTGCCTGCTGGAAGGCGGCAACCTGGTCATCAAGTCGGGAATTCCCAAGGAGCAGGGCGTCCTGGGCATCGGCACGGTCATGGGCGAGGAGTACTACATCCCCTGGCGGGCCGTGAAGGACCGGCGCGCCTGCCTGCGCCGGGACATCTGGAACGACGGGCACCACGGGGCGGAGGATGCCCTGCTGCGCCAGTTGGGGATCCGCTCGGCGGTGGTGGCCCCCCTGTTGGTGCAGGACCGGGCGATCGGCACCCTGAACCTGGGCAACCGCGACGCCTACTCGGAGATGGACGCCGTGTACGTGCAGCAACTGGCCGACCAGTTGGCCGTGTGTCTGCAGAACAGCCGCCTCTACCGGGAAGTCGTGGCCGCCCAGCGGGAGTGGGAACGCACCTTCCAGGCGGTGCAGGATCTGCTGTTGGTGATCGATCGGGATCAGACCATCGTGCGGGCGAACCACGACCATGACGGGCGGACCGCGGAACAGCTGGTGGGCCGCACCTGCCAGGAAGTGTTCGATTTCTGTACCGGCGCACACCGCGGCGGGCCGGTTGCCGCCGCCATCGAGAGCCGCCAGGAGGCGTCCACCGAGGTGGTCCAGGACGACTCCGAGCGGACCCTGAGCGTCAGCGCCTACCCGGTTCTAGGGGAGCGGGACGAGGTCGCCAAGGTGGTCATGTGCGTGCGCGACGTGACCGCGAGGCGCAAGATGGAGATGCAGCTGTTCCAGTCGGCGAAACTCGCGGCCCTCGGTGAGATGGCGGCGGGGGTGGCCCACGAGTTGAACAATCCGCTCACGGCGATCATCGGCAACGCCGGCCTGCTGCTGCGCCGCACGTCGGCCGCAGACCGCTCCCACCCCATGTTGGAGGACATCAAGCGGTGCGGCCAGCGCTGCAAGAAGATCATCAGCAGCATGCTGAGTTTTGCCCGCCGGGACAGCTACGCGGTGGAACCCCTGCAGGTCAACCGGGTGGTCGAGAGCAGCCTCGAGCTGGCGCGCTACCCCCTGGAGAAGGGCGATATCGTGTTGTGCAGGGAGCTGTCCGAGGGACTGCCTGACTTCCTCGGCAGCGCCCACCAGATCGAGCAGATCGTGGTGAACCTGCTGCTCAACGCCCGGGACTCCCTGGAGACGGCCGCGGAAAAGCGCATCACCGTGGCCACCACCCGCGCCGAACTGGACGACGGGCAACCCGGGGTCGCGATCAGCGTGTCGGACACCGGCTCGGGCATGGACCCGGCCCACCTGGAGAAGATCTTCCACCCGTTCTACACCACCAAGGAGGAGTCCAAGGGGACCGGTCTGGGCCTGTCCGTCAGCCTGGGAATCGCCCACGCCCACGGGGGCACCCTGCGGGTGGAAAGCAAACCCGGGGGCGGCAGCACCTTCCGCCTGGTCCTGCCCCAGCTGGCACAGCAGATCGTGGATCACCTGAGGCAACCGGGGGGCACGGAGGACGGGGAGGGTGATGCCGTCGCCGAAGGCCTCGAGCCGCTGCTCCCGGCCCTGGGGCTGGCGCGCAGTCTGGGGCGGCTCCTGGCGCAGATCGGCGGCGAGAACCTGCGCTCGGTGGAGCTGGAGTATCCGGGCCAGACCGCGGTGGGGCGCACCGGCCTGCTGACCGCGGCGGCCCTGGACGGACTGCTCGCGGCCCGCCTCGGGGGGCCGCTGGACCTGGGCGACGCGGTGAGCGTGGCGCGGGCGCGGGGCATCCGGGTGGTCGAGACCATCTCCGCGGGGCTGGAGGATCACGCCGCGTTCCTGCGCCTGCGGGTGGAGACCGACGCCGGGGGTGTCACCCTGGGCGGGGCGATCTTCGGCAAGGCGGAACCGCGGGTGGTGGAGATCGACGGCGTGCGGGTCGAGGCGATCCCCCAGGGGCACCTGTTGGTGTTCTGGGCCCACGACCGCCCGGGCCTGGTGGGGGGGATCGGTTCGATCCTGGCCGGGCACGGGATCAACATCCGGCAGATGCGCTCCGGGTGCGCGGCTCCCGGCGGCCGCGCCGTGGCGGTGTTCAACGTGGACAGCCCGGTGGGGGCCGAGGTCCTGGAGGAACTGCGGGACCTCCCCGACCTGATCAGCATCGCCCGGGCAACCCTCTGATGGCCTTTGCGGACGGAGCCATGCAACCCAACGTTCTGGTGGTCGACGACGAACTGGAGATCGGCAGGTTCTTCGAGGCGTTTCTCGCCGAGGAGAAGGGCTGCCGGGTGACCGTGGCCAACACCGGCCGGGACGCCCGGGAGGAGCTGCAGCGGCAGGCCTTCGACCTGGCCCTCCTGGACCTGAAACTCCCCGACGCCAACGGCATCGAACTGTTGCGCGAGATCAAGCAGGTCTCTCCCCGCTGCCAGGTCATCATCATGACCGGTTTCAGTACGGTGAAGTCCGCCGTGGAGGCCGTGAAGCTCGGCGCCTGCGACTATGTGAACAAACCCTTCGACGAGTTGGAGGAGCTGGAGGAGACCCTCGACCACGCCCTGGCCGCGGCCGGGCGCGGGGGCGGGCGGCGGAACGAGATCGTCCAGCTGGCGGCCAACTCCAACATCGTGCTGGGGGTCGACAGCCCGATGCAGCCGATTCTCGAGGTGGCCCGCCGCATCGCCAACAAGGACATCACCGTGCTGCTCAGCGGTGCCACCGGCACCGGCAAGGAGTGCGTGGCCCGGTTCATCCACTCCTGCAGCCGTCGCTCCGAGAAGCCCTTCATCACCGTCAACTGTGGCGCGTTCACCGAGACCCTGCTCGCCAGCCAGCTGTTCGGGCACGAGAAGGGGGCGTTCACCGGCGCCGCCGGGGCCCATCGCGGCATCTTCGAGCTGGCCGACGGCGGCACCCTGTTTCTCGACGAGATCGGCGAAGCCAGCCCGGCGAACCAGGTCAAGCTGCTGCGGGTGCTGGAGACCCGGGAGTTCCGGAGGGTCGGCGGGGAACTCCCGATCCGGGTCGACGTGCGGGTCATCTCGGCGACCAACGTGGACCTGATGGAGGCGGTCGAGAAGGGGGCGTTTCGCAAGGACCTGTTCTATCGCCTCGACGTGGTCTCCCTGAGCCTGCCGCCGCTGCGGGATCGCACGGCGGACATCGAAGCGCTGATGCGCCACTTCGTCGACAAGTCCCTGCCGCCGCGGGAGAAGGGCAGCGTGCAGTTCTCCCCGGGCGCCCGGGCGGCACTGCTGGGCTACCACTGGCCCGGCAACGTTCGGGAGCTGGCCAACGTGATCGCGGGGATGATGGCCCTGCGCGAGGGCCCCCAACTGGAAACCGCGGTGCTGCCCGGCAAGATCGCCGGGGGGGAGCACGGGCGGGGCACCGGCGACGATCCCTGGCAAGGGTCGAGCCCGGAGCAGGGGCTGGAGGCCCTGTCCCACCGCTGGGGGGAGATCTTCTTCCAGCGCCTGCTCTCGGGAAAGGGTGGCGGCGGCCTGGGCGGGGTGGTCGAAACCCTCAAGCAGCTGGAGAACCGGGTCGCCATCGACCTCATCCAGCGCACCCTGGAGCGCACCGGCGGCGACCGGGAGGCGGCGGCGGAGCTGCTCCGGGTGAAGCCGAGAATCCTGCGCTACTACCTCAGGGAGCGCGGCCGCTAGCAGGGCGCGGCTGCGCCGCTCCTGGACGGGGGGAAGGGGAAGCTGGTATTGCTGCAGCAACGGGCGGCGGACGTGCCGCCGGGTCCACGGGTTCCATCGGGAGAACACCGCGTGAGTGACGACATCGAAGCCAAGTACCTGACCCCCACCGCCATGCTCGACAGCGACCACGCCGCGGTGCGGGGGTTCGCCGCCCGGGCCGTGGGCGGCAGCACCGAGCCGGTGGAGCAGGCCGTGAAGCTCTACTACGCGGTGCGAGACGACATCTGGTACGACCCCTACTCGCCGTTCTACCTGCCCGAGCACTACCGGGCCAGCCGGGTGTTGGAAATGGGCCGGGGCTACTGTGTGCAGAAGGCGGCGGTGCTGGCCGCCGTGGCCCGGGCCGTGGCGATCCCCTCAAGGCTGAGTTTCGCCACCGTGAAGAATCACCTGGCCACCCGACAGCTGCTCGAGTACCTGGACAGCGACGTGTTCGTCTACCACGGGGTGGTCGAGATGCACCTGGAAGGGCGCTGGGTCAAGTCCACTCCCGCGTTCAACCGGGAGCTGTGCAACCGCCACGGGGTGGCTCCCCTCGAGTTCGACGGCCGTCACGACTCGGTGTTCCAGGCCTACAACGAAAAGCACGAGAAGTTCATGGAGTACCTGGCGTTCCACGGTCACTACGCGGACGTGCCCCTCGACGACATCCTGCGGGCCTGGAGGGAAACCTACGGCGCCGAGCGCGTGGACGGGTGGATCGCGACGTTCGAGGCCACCGGGTCGGTGCGCCCCAGGAAGTTCGAGACCGAGGACTTGGTGCACGACTGAGTCGCCACGCCCGACGGCACCCCCCGGGGACGCAACGGGGCCGGGCGGGCATGTTGGATTCCTTGTAGAGCGGGTGCGCCCCCCCACCGGGAGTCTGCCCACAGGGAAACCGTCGCCGGGTGGTCGGCTCGGTTGACGGAGGCGTGGGTGCCCGCTACACTATGTGTGCACATACACCGCGTTCGCCCGGAAGGAGACCCCCATGCCGCAACTCCATCTCTACGTGCCGGAAGACACGGCCGGGGTCATCCGCCAACGGGCCGAGGAACGGGGAACCAGTGTGTCCCGATACCTGGCGGAGATCGTCCGCCGCGAACTGACCGATGCGTGGCCCGACGGGTATTTCCGGGACGTGGTCGGTGCTTGGCAAGGGGGCGAACTGGTCCGTCCGTCCCAGCAGGAGTTCGAGGCAAGAGAGGCCTTCTGAGTGTTCCTCCTCGACACCAACACCTGTATCCGGATCCTCAACAACAGTTCGGAAACGGTGGTCAAGAGGCTTCGAGAGGTGCCGCCCTCCCGTGTCCACCTGTGCTCCGTGGTCAAGGCCGAACTATGGTATGGGGCCCGCAACAGTGCTCGGGTGGAACAGAACCTGGCCCTTCTCGAGCGCTTCTTCCAACCCTTGAGCGGTCTCCCGCTTGACGATGCCTGTGCGGAGGTTGCGTCCTCGATTCGGGCGACCCTCAACCGGCAGGGTACCCCCATCGGTCCCAACGACCTGCTGATCGCCGCGATCGCCCGTGTCAACGACCTCACCCTGGTCACCCACAACACGGGAGAGTTCTCCCGGGTTCCCGGGCTGCGGTGGGTGGACTGGGAAGCGTGAGGCTACCCGGTCTGGGGCGGGCCACCCTGCGCGCCGCCGAGGCCCCCCGCACCAGGTCGTGGCAACGGTCGGGGAGGATCCCGACCGGGGAGGCATGGGATACCTTGACGGGTATTCGCGCGACCTCGTCACCCGCCTTCCCCGAGCCGCTGCCGGCCTGCAAACGTCAGAGCCATGGCTCGCCCGTCTCGTCCGATGTATAGACCTGACCCCTTCGTGCTTACAGAGGTTCCATGACCCCTTACCAACGGCCCGCCGGCGCCGCCGTGCCCTCGGCGGTGCGGCGCACGGTGGCCATGCTCGCCACCAGCCAGGCCCTGGCCATGACCGGCATGTCCCTCACCGTAACGGTCGCCGCCCTGGCGGGGGAGCACCTGGCCCCCGACCCGCGGCTGGCGACCGTGCCCCTGGCCCTCCAGGCCACCGCCTCCACCCTGGCCACCGTGCCCGCCGCCCTGCTCATGCGGCGCATCGGCCGGCGCGCCGGGTTCCTCAGCGGGCAGGGGGTGGGGGCAACCGGCGCCGCCCTGGCCACCCTGGCCCTCTGCCGGGGCTCCTTCGTCCTGCTCGCCTTGGGCAGCGCCCTCATGGGGGTCCACAACGCGTTCTGGCAGTACTACCGGTTCGCGGCCGCCGAAACCGCCAGCGACGCGTTCCGCAGCCGCGCCATCTCCCTGGTGCTCGCCGGGGGGGTGGTCGCCGCCCTGCTCGGGCCCGAGTTGGCCAAGCGCGGCCGCGACCTGATCGACGCCGCCCCGTTCGCCGGCTCGTACGCCATCGTGGGGCTCCTGTGCCTGATCGCCGTGGTGGTGCTGACGCGCCTGCACCTGGCGCCGCCGCCCCCCGCCCAGCGCCGCGGGGGCCGCCCCCTGGCCGTCATCGCCAGCCAGCCGCGCTTTTGGGTCGCCGTGACCGCCGCCGCGATGGGCTACGCGGTGATGGTGTTGCTGATGACCGCCACCCCGCTGGCCATGCGCGCCCACCACCACCCCTTCAGCGACACCGCGTTCGTCGTCCAGTGGCACGTGTTGGCGATGTTCGCCCCCAGCTTCTTCACCGGCGGGCTGATCCGCCGCTTCGGGGTCGTGCCGATCCTCACCGCCGGCCTCGCCCTCAACCTCGCCTGCGTCGGCATCAACCTCTCGGGGCAGACCCTGAACCAGTTCTGGCTGGCCCTGTTCCTCCTGGGGGTGGGCTGGAACTTCCTCTTCATCGGCGGCACCACCCTGTTGACGGAGACCTACCGGCCGGAGGAAGGAACGAAAGTGCAGGCCCTCAACGACTTCATCGTCTTCGGTCTGGTGACCGTGGCCACGTTCTCGTCCGGCGTGCTGCAGAGCACCCTCGGCTGGCGCGCCATCAACCTGGCCGTCCTCGCCCCCCTGGGCCTGTGCCTGTTTGCCGTGGTCTGGCTGCAGACCCGCCCGCGGCCCGCCGTCGACCCCGGCTGACAGGGCTGGTGGAAGCGATAACCATTCCGATTACCCACAAAGCTTGAATGAATGGGTCGAGGGGGAGTAGAACAACCCGGACTTCCTTCCAGGGGGACCCATGGACCGACCATCGGCAGGGATCGCCAGAGCCACCGTCGCGCGGGAGAACCGCGGCGGTGGTTTTGTTGGTTTTGGGTGACGAGATGAGGCGGGGAGCCGGATGGCCTTTTCCATGCCGGACGGAACGGGGCGAGGCGATTCGCGCCGCACGAGGCAGTGGGTGAGGAACGTCCCCGTTGCCGTTCCCGCCATGCTCCCGGGGCCACCCAGACGATACGAGGAGAGGGCAAAACACGTGCCGCGAAATCTACAACGGGTTATGCAGACGGCAGGAATAATCGATAACCCAGCCATCCGAATAACCACCGAAAACGCCTGCATACGCAGATGGCTGCGTATGCGAACTGTTGTGCATATATATAGATGGTATAGAGAAGGATGGGGCAGAATAGATGATTGCGATACCAGATCTAGGGAGAAAAATAGAAGAGGCACTATTTGATGCAGTCAATTACTTCGGCAAGAAATGCCCATATTGTCAAAAAAACCTATACGATGGAAACATTAGAAACAAGATTGAAACAGATCCTATATTCCGATCGCTTTGGGTGGACATCATGTACCATGGAATGTGCTTCCATCATGCAAAAAGTGCAACAGAAAGAAGAAAGACTCACACCCCATTGAATTCTTAGATATTCAGGTGCGGCAAAAGTGCGAAGAGTTCCTGGAGAAAATCAGGGACAAAATCTCGGACCGTGTTCAAATTGATATAGACGCAGCACAACAGGCCAAAGCGTATATCAATGACAAACAAAAGAAAGTTGTTGGACCTGAAGCACAAGAGCTTCTTGTTGATTTATCTAGGATATTTTGCATTAATTTAGAATTCAACACTAGCGCAACATTATCCCAGACGCTTGGCAATTCAATTTACCAATTTATCCAGTCACGGTGTGCCTTGGGGGCCTGCAATTCAATAGCTAAGAAAGAACTTTTTCAGCAATATAAGAACTTCTGAATATCGGAAAATATTTACATTGAATCTATGGAGATGTTCTTTAGACACCTGATCTCCGTCGCCCCGGGTCTTACGACCTTCCGCCCGACCGTAAACGGCAAGCGAGAGTGGTGGGCCAAAGGAATTACTGTAAAGACATAGTCCGTCATAAACGCAAAACAATAGCGTCAACGCGGACTTGCAACTACGCTGCGCTTCGTTGCCATCCGGTTACGCTTGCATTGCGCGAACCGAAAAGGAGAACCAGATGAAGCTTGCCGTATCCGTCCTCTGCCTCACTCTGGCTCTTTCCTCCGTCGCCTTCGCGAACGGGCCTTCTGACCTGCCAGAAAAGTTCATGAAGCAAGTCGTCGCGGGCAAGGGCGCAGAGGCTATCGACGAGTATTTCGCAACGAACCCGTTGGTTGCCCAAAAGGCACAGCAAGTGCAATTCATTAAGACCCAGATTGAGGCCGTATTCAATATATTTGGAAAGCCGACGTCATACGAGCTTGCAATAGAGGACGACTTGGCACCGTCCCTGAAGCGGTACGTTTTCATAACCAAACACGACCATCACGCGCTGACCTGGGAATTTTATAGTTACAAGCCTAAGGACGTTTGGATCGCAAGCAATATGAACTTCAATGACAATTACTCTCTTTTGGAACGAAAGAAATAGGAACAGGCGCACAACAAAACGGCTGCACGGCGGACCGAGCGCCCTCGGCCCCCTTTGATGGCCTGTGCTGAGCTTGGTGTTTCAGCACGTCCCATATCGTCTTCCATGGCGCCCGGCCAATAAGCCTTGCCGTTGGGCCAAATTTAGATGCAAAGGGGGCAGGGGAACGTTGGTGCAGGGCGTGCACTGTCGGGGAGCCTTGACAAGGGCTGAGGGCCGTTCTTCACGGAGAACACGGGGTTCTCGTTGGGGACATGTGCCGCTGCACTCCTGTGTGCGAATGGCACGAAAGCCCCAACGCCTTCCCGGTACGGGTGAGCGAGGGCATTGAATGAAATTTCCTGATTAGCGTCAATCTTCCGCTGGGCGGTTGGAGTGACCGGATGTGTCACAGGTGCCGCGTAGAATCCCCACAGTATCGGGGGACACTCTCAGCGGAGGAAGCGCCGTGAAGATGAATCGCCTTCAATTTCAGCCGGGTATGAGCTTGAACCAGTTCCTCGCCCAGTACGGCCACCAAGAGCAGTGCGAGTCGGCCGTTGAGGCGGCGCGCTGGCCCGGAGGCTTCCAGTGCCCTGGGTGTGGCGGCCACCGACACTGCTGTTATCGGCGAGGCGGCTCCAAAATCTTCCAATGCAGTCACTGCCGCACGCAAACGACACTGACGCAAGATACGATTTTTCACTCAACGAAGTTGCCTCTGACTGTTTGGTTCCAGTGCATGTACCTTCTGACGCAGAACAAAACCAA
>JARGFW010000469.1 GCA_029211085.1 Deferrisomatales bacterium | reverse complement strand
GGGCCGTGGACATGACCTACACCCTGGAGGTCGACCTGCCGGACGGCAAGGGCGGAGTCCTCTACCCCAAGGGGTTCACGTTCAACCCCCTGGAGTACGTCTTCTACCCCAACGTGCTGGTCGTCCTGGACGGGGACGACGCGGAGCAGATGGCCTGGTTCCAGGAGTCCGCTCTGGCGCGGGACCCCCGGGTCCGCGTGCTCCTCTCCGGCGGGGGCTGGTCCGAGGTGGGTGCCCAGTTGCGGCGGCCCGTCTTCTATCTGACAGCCCCCATCCGTCAGCGATTCCAGCTGGAGGCCGTGCCCACGGTGGTCTGGCAAGCCGGGAAGACCATGGAGGCAAGAGAGATCGATGTGGCGAAGACCCAAGTGCCGACGGACGAAGCCAGGCCGTAGCCGTCCTAGTTGGAACTGGCTTGTTCTACTCCTCGCGTTCAACGCGGGACCGGCCACAGCCGGGAGGCCGCTCAACCCGGTCACCGACATCGCCTGGCACGAGATCTTCCCCATCTCCATCGCGGGGATCACGGTGCAGGGCAACGACAGCACCAGCCCGAGCGGTTTCTCCGCCATCGCCAGCCCGGTATGCACCTGCCCGGCGCCACCGCCGGTCTTCCGCCGGGTGGGGATCCCGGTGGGGCTCTGGGAGCCGGCCCGGCTCGTCGAGACGGTGAAGGATGCGGGTTACTTCCCGTCCCTGGGCGTCACCATGGACCTCAGCGGCCACCGGGACGGCTCCCGTGGAAGCCACGCTTCCGGCGCGACCACCACAGCCTTCCAGCAGGCCCACTACCTGATCTTTCCGGTGTGGACGCTCTTGGAGCTCATGCTCGACAACGTGTGCCTGGAGTCGAGCGGGTTCGACGTGGCCTACATGAGCGAGCTCGACCCCCTGTGGCAGGAGGACGCCCTGGCGATGATGATCCACCCGGAGGTGCTGCTGTTCGCCAACGCCGCCGCCCAGTTGGCCTGTGTCGCCGACGCGGTGGGGGCCGCCGCCGATCACCCCCTGGACCCGCTCTTCTGGTGTGTGGGCAGCGGCGGCTCGGTCTACCCGCTGAGTGGCCACGTCTCCGGCAACAACTTCACCGTGGCCAACGCGACCCTGGCGGCCCGCATGCTCTACAAGCTCGCTCGCCAGCTCCAGGTCTGCGACACGGGGGTCAACGTGTGCAGCTGCGTGCCCACCCCCATCTGGATCAAGAGCCACTACAAGATGCAGATTGCCCGACCGGTGCGCGGCTCGGGGGCGTTTCCCATCGGTCAGTCGGACTTCCTCTGGGGAAGCATGAAGAACCCGCCCATGGGCGCCGGGCCGAACGATCCGGACAACTTCCTGTGGGTGCTCTTCCGCAAACGGATGTGCTGTATCTGGTGATGGGGGAGTAGGAGGAGTGTGGTGAGGAGAGGATCGCGGTGGGCGGGATCGACGTTGCTGGTCTTCATGGCATGGCTCGCCCTTTCTGCGGCAGCCGCTGCCCGAGAGCCGCGTAGCGCAGTGACCGTCGGGGGGGATCCCGCCG
>JARGFW010000182.1 GCA_029211085.1 Deferrisomatales bacterium | reverse complement strand
GTGGTGGGTCGACTCGGGCCACATGTACACGCCGGTGATCGGGATGCCCTGGCTGCGCAGCAGTTTGTCCATCTCCAGCCCCAGGGAGAACGAGCGCAGCAGCTGGCCCTCGTCGGTGGGGGTGCCCATGCAGGAGATCGGCATTACCGGTTTCTTGCGGTAGGTGATGGCCTTGACCCGGTACACCGTGCGCGGGGAGCGGGGGGAGGTGCGGTATCCGGTGTACTCACCGAACGGGGCCTCTTCGAGCTCGATGTTGGGCAGGATCTCGCCTTCGATGATGATCTCCGCATGGGCCGGCACCATCAGGTCGTTGGTCTCGCACTTCACTACCTCGACCCCCTCGCCCATCAGCATGCCGCAGAACAGGTCCTCGCGAATCTGCGCCGGCGCGCAGGCGGCGATGCCGGCCAGGGGGTCCATGCCGATCACCGTGGCGAACGGCATGGGCTGATTGCGGGGCACGGCCTTGTTGTGGAACCACTTGCCCATGTCCGAGAACGGCAGCACCGGGCCGACCATGGTCTTCTCGTCGAACACCATCTGCCGGTACATGCCCCAGTTGATCTCGGGGCTGTCGGGGTCCTTGGCCACGATCATGTGCCAGGTGCACAGGTACCGACCGCCGTCACCGGCGTGGACCATGGGGGCCGGCAGATCGAACAGGTTCACGTCGTCGCCGGTGATCACCACTTCCTTGCACGGTGCCTTGTCCCGGGGCAGTTCCACGGGCACGTGGGGGGTACCCTTGTCGGTGCGTTCCAGGTAGACGGCACAGATCTCCGGGATCGGTGTGTCCGGGGGGAGCCCCAGGGACACTGCCAGCTTGCGGTAGGTGGCCAGGGGGGCGCCGAACGCCTCGAAGCCGTCATAGTCCTTGATCTTCTTGAAGTAGGGGGAGGGTCCCTTCATCTCACAGACCCGGCGCACGATGGCGCCCATCTCCATGTCCCAGTCCACCTCCTGGTCCACGGTGACCAGGTCTCCGGCGGCTTCCAGGGCCTTCATGAACTCGCGATTGTCTTTGTAATACTTGTGAGGCATTTGGATTCTCCGCTGGTCGGCTAGTCGGCTGGTGCGCTGGTCTGCTGGAGATTCAACCAGCCGCTTCGTTTCAGTGTTTGTATCAGTTTGCCCAAGTTCTTCGCGTTCGAAGGCAGCCGTCCGGCTGTCGAGCCGTCTAGCTGCCCAGCGGCCGGCTCCGCCGGCCTACCCCCATCCCTTGCTGGAGACCTTGTCCACCAGCGGCTGCCACTTGTCCTGGGCGCGAAGGATGAACTCACCCAACTCGCGGAGCATGCCCTGGCCTCCGGCACGCTTGGTGACGTAGTGCGAGATCTCCTGTACCTCCGGGACCCCGTTGGCTGGAGACACCGCGAACCCGACCATTTTCATTGCGCCCATGTCGATGATCTCATCACCCACGAAGCACATCTCGTCGAGACCGATGCCGAACTCCTCGGAGACCTCCTGGAGTTTGGTGCCCTTGTCCTTGGCGCGCAGCACGTGCTTGATCCCGACCTCCGCGGCACGTACGTCGACGATCTTCGACTTGCGGGTCATCAGGGCAACTTCCACCCCGCACATCATGAGGCAGTTGGCCCCGAAGCCGTCGTCGTGGTGGAATGCCTGGAACTTGACGCCTTCCTCGCTGTAGAGAATCGTTCCGCTGGTCAGGACGCCGTGCACGTCCAGGACGACCATCTTGACCTTCTTTGCCCGTTCGAGCGCGTCCACTACGTTGTAAGCCATCGTTGAACTCCCTCCAGTCGTTGTGAATAGCCGTCAGCTGTCTGCGAAAAGGTTCCTCAATCCAGTCCCAGTTCGGCCAGCCGTGCCTTGGCGCTTGCCATCGCCTTCTTGCTCATCTCGACCTGCACCGGCTTCTCCTCCCACTCGAAGGGGATGGTGGCGTCCATGATGATGCGTGAGGTCATCAAGTTGTGGCCGGTGCCCAGGGCCGGGTCCAGGGGGGTAGAGCGGCCGCGGTTGATGATCTGGGTGCCGCGTGCGGGGTTGTAGCGGGTGGCCAGCGCCCACCACACCCGGGGCAGGTCGTCGGCCTCGATGTCGTCATCGACGATGATCAGGCCTTTCAGGCCGTAGGTGCAGGTGTGGCTGGCAATCACCGCTGCGGCGATCTGGTCGGCGTGCCCGGGGTACATCTGCTTCACGGACACGATGGCCCAGAAGCGCCCGCAGGCTTCTGGGGGCATGTACACGGACTGTACGCCCTTCATGCCCATGCGGGTCAGCTCGGTCCACAGGGTGGCGTTGCGCACGAACGCCAGCATCATGTGGTTGTCGTTCACCGGGCGCCCCACCGACGCGGCCAGCAGGATCGGGTCGTTGCGGTGGTAGATGCGCTCTACCTCGATCGCAGGCTTCTTGATCGGGTTGACCAGTTCGTCCGTGTAGTAGCCGGTGTACTCGCCGAACGGACCTTCCTCCCGGAGGTTGTCGCCGTCGATGTAGCCCTCGAGGACGATCTCCGCGGTGGCCGGGATCGGCAGGCCGGTCAGCGGTGCCTTGACGACTTCGACCGGTGCGCCCCGCAGGGTGCCGACCACGTCGTACTCATCCGCATTCTCCACCATGGCGCTGCCCGCCAGCATCAGCAGCGGGTCACAGCCCACCACCAGGCAGATCGGCATCTTCTTGCCCAGCTTGCGGTACTTCTGCAGGATGCGGTCGCCGCGCTTGCCCTTGAGGATCTGGGCGCCCACGGTCTTCTTGTCGAGCACCTGGCTGCGATAGGTGCCCAGGTTGATCTCCTTGGTCTCCGGATCCTCCACCACCATGAAGCAGGCGGTGCCGATGAAGCGCCCGCCGTCCTTCTCGTAGAACTTGGGCGCCGGCAGCTTGAAGATGTCCACGTCGTCGCCCTCGATGGTGTTTTCGAACACCGGGCCGGTGGCCACCTCCTTCTTGCGGATCACCTCGCCGATGGACATCTCCATCCAGGCCTTGCTCAACCCGCAGGTGGTCTTGATGTCCGGGCGGCCCAGCACCTTGGCTAGGCGGTTGGTGTTGCTGTAGGCGCCGAACATCACGCTGCCGATGCAGTCCTTGACGTTCTCGAACAAAAGCGAAGGGCCTCCCCGCTCCTCCACCAGTTTCGCCATGTGGGACATTTCGAGGTTCCAGTCCACCTCGGCGGCAACCCGTTTCAGGTCACCGTCGTGTTCGCACTGTGCGATGAAGTCGCGGAGATCCATTTGTTTCCTCCTCATTCGAGAGTTGCGGTCGACGCCGGTTTGATCGTGAAACCGGGTGTGAGTCTAGAAAGTGGAGTTTACCCGGTCAATTCATATATATTTATCAAAAACATAAGCTAAGGTTTGAAAAGGAATGGCATGGTTGGTGCGGGGGCTAGCTCTGGCCGGTGATCCGTTTTCGCGGCCGTTCGAAAAATTCCATAGTTACGTATACATATTCGTACTTTAGCGCTGGATGTATTGCCTCTGCGCGAAAACAATCTCTCTTCGGTATTTCCCAGGCGCGGGACGCTGCGGCCAGTGAATCGAGGCATGCATCGGTAGGCCGGCGCCGGCACCAGGGTGGGATGAAAATGCCTTTAAATCGGCCCAAGAGCGGCATGGGTTGGGTCAATCCATATTTAAATAATTATTTGGTGTTCAACAAAACAATAATCTAGACTTGGGTAAATAGTGATTTGCCCGGAGAGAGAGGAGAGGCCCATGGTGAACTTCAACCAACTTCGCGTGTTCTACGAGGCTGCTCGATGCCTCAACTTCTCCCAGGCGGCGCGCCATCTGTGTGTCACCCAACCCGCCGTGACGGCGCAGATTCGGGCCCTTGAAGAGGCATTTGAGATCAAGCTCTTCAACAAGCGGGGCCGCAGGATGGCGCTCTCCGAGGCCGGTGCTGTTCTGCTGCAGCACGCCCACGAGGTGTTCGAGATCGAAAAACGTGTGGAGCAGGCGGTCGGTGAGCTGAGGGAACTCAAACGCGGACTGCTCAAGATCGGCACCACCAAGACCTATGCCCGTTACCTGATGCCCACCATCATTTCGCGATTTCGCGAGTCTCACCCCGATATCAAGATCATCCTCGACGAAGGCAGTTCCGCCGAGGTCAGCCGCAGTCTCCTCGACCTGCGCAACGAACTCGCCGTGATCGCCATGCCGGAGGCCATGAAGGGAGTAGATTTCTTCCCATTCCGCCGGGAAGAGGTCGTGTTGATCACCTCACCCCGACACCCGTTCACCCGTACCAACGGGATTCCATTCAGCGATCTGAGCGGTCAGTTGATCGTCATGAAAGAGGTGGGGTCCGGCACCCACGCCCTGATCAAGAGCGTTTTCGAAGGGCTGGGGCTGATGCCGCATATTCTTCTCGAGACCAGCAACCAGGAGTTCATCAAGGAGATGGTGGAGCGCGGGGAGGGGGTGGCGTTCCTGGTTCGTGCCGCCATTCAAGAGGATCTCGCCACAGGGAGACTCGCGGCCGTTCCGATCCTCGACCGACAGTTGTCGTTCCAGGTGCACATCGCCCATCTGACAGGTGCGGATCTCTCTCCGGCGGCGCGAGCCTTTCTGGCGATTCTGGAGGCAGAAAGAGATCGGGTTTAGGCCGGGGCCCGCGTCCATCCAGCCCGATTCCTGCCATCCGCCGGAGATCGGTCCACCACCACCGGCCGCAGGTTCTGCAATGGGCGGCTCAAGTCGAGAGGTCTTCGAGTATCTTCAAGAACGCCTTCGCTGCCGGTGAGAGGCTCGATCCGGACAGGTAGGCGCTGTTCACCCGTATGGCGAGGGACTGGTCTCGCACCGGGATCACCACCAACCGGCGCCCCTCGATCTCCTGCTCCAGGGCGGCCCTGACCAGGAAAGCAACACCCTCTCCCTTTTCCACCATCTCCTTGATGAAGTCCGAGTTGCTGGTCTGCAACAGCACCGTCGGAGTCAGTCCCCTGCGTTCGAAGCACTGGCGTACGAGGGCATGAAGGGTGGAACCTTCCTCGCGCATCACGATCAACTTGTCGGCAAGTTCCTCGAAAGCGATGTCCGGCCGGCGCGTCAGTGGGTGCCCAGGGGCTGCGAACAGACAGACCTCTTCCTCACGAAACGGCGCGAACGTTAAGCCCTCGACTCCGTCGGAGACCCCGAGCACGCCGAGTTCGTTGTCCATTTCCAGCAGGGTTCTGCAGACGTAACGGGAACTGCCCTCATCGAGGATGACCTTGATCTCGGGGTGGGTCTCGCGAAACCGGGAGATGACTCCGGGCATCACGTATCGGGCGTAGGTCTTGGTCGCTGCGACCTTCAGGAGTCCTCGCTTGAGCTGGCGCATCTCGGCCAGGGCGGTTTCGATCTCCCCCTCCAGTTCGAACACCTTGTGCGCATACTGCAGCAGCACCACACCTGCCTCTGAGAGCGCTAGTTTCGGCCCCCTTTTTTTGAACAGTTTCAGTTCGGTCGCCTCCTCCAGGCCTTTGATCTGCGCAGTAACGGCCGGCTGTGAGACGCAGAGTTTGCTGGCGGCCTGGGTGAAATTCTGGAGTTTGGCAGCCTCGTAGAAAACCCGAAGTTGGTGAAAGTTCATAGGTTTGTCCCGCTAGGTCCATTCTGCGACGCTTTGTAACTGCCACATGTAGACAGCGCCTATGGAAGAGTATTTTTTTGTAGTTATGATATGCATCAATAAAAATGATAATAAAGTTTCTTTGTGTAAATAATAAAAACAAAGAAGTTGACCCGGGTTTTCTGTTTGCCACACAGTGCAATTGTAGAAAACATTCATTCTTCAGGAAGATGCGTCCGTGATGTATGCGGAAGCGAGATCATCCGTTCCCTGCAAGGGGGCATGTATACCGTCTCGTTGTTTAGCGTGTGTAAGTCATTTTGGCGATCTGTCGGGCTTGGCAACGTTGCGGGGTTTCGTCGGCGAGATTTCGCCCCAAGGAATGATCCATCGGCGCCAGATCTTTCCGGAATCCTTCCGGCAAGGGAACGACATTCTAGACAGGAGGCACGAAAGATGGAAAACGGTTCCGCTCAGAACTGGGCCAATGGTGGTCCCCTCGTGATCTTCGCCGTGGCGGTACTTGTCGGCTGCCTGGGCGGTTTTCGTGCCGGGTATGTTCCGATGAGTTCGGCTCCCCTGATGGTCGGGGTGCTCGTCGCCTGCGCCATACCCCAGCTCGTCGGAGGAATCATCGCGTACCGTCGCAACGAGGTGTTGTTGGGCACCATCTCCTGCCTGTTCGGCACCACCGTTACCCTGGGTGCCGCGTTGACGCTGTACATCCAGGTCTTCATGGCTCCTGCCCCCGGAGCGTTCACTCCGGAGTTGATGGGATTCTTTTGGATCACCCTGTTCGTGATCACCGAAGTGATCGCGATCTGTTTCGGCCGTATGAGCTGGTTCTTGATGCTGGGGATCGCCGAGGTCGGGGTGGTCTTCCTCCTCGAGGGGATGTTCGCACTCCAGGGGAATCTGGCCCTGGGCGCCCTGGCCGGCTACCTCGAACTCGGCTTTGCCGGGTTCTGCACCTACGCCGCGTCGGCGATCCTGCTGGGAGAACACTTTCAAAAACCGGTTCTGCCGCTCGGGAAGCCGATATTCTCCTAGCGGATGCAGGCCCCGGGTACGACGTCGGGGCCGCCCTCCGTACGCAGGTAGAGGATCACCGTGTGGGGCCGCCTTTCCAGAGAGGCGGTCCTACCGTTTCTCGGGAGACAGAACGTCGAGGACCTCGGAAAGAGACGAGATGCGGTAATCCGGCAGCTCGCCTCCCAGATCCCGATAGATGGTTTCACCGCCGCTGATGAGGGCTATCGGAACCCCTGCATCGTGCGCCGCACGTAGGTCCGTGAGGCTGTCTCCCACCATGAGGGATTCTTCCGGTTTGGCGCCAAAATGGGTCAAGGCTTTGCGGATGCCTTCACCGGAGGGCTTCATCTGTGTGACGTCTTCGCGGGCGATCACCAACTGGAACCACCCCCGCAGCGCGAACTTGTCCAACACCGCCCACCCTGCACGGCGTCCGATGTTGCTCACCAACGCCAGTCGAACGCCCCTCGCCGCCAACTTCTGAAGCAGTTCAAATGCCCCGCCGCGCAGGCTCCATCGGGACAGGGCGTCCTGATCGTATTGGTCGTAGATGGGGGTCAGTCTGCGGTCGATGTCTTCCCGCACCTGGGGGGATGCCGCCCGTGCCAGTGCCCTGAGGCGAATCTCGGCGTAGTTGGCCCCGGTGAACAACCCCTGTTCGAACCCAAACAGAACCAGGGCTTGCCGCAGGGCTTCTTCCGCCTCGTCCAATTTCCACTGAAAGTCGACCAATGTGCCTTCGAGGTCGAACAGGACGGTCGAGATCATGTGGTCTCCGTTCGTTGGTTTGTGTCTGGTGGTGAACCCCGTTGTTCTGCCCGGCCGCGGAGATCATCGGGGGAAGCCGCGCCGGCATACCACATGGACACCCGGAGCTGGTCAGCGATCCGATGGGTCTCCGCGACAACCCGCTCGGTGGAGTCACTGGCCCAGCGGAGGTAGGGGAGGGCCATGCCGGCGGCAGTGGCGCCAAGGGCGATTGCCTTGGCGATCTCGACGCCGTTGCGGATCCCCCCCGAGGCGAGGATGGTCATGTCGATGGACAGTGCCTTGGTCGCAGCTCGGACGGCCTCCGCCGTGGGTATACCCAGTTCGGCGTAGACCGGGTCGGGACGCGTGCACCCCAGGGCCTGCTCCACGAGCCCCCAGTCGGTGCCCCCCTGGCCGGCCACATCCACGGCGGTGACACCTGTGTCACCGAGTCGCTGCAGGATACCGCGGGACAGTCCGAAACCCACCTCCTTGACCACCACCGGGCAGGAGAGCCGATTGCAGATCTCCTCCAGCTTGCCGAGGATCCCCCTGAAGTTGGTGTCTCCGGCGTTCTGGAAGATTTCGTGCAGTGGATTCAGGTAGAAGGTGAGTGCGTCTGCCTCGACGGATTCCACGGCTCTGCGGCAGTCATCGACGGTCAACCCGTAGTTGAGGTGGACGAGCCCCAGATTTCCCATCAACAGGATGTCCGGCGCCCACTTGCGTACCTGGAAGCTCTCGGCAGTCTCGGGGTGTGTCAGCATGAGCTTCTGGGAGCCGAGCGCCATGCCGATCCCCAGTTCCTGGGCGGCCTCTGCCAGGACGCTGTTGATTCGCCCGGAGATTCGCCCACCACCGGTCAGACTGGCAATGTAGAGGGGAACGGTGAGCCTCTTGCCCAATAGGGTGCAGGAGGTGTCGATTTCCTTGAAGTCGAACTCCGGTAGCCGACCGACCAGGCCAAATCCCTCGAAGCCGTTGGTCCTGGGGCCTTCCACGGCGCGCTGCAGGCATGCCCGGATCTGCTGGTCTTTGCCGGCGCCCACGTAGCTCATGGTCTTGTTTGCAGGGCGGCTCGGAACGGGTCTCCGAGACGAAGGTCGCAGGTGCGGCGGAGTTCTCTGCACGCCGCGATTTTCACCTGTTTCGCCGGGCATTGGCTCTCAGGGGGTATCCTGGATACCCCCGTCGCAAGGCCCTGCCGGTTCATCGGACGCCCCTCACGTGACCCGAACGCCGGTGATCAACTGGCTGACGATCCGGTCCATGGCGTCCTTCTTCTTTGCCGCCTTGGCTTCCGCCTTCTTCTTCGACCAGACCGATTCGGGGCGCACCTGGAGAATGATGACGTTTTCCGGAAACGGCAGGTCCGCGTCGACTCCGAACTCGATGTCGTAGCGTTTGCCGTAGTACTTGTCTATGGATTTGGAGATCCTGCAGATTTCCTCGAGCTCTTCCGGTGTCGAACAGTATCGGTTGCGGTCCACCTCAGGAATCGGCACGGTGTCGATGTCACTGCCTCCCGCCCGGTAGACGCACATGCTTTCCTTCATGCCCATGGTCCGATGCACAACGCTCAAGGTGATCTTGTCCACCAGGTAGTTGTCCGGCGTCACGAGCCCACTGACCACGGCTTCCCCCAGCCCGTAGCTGATGTCGACGGAGATCTTCGAGGGGTCACCGTTGAGCGGGTTCAGGGTGAAGACGACCCCGGAGAGCCGTGAGTTGACCATCTTCGGGATGCCCACGCCGATGTTCATCAGAAACCCCAACCCCTTGTTCATCCGGTAGGTGATCGCCTCCACGTGGTAGGCACTGGCCCAGGTCTTCTTGATGTACTGGAGCAGGTCTTCCTCCCCTCGGATGTTGAGATAGGTCTCCATCTGGCCGGGCATGGAAACGGCGCCGCTGGAGCGGACCGCAACCGGGACGTCGGCCACGTTGGCCAAAGCACACAACTTTTGGTACTCGCGCCTGACCTCGTCGGCGATGGCGGAGGGGATCTCCGCCTTTTCGATTCGCTCCACTGCAAACTCACTGGCGGCCTTGCAGGAGTCGTAGTCCACCTCGCCCAGTTGCTCGAGGTGGCGTTGGAGCTCGGCCTTGATGCCGGTTTGTTCCAGAAACAGATCGTTGGCATGGAGACTCAAGGCGAATCCGGGGCTCACCCGGATGCCCGCCTTGATCATCTCCCCCAGATTGGCGTTCTTCTTGCCGACGAGATTGAAGTCGCCGCCTTCCAATTCTTCGTACCAGAACGTGAGCCTGCTCTCTTTGTCAGACATGGTAGTCCCCTGATCGAGTTGCACACACATGGTTGGCGCCTTCCTGGTCCCGGCCACTGGGCGGCGAAGAATGTTCGCCGTCGTGGGTCTTTACAGATGGAACCGCTGGGGTTCGTGATACCGTTCGGTGGTTCGAAGAATGGCGCTCTTGAAGGTGAGCGCAAATTCCCCCTTCAGGGTATGCAGCACCTTTCGGAAATCCCCGATGTCCAGAAGGATCCCTATGTCCGCGGGGTGCTGACAGGTGTGCTCCACGACCAAGTCCCCGTACCTCCCCGAGCAGCTCGCTCCAGATCTCGGTGAGGTCGATGCCGTTCATCTTCTGAAAAACGGGCCGGAATTTCTCGCGGACACATTGGTAAAAAGATTCCCGTATGTTGGGCAGCAGCTCGAAACATAAATTGTATTTCCACGCGTCTTCCTGGATTGAGTACTTATGGCAACCGTTTTTTATTTTTTCTTGTGCCTTGTTGCTATAATGCATCACAAAAATTCTAATTTTTTATTTTACATATAGAAACTCATTGCTGCTCAAGAGCTGTTGCATTGTTTCAGGCGGCTTGACGTGTTTTGCATATATTATTTAACGGAAGTCAAGTATTTATATAGAAGACACCGATAGAATTTAGCCCTAATGTTTCGCATCCTTGGATGAATTCTGCATACTGTCTTTCCTTGCCTCGAATGACATCCCAGTATTGCAGGAAGTGACCTGGGATTGTTCCGATCTCCTATGCGGGTAGCGCCTGAACCGCAATCTCGGTGCTGATGAGTGAGGCTTGTCTATGGTCTGCGGTTGGTCCCATACCCCAGCGTGTAGACTATCTTCCGCCCGGCAGTCGAACGCTGCGGAGGTTCCAGGAGCCGACAATTGCGGCCCGGGGGACCGGGGCGCACTGTAGCCGCCCCGGCCCCTGGCAGTATCAGAACACGTAGGTCGTGTTGATCCAGAGGCTCTGCCCCTGGGCGATG
>JARGFW010000181.1:9104-10659 GCA_029211085.1 Deferrisomatales bacterium | reverse complement strand
CCAGATCGGCATCCGGCCCGAGCGGCTGCGCGCCACGATCGAGACGGTCAACCGCCACGCCGAAAGTCGCCACGACCCCGACTTCGGCCGCCGGCCGGAGCATCTCGTCCCCTTCGACACCGAGCACGGGCCGTACTTCGCGCTCAAGGGACTGCGTACGTTCTTCATCACCCTGGGGGGGATGAAGATCAACCCGAGCATGCAGGCACTGGACGGCGACGACGCGGTGATCCCCGGCCTGTACGTCACGGGCCAGGACATGGGGGGGCTCTACGACAGCACCTACGACCTGCTGGTGGAGGGCTCGGCGAGCAGCTTCGCCCTCAGCTCCGGCCGCATCGCGGTGCGGCACATCGTGCAGACCGACCCGGGCCGGGCCGGCGGCGCATAACGGGGTACCGAGCCCGAAGAGCACATGGAGTATGCCCTGATCTGGCCAACGCTCCGGAGGCCACCAGGGCAGCGGGGCGCGCTGTGGACACACCTGACGGCGACACAGGCTGTATGTTGGACAGGATCGCACGGATTTCACGGATCCAAAGGCAAGGCCAAAGGCATTTCTCGGACAGGATGAACAGGATAGAAGTTCAAGGGCTCGTGGGGGGGTTGTTTTCTATCCGTGCGATCCTGGCAAAAAGAAGATTTTAACCTTTCGGGTCTTGGTCTCCAGAAAAGCAAGCCCCCTGCGCGTCAAGATAGACAACGAGAAACCCGGCAACGACCGCATCCAGAAGGTGGAAGATGTATTCGACCAGAGAAAAACTTACAGGATGGCAAGTCGAAGGAGTTAACTACCGTGTATTACATTGGTCCTGTTCTACGCCGTCTTGACCTTGTGTTGTCTCTTCAGGAAAAGTATGTATAGGTTGCTGCACACTATGAACAGAGCACCGGCTATACTTAAAATGTCCGGAAATTCTGAAAAAAGAAATATACCAAACAGGGTTGCATAAACCAGGCGTAGATAATCGAACGGAACCGTAACGGTAGCGTCCCCTGCACCGAAACCATGGGTTATCAGGCCTTGTCCTGCAACACCTATGCACCCGATAACAACAAGAACAACGAGCTCTCTCGTGGTTGGAGTCTTCCAGAAAAACACGGCGGGAATAAAGGAAATGATTGTGGTCCACATCGTATAGTAAAACATGATGACCATGGTGCGTTCCGTCGCCGCCAGTTTCTTGATGATGACGACCACGAACGCACCCAGCAGAGCGCCGGAAGCCGCCACGAGCGTGGTCGGCTGGAAACTCGACGCGCCCGGACGAGCGATCAGCAGAATACCGAAAAACCCGAAGACGATCGCCGCGGCGTGGCGCCAGGAGATGCGCTCGCCCAGAAGCAGGAACGCGATCAGGATCATGAACAGGGGCCGTGAAAACATGATCGCCGTGGCGTCGGCGAGCACCATGTGGGTCACGGAGTAGAACATGCACGACATGGCGGAAATGCCGACCACCGAGCGCAGCATGTGCAGGAGCGGCCGCCGGGTCTTCAGGTTCTTCAGGCCGGTGGTGCCGTGAAACGCCAGCACCACCACGAAGCCGATCAG
>JARGFW010000181.1:0-9004 GCA_029211085.1 Deferrisomatales bacterium | reverse complement strand
CAGTCCCCGCTACGCGGCCGGGGGCTGCGGCTTGACGATCCGGCAGGGGACCGCTTTGTAGGCGGGGGTTGCGGAGAGCGGGTCGTAGCGATCCAGCGAGATCAGGCGGTTGGAGTTGTACTTCCCGCCCCAGCCGTGGAGGATCGAGACGGTGTTGGGGTTCATACCCGCCGCGATCGATACGGGTAGCGCCACCGCTCCCAGGGCCGTCTCCACCTGGATGGTGTCGCCTTCCGCCAATTCCAGGGTGGCGGCGAGTTCAGGGGCGAGCTCTGCCACCGGCTCGGGGCAGCGACGGCGCAGCCGGGGGATGTTGCGATGCTGCGAGTGGGTGTAGGCGCTGACCCTCGCGCCGGTGATCAAGCGCAAGGGGTAGCCCTCGCTGACCGGGCAGGCGTCCACCGGTTCGGGGTAGGCCGTGACGCCCAGGTCGGGGAAGCGGTGGGCGCCGAGCCGGATCTTGCCCGAGGGGGTGTTGAATCCCTTGCGCAGAAGATCTCCTTGGCGCACGGGCCCCAACAGGCGGCCCGCCGCCAGCTCCTCGGGCTCCAGTTCCGGTCGTCCCGAATCCACGAAGACGCGCCGCATCACCGCCGCCTCGTCGGCGAAAGCGCTCAACTCCGGGTGGCCCAACCGTGCGGCCAACTCGGCAAAGACCCGCCACTCCGCCCGGGCCTCGCCCAGGGGTGCCACCACGGGGCGACTCAGCTTCACCCACTCCCCCATCTTGAAGGGACCCGTCTCGAACTCTCCCTTCTCGAAAAACGTCACGCCGGGCAGCACGTAGTCCGCCAACCGGGCGGTCTCGGTCATGAAGAGGTCGTCCACGATCAGCAGGTCCAGCGATTCCAGCGCGCGGCGCGAGCGCTTGGTGTCCGGCAGCATCGAGGCGGGGTTGGAAGCCACGCAAACGAGCGCCTTGACCACGCCGTCGCCGTGCGTGCCGCCATCCGGTCCGTCCCTCCCGTCCTCCTTGCCAAGAATCGCTTCGGGAAGCTTGCCCGAGGCGTCCAACGCCAGGGGGAACTCCTCTGCCCAAAACGGCTTGGACGCGGGCCGTGCCTTTATTCCCAGGGACCAATCCCAGGGATGTACGGAGTTGAAGGTGAGGCCGCCCGACACGTCCACGTTGCCGGTAACCGCGTTGAGCAGTGCCACCGCTCGGCTCACCTGGGTGCCGGTGGTCAGGTGGATCGTCCCCTCCCGGCGGTCGATGGAGGCGGGTTTGAGGGTCGCCAGATCGTGAGCAAGTTCCCGGATCGCATCCAGCCCGATCCCCGTGACGGCCGCGGCCCCGTCGAGATCGACGTGGGCCAGATGTTGGCGCAGCCCCGCGAAGCCCTCGGTGTGGCGGGCGACAAACGTCTCGTCGTACCCACCTTCCTCCACCAGGATGCGCAGCAGCGCCAGCGCCAGAGGGAGGTCCGTGCCGGGGTTCAGCGCCAGGTGCACGTCGGCGGCGCGGGCGACGGTGTGGGCCCGCGGGTCCACCACGACGAGCTTCGCGCCCGCCTTCTTGGCGGCGAGGATGTCGTCGTACACCCGGAAATAGCGGTTCATGTGGCTGGCCGCCGGATTGGAGCCCCACAGCAGGATCAGGCGCGCGTTGCGGAAGTCGCACCAGGGGAACAGGGGCGGGCCGAAGGTCTCCCGGTAGCCGACGACCTTGGCGCCGACGCAGAGCGACCACACGCCGGTGACGTTGGGGGTACCAAAGAGCCGCGCGAAACCGGTCATGAAGGCGCGATCGATGAAACGGCTCGCGCGGCCGTAGTTGAGGCAGAGGCTCTCGGGCCCAAACTCCTCCCGGAGCCCAAGCAGCCGCTCGGCGATCTCTTCCAGGGCCCGGTCCCAGGAGATCTCCGCGAAGCTCCCGTTGCGGCCCCGCCTCAACGGTCTGGTGAGACGGTCGGGGGCGTAGAGCAGGTCGGGCGAGGTGGCGCCCCGGATACACATGCCACCCCTGGACTGTGGGTTCGCCGGGTCGCCCTCCACCCGCACCACCCGGCCCTGCTCCACCACGGCGATGAGCCCGCAGTCACACAGGCAGCCCTGGCAGGTGGTCGGCATCCGGGCGGTCGTTGGGGAGCTCACGGTGGTCTCGCGGCATCGATCATGGCGGTGACGTTCTCCACGGGTGTCGGGAACGGAACGGCGCAGCCGGGCGTGAGGGAAAAGCCCTCTCGCCACCGCGGGCAGAATCTCCCGGGGCTCGCGGACCACGTCCGCCTCCTGCCCCAGGAAAGGCGTCGTCCGCTCCGCGATCCCCGCCGGAGATAGAGTCCGGGGAGCGAGCAACCCACGGTCAAGCGCGGCGCGGCGGCATCTTGGCTCCTCCACCGACCCGAGCGCCGGGCCCGCCGATCCTACGCTGGCCGAACTGCGCCCTCAAGCGGCCTGTTCAGCCTTGGTCCGAAGACCCTCTTGTTTCTCGTCGAAGCGCTTGCCCGGCGGCGCGGCGCACCGGGCGCGGCAGTGGATGCCGAGGGGGCGCAGCGACCGGCCCGCCCCTTCCTGCCGATCCTGCCCGGCATCCCGCGTCGGGCTTGACCGGTCTTCGGGCGGCGCGATAGAAGAGTGGCGCCAACCAAGGGAGCCCATGCACCTGAAGCGAGTGATCCTCCACTCCCGCACCTACCCCACCGCGGAAGCCTACCCGTTCAACCTGGCGCTGTTCCGCCAGACCGAAGCGGTGGGGTTTCCGTCCGCCGTGACGTTCTTCGCCGGGGAGAACGGGAGCGGCAAGACGACGTTCCTCGAAGCCGTCGCCCAGCGCTGCGGGACCCACATCTGGCGTACCCCCGAGGGCCGGAGGGTGGAACGCAATCCCTTCGAGAAGACCCTGCACCGTCACCTGGAGGCCGAGTGGGCGGACGGGCCCGTGCCGGCGTCGTTCTTCTCGTCCGAGTCCCACCGGGACTTCTCCCTGATGGTGGAGAACTGGGCCGCGGCAGACCCGGGCCAGCTCGCGTGTTTCGGCGGCAAGTCCCTGGTGACCCAGTCCCACGGCCAGTCGGTGATGGCGTTCTTCCGCAGCCGCTACCGCCTCAAGGGGCTGTACTTCCTCGACGAGCCGGAGACCGCGCTGTCACCCAGGAAGCAGGTGGAACTGCTCCACCTCCTGCAGGAGATGGCGGCCCGTGGCCACGCCCAGTTCCTGATCGCCACCCACTCCCCGATCCTCCTGGCCTGCCCGGGGGCCACCATCTACAACTTCGACCGGGCACCGCTGGCACCGATCGAGTACGAGGACACGGAGTACTACCGGATCTACCGGGCCTTCCTGAACGACCGGGCCGCGTTCCTGGGCGACCGGGTCACCGTCGGCGACGGACCCGCCCGGGTAGCGGCAGAAGGGGATCCGCCGCCCAGCCCGCGCTGCCCGGAGCGGTCCCGAAACAGGCGCAACTGGAACCTCACCCCATGTGACGAGGAGACCCGATGAAAACTGCTGACCTGAGAGCGTACGTGGATGCGGCGCGCGGCTTCGGGGCGACGGATGCGAAGGTCATCCACCCGGAGACGGTGGTGACCGCCCCGTGGGTGCGCTGGAAGTGCCGGTTCGGGTGCCCGGGCTTCGGGGGCAGCCACTGCTGCCCGCCCGACACGCCCGACGACACGGAGACCCGCCGGCTGCTGGATTCCTACCAGCGCGCCATCCTCTTCCACCGGGAGGCACCGCGAGAGCCGGGCCGCGGCGAGCGGTGTCAGGAGTACTTCGCCAAGCTCGTCGAGTTGGAGGGAACGGTCTTCAAGAACGGCTACTACAAGGCCCTGGTGATGCTCGCCGGCCCCTGCCGCTGGTGTGCCGAGTGTGCCAAGACCCAGGGCAACCCCTGCAATTTCGGCGCGAAGGCCCGGCCCTCCATGGAGTCCTGCGGCATCGACGTCTTCCAGACCGCGCGCAACCACGGCTTGTTCATCGAGACCCTGCGCGAAAAGACGGAGACCCAGAACCTGTATTCCCTGCTGTTGGTCGATTAGGAGGCACCCGAGGTGCCGCAGCTGCCCTCCGCCGCCACCAGGGCGGTTCGAACGCAGCCGGCCCGCTGCGGGCGTGGGGGGAGTGTCGGTGCGGCCTGATCCGGAAACCAGACGCTGACCCAGGTCTGCGGGTGCCCCGCCCCCCTGCGGCGGGCAGAAGAGGGCACAGGGGAAGGGGCAACCCGATGTGGGGACCTCCGGGCCGGGGCCCGCGAACCCAAAACGGCCGCGCTGCCAGTGCTGGCATGCGCGGCCGTCTTTCGCTTGGACGAGAACGTGACCGGGAAGCTGCGCACGTTCTGCACAGACCCCCCGTAGGCTCCCCTTACGGCCCCCTGCGGGTACCTAGCGTTGGGTCGGACGTGGCTTCACGGGGCGTGCGAAGGCCTCTTCGACCCGGATCAGGTGTGTGGATTGGGTGATCACGTCGGAGAAGAAGACGTAGCCCCGTCTGAACCAGTCCTCGATCCGGTGTTGGGCCTCCAGCGAACTGGGCGTGCCGAGTGTCGTCATGATCATGGTTGGTTCCTCCCTGGTTGGCCGGTGCCACCCCATCGAGCAAGGGGTGGGCATGTCCAATACCCTGCCGCAGTTCATGATAACCTGCACAAGTGAGGAGCCCATGAGTCAGGGATTAATTGTTCATGAGTCCAGCAGCTGAGCGCAGGGAACGGGGGAACCCGTTGTCGGCATTCCAGGGTCCGCGGCCACGAGCACCGCACGGCCGCGCTGCCGGCTTCGGCGGCTGCAGCCGCTTTGCGTCGGGGCAACGGCTGGAACGGGTTTCGACCAGCCGGCGCCAGGGGAGGTGCGTTTGAAAGCCATTCTCTACACGCGCTACGGGCCGCCGGAGGTGCTCCACGTCGGGCAGGTGGAAAAGCCGTCGCCCGGCGACCACGAGGTGTTGATCCGGGTGCGGGCCGCGGAGGCGACCAAGTCCGACTGCGAGATGCGCAGCTTCGAGTTCCCGGTGAAGTGGTTCTGGCTGCCCCTGCGGTTCGCCTTCGGGCTCTTCCAACCCAAGAGGCAGGTGCTGGGAGGGTACTTCTCCGGGGTGGTGGCGTCCGTCGGCACGGGCGTCTCCCGGCTCTCGGCGGGAGACGAGGTGTTCGGGGCGGCACGGCTCAAGCTGGGGGCCTACGCCGAGCACCTCTGCCTGCCCGACGACTACACCCTCGTGCCGAAACCGGCCAACCTGAGCTTCGAGGAGGCCGCGGCCGTGCCCCTCGGCGGCTTGAACGCCTTGCACTTTCTGCGGCGGGCGAACATCCGGAAAGGGGAAACGGTCCTGGTCAACGGCGCGGGCGGGAGCATCGGCACCTTCGGCGTGCAGATCGCCAAGGCCCTGGGGGCCGAGGTCACGGCAGTGGACAGCGCGCCCAAGGAGGACCTGCTGCGCCGGATCGGCGCCGACCACTTCATCGACTACGCCAAAGAGGACTTCACCCGGGGCAGCCAAGCCTACGACGTCATCTTCAGCATGGTCGCCAGAACGCCCTACTCCGCCTGCCTCAAGGCCCTCCGGCCCGGCGGGCGCTACCTGCTGGCCAACCCGAAACTGTCCGACATGCTGCGGGCTGTGCTGCCCGGCCGGCGCGCGGGCAAGACCGCGGTGTTCGCCTTCGCCCGGGAACTGCCCGAAGAGCTCCTCGCCCTGAAGGAGATGCTGGAGGACGGCGCGATCCGGCCCGTGGTCGACGGCGTCTTTCCCATGGAACGGGCCGCGGAGGCCCACCGTCGGGTGGAGAGCGAGCAGCGGCTGGGGCCCGTCGTGATCTCCATAGGAAACGCGGACTGAGCCCGTGGGGGGCAATGCAATCCCCCCCGCGTGTCCTCCCGAGCGCGAGCGCGACGACCCGGCAGTCACTCCCTGGCATGGGCCGATTCGGGGGAGTCCTTTCACGGCCACCCCACAGAACTGCCTACGGTGAAGACCGTTCTCTATATGCGCCTACATTCCCCTTTACGTAACACGTAACATCGGGTAGCAATCACCGAGGATCCGATCATTCCGCTGCAAGGACACCCGAGCCCTCTACGAGGGACGCCGAGTGCGGCGTTTCGAGGGGCTCGTCCCGCAAGCGGAACGGCGGCTCCAGATCCTCGACAGTGGGACCAGCCTCGAGGATCTGGCAGCGTTGCCCAGCAATCGGCTGGAGGCGTTGGGTGGCGACCGCACGGGTCAGCACAGTATCCGAATCAACCAGCAATGGCGGCTCTGCTTCGAGTGGCGGGAAGACGGCCCCCACGAGGTGGAGATCGTGGACTACCATTGACGGGAGAACCATCATGACCAACAACATGCGGCCCATCCACCCCGGCGAGATCCTGCGCGGCGAGATGGAGGAACTGGAACTCTCCCCGCGGCAGCTGGCCCTGGCCCTCAAAGTCCCCACCAACCGCGTCACGGGGATCCTCAACGAGCAACGGGCGGTCACGGCAGACACGGCCCTGCGCCTTGCACGCTATTTCAGCATGGCCCCGGAGTTCTGGATCAACCTGCAGAGCGCCTACGAGCTGCGCCGGGCCCGGCTGGAGGTGGGCGACCAGGTGGAACACGACGTCTCCCCGCGAGCCGCCTAACCCTCTTCCTTTCGTACGGGATCAACAGGCTGTGCTGGATTGGAACTTCAAGACCGCAAACCATCTTCTTTGGACGGGATTTCACGGATCACGCGGATTGGAAGACCAGCCCGAAAGGCCCTTGCTCTTCCATCCTGTCGATCCTGTTCATCCTGTCCAAAACCGGCCGTTGCCTTGCCTTTGACTTCAGATCCGCGAAATCCGTGCGATCCTGTCGAGAAAGAGCCGTTGACTCGGGCCTGCACCGTGAGGCGCGGTTGACCCACAGCCAGGAGGCGGGGTAGAAGGGACCACCGGAAAGGGGGGAACCCGATGCCGGGATCTCAGGTTCTGGACTGCAAACACCAAGAGGCTGCGCTGCCATATCTGGCAAGCGCAGCCTTTTTTGCATGGGGCCTGTAGTTAGAACGATTCTCGTCGGGTACGGGTATCGCCGGGTACGGGCCGGTGTGCAGGGCTCCCTGCCGCAGTGGACTCCAGTGCCACTTCCTCCTTGGAGGAATTTTCAGCCCCCCATATTGGGGGACGGGGTGCCACCTCGCACGCGTCAGGGAGGAACGGCTTCGGGAGAGGAGTGATTCATCACATCCCGCGTACGCGTGGAAAGCGTTGCCGGATGGTTGCCAGAATGCGGGCTCAACCGTGTTTCCCTTGCCACCGAACGCCGTTTTCCGTCACACCGTAGCAGTCGATTCGATCGGACTTCGTGAGCACCCAATGGTGCACAACCGGAGCACCCGCATCGTAATCGACGACAAGGACTTCACGCCGCAGTTCAGGAAGATCTGGCGGGTAGTCCGGTGGCTCGCGCTCCAGCCTTGCACGCTTGCGGGCATCGGCCAGGGCTCGGCTGTGACGGTGGGTGATTCGATACGCCATGTTGGCCCTCCATGGCGCCAGGGTGCCACGGAGAGGATACCTTGCAAGGTAGGGGAACCTTGCACGGTCCACCTAATATACTGTTAAACCACACAACACAGGCACGTGGAGATAAAACATGGCAGTTCCAATTTTACCTATCATTAAAGCTGTCGCGCCCTATATAGCCCAAATTGCAACATCTGCAATCCCCGCATTTACATCAAAACCAGCCGCAGCCAAATCGGATCCTGTTTTATCCAAGCAAATAGAAGAACTTCAAACAGCCGCTACGCAAAACGCGCAATCCATCCATCTTCTTGCTGAAAAATTGAAGCAAGCTATTCAAGACCTTGAGAGTGCCGCTAAAGGTGTTCGGAAACAGATTGCAACTTATAAAGCCCTAATAATTTGTTCACTTTGTTTGTCGGCAATTTCTCTGGCAACTAGTATCTATGTAATTACTAGGTGAGGTTTAACCATCGGCTGCAAGGGACGCGCGAAACAGCTGGGTTGCCTACTCGGGCTTTTAGCGCGCGCCTGAGCCAGGTCGTTCGATGTCGAGCCCTTGAGAGGAGCACGCTGGGGACGTCAGTGCAGCGAGTGCAAGAGCACCGAAACCGACACCCTTCACTGGGCGAACCTGGGAACACTGGTCGATTACCGGGTTTCCTGGGAGAGGCGATGCAACGCTGCCGGAGCCGACCAACGACTCAGCCCCTTCTTTCCCCATCTCGCCCCTGACCGGCCCACTACACTCCACCACCCAACCCGTGCTATAGGATCCGATCAACGCCGCCGCGACCCACTCCGGGCCGCGGCGCTTCCACGAAGGGAGGCGACAAGTGGAACTGGCCCCAGACCTGCACGGGTTCTTCTGGCGCGACCCGGCAGCCAACAACTGCAACACCTATCTGATCACCGGCCGGGTCCCGCTGCTGATCGACCCCGGGCACCGGGCGTTCTTCAGCCAGGTCGAGACCGAACTGCGCCGCGTGGGGCTGGGGTCCGACACCATCGGCGCGGTGCTGATCACCCACGGCCACCCGGACCACCTGGAGGGCGCGGCCGGGTTCGCCGGTCGCCCGGCCCGGGTGGGTCTGCACGAGATCGAGGCCGCCCGGTTGCCGGAGTTCGACGATGCGTTCTACCGGGCCCGGGGTGCGGCGCCCCCGGAGGTGACGATCGATTTCTTCCTGCAGGAGGGGGATCTCACCATCGGGGACCACACTCTCCAAACACTCCACACCCCCGGGCACTCGCCCGGCTCCGTCTGCCTCTACTGGCCGGAACACAAGGTCCTGTTCACCGGCGACGTGCTGTTCAACCGCGGCCTGGGCCGCACGGACCTGCCCGGCGGGAACGGCGAGGAGCTGAAGCGCAGCATCCGCCGCCTGGGGGCCCTGGACGTGGAGTGGATGCTGTCGGGCCACGGCGAGCCGCTCCAGGGAAACACGGCGTTCCAGCGCAACCTGGAACTGGTGGAACGGGCCTACTTCAACTTCATCTGAGTGGAGGGGTCGAGATGGGCGAGATCAAGAGCTCCATCGAACTGGCCATGGAACGCACCCGGCATCTG
>JARGFW010000467.1 GCA_029211085.1 Deferrisomatales bacterium | reverse complement strand
GGAGCAAATAGACTGTCCGGGGTTGTAGCACATGATCTGTCCGGTTCATGAAGGCTCGCAGGAGGAGCCGACATGAGACGGACGGAGTGGCTACAGGAGACCCGGCAGATGAGATTCGAGGAAGCCTATGATGGGTGGCAGTCCAGGCGGTTGACGCAAGAGGAAGCCGGGCGGTTGTTGGGCGTCGGGGAACGCACCTTCCGTCGCTATGTGGACCGCTACGAGGAGCAGGGGCTGGAGGGACTGCGGGACAAACGGTTAACGCAGGTCTCCCCGCGCAAGGCACCCGGAGCGGAAGTACAGGACGTGGCGCAGCGCTATCGGGATCGGCACACGGGCTGGAACGTGAAGCATTTCTACACGTGGTATCAGCACGAGCCCGGGTGGCGCAGTTACACCTGGGTCAAGACGACCTTGCAGGAAGCGGGGCTGGTGAAGCGGGGCAAGGGCAAGGGGGCGCACCGGAAGAAGCGCGAGCGCAGTGCGTTGCCGGGCATGATGGTACATCAGGACGCATCGACCCATGCGTGGGTGCCCGGCGTGCACTGGGATCTGATCGTGACGATGGATGACGCCACCAGCGAGCACTACTCGATGGTCTTCGTCGAGGAGGAAGGCACCCACAGCAGCTTTTTGGGGATCCAACAGACCCTGGAGGCCCAGGGGCTATTTTGCTCCCTGTACACCGATCGCGGTGCGCACTACTGGCACACGAGCCAGGCCGAGGGGAAGGTGGACAAGAAGAACCTCACCCAGTTCGGGCGCGCCATGCAGCAGTTGGGGATCGAGATGATCGCGGCCTACAGCCCGCAGGCGCGGGGGCGCTCGGAGCGCGCCTTCGCCACCCACCAGGGCCGACTGCCGCAGGAACTCGCGCTGGCCGGGATCACGGACATGGCGCGGGCCAACCGCTATCTCGAGGAGGTCTACCGCCCCAAGCACAATGCGCAGTTCGCGTGCCCGGCCGCCGAGGACGGCTCGGCCTTCGTCCCGCTCCTGGGGGTGGGTCTGGACGAGATCCTCTGCGAGCACTACGAGCGCACGGTGGGCAAGGACAACTGCGTGCGCTTCGAGCGCCTCGTGCTGCAGATCCCTGCAGATCAGCACCGGTGCCACTACGTGAAGGCCACAGTGCGGGTGCATCGCTACCTGGACGGCACGTTGGCGCTGTTCCACGGCCCCAGGCGCCTGGCCCGCTACGACGCGCTGGGCAAGCCTACAGACGGACCCGAAGTCAAAGCTGCCGCGTAACCCCGCTTCGCGCAGCACGGTCCGGCAGGGCGCTTCGGGCTACGCCCTTCGCACCCTGCCGGACCCAGAACAAAAGCGGACAATTCATTTGCTACAAAACCGGACAAGTCTATTTGTTGCCAACACCCCGGCGCTCGGACGGGATCCACCGCCAGCCGGACGTGCGGGACGCGCCGCCGCTTCTCGACGCCTCGGACCCTTCGCAAACGCGGACGGTGGGTTCGAGCCCGCGCCGAAGGAGCGTTCACGCGCGGCTGACCCGAAGCGCCGGTCTTTGGGGCTCGCGTTGGTT
>JARGFW010000180.1 GCA_029211085.1 Deferrisomatales bacterium | reverse complement strand
TGACGCCAGCGTCCTGCTGGATCCGGAGGGGTTGCGCGCGCTCATCGGCGCCCTGAAGTGGTTCGTAACCGTCGTGAAGGGACAGGTCGAGGGGCCGTTGTCCAATTGACAAATTGGCCCCCTGGCAAGGTGGAGAGACTAAGGGCTAAGGGGACGTCCTTAACTGAACAACTCGCTCTCCGCATCGGGAGCCAGTAGGGCTGCGGAGGGGACGCGGTTGCCTTCTCGCGATCCTCAGGAATCCCGGGGAAGGGGAATCCGCAGGGGTCGCGTCTACACCCTGCACACCTGTGACACCACCCTTGAGCGGTCAGCCGAGTTCTCTGCCGATTCTGAGGCAGTGGAACGCGACGACGATTCGGGGGATGAAGGAGTCGGGGGCTCTCCCGCCCCCTGCAGGAGACCGATCAGCGCGTGCTCCACGATCGGATGAAGCGCCTGGTGGCGGCCTGAGCAATCCCCTAGGACATTGGGGGACGTCCCCTTGGGTCACAATCTGTGACCTCAAGTCGGCGGAGAGGCCGGTGGATTGGCGGGTGACCGTGGTCCGCCCCAACGGACGGGGCCCGTTAGAAATGCACCTCCCCGAAGGCCATCTCACCCCGGGGCTTGCGGTACCGCACCATGAGGCCGGCGAGCCACCCGTAGAAGACCAGCACGCCGGTAAGAACCGCCGCGCCGGGCAGGGAGCCGATCCTGGCGTTTGCCTTGAACTCGACCAGGGAATGGACGAACTCGGCCTCGCCGGCGGCGGGCAGGGCCGCGGTGGTGGTGACCTTGAGCAGCCAGGCCGCGAGCAGGATGAGGAAGATCCAGCGGTAGTTGCGCATCAACCGGCGTGCCATGGCCTCCCGGCGGGTCAGGAGGAACCGGGGCTGGCGCAGGCTCTCCCCGAGCTGGGCCGTCCACTCGAGGGCTTGCGGGCCGCCCCGGGGATCGAAGAACTCGCTGTAGTAGTTGCGCTCGAGCAGGCGCACCCGGGTGCGGAACACATCGAAGAACCGGTAGCGGCGCGCCTCGACGTGGAGCAGCAGGAAGATGAGCATCATCGCGAACAGGAGCACCCCGTGGTGGGCCGCCGGGGATGCCAGGGAGATGGAGAGCATGGCCGCAACGGCGCCGATGGCCCAGTTGGTGGTGCGGTCGATGCGGTCGCGCCAGCTGATCATTCGCGACACTTCCCCTCGGTAGTAGTGGGCGAGGGTGTTGATGTCGTCCTTCGAGCCCACCGGAACCCTGAGGGAGGCGGTCTCGTCCGCTCCCCGGGCAGACCCCCTGCGGTTCGGCATGGTTCTTCCTCTCCTTTCTGCGCCGCCTTCGCCGGTGCGGCAGGCGGTTCGGGTCAGGGGACGGCGGCGGCCAGGGGCCACCGCCACAGGATGGCCGGCAGGCCGACGAGGACCACCAGGAGCGACAGGGGCAGCCCGAGCCTCCAGTAGTCCCGGAACAGGTACCCGCCGGGCCCCATGACCAGGGTGTTCGAGGGGTGGCCGATGGGGGTGAGGAACGCGGCGGTGCTCCCCAGCGCCACGGCCATGAGGAACGGGTCGACCGAGGCCCGCAGGGCCCCCGCCGTGTTCAAGGCGATGGGGGCCATCAGCACAGCGGTGGCGGCGTTGTTCAGCACGTTGCTCATGGCCATGGATAGGACCAGCACCAGCCCGACCATGGCGAACGGGGGAAGCGCCGCCCCCGAGGCAACCAGGCGGGAGGCGATGTCGCGGGCGGCGCCGCTGGTCTCCATCGCCGTCCCCAGGGGCAGCATCGCCCCGAGGAGGATCACCACCGACCAGTCGATGCTCTCGTAGGCTTCCTGCAGGGTGAGGATGCCCGCCACCACCATGGCGGCGGCGGCCCCCACGAACGCCACCGGGACGGGCAGGAACCCCGTGGCCGTGGCCACCACCGCCGCACCGAAGATGGCGATGGCCGGGAGGGCTCGCCCCGGGGGGGAGAAGCGGCGGTCCGGGCCCGCCAGGGGCAGGCAGCCGAGGGCCCGGAGGGTCTCGGCCATGTGCCCGGCGGCTCCCTGCAACAGGAGCACATCCCCGGACTGGAAGGGGATGTCGCCCAGCCGGCCCTCGAGCCTCCGGCCCGCCCGGGCGACACCGAGCATGTTGATCCCGTAGCGTCGCCGCAGGTCCAGGTGGCGGGCGGTGCGGCGGAATAGGGGCGACTGCCTGCCGACCACGGCCTCCACCACACTCACCTCCTCCGACGCCAGGGCGCCGGACAGGGGGGTTTGGCTCCCCACCAGTTTGAGCCCGGCCGCGTGGGACAGGAGCCGGAGGGTGGGTGGGTCGGCCTCCACCACCAGCAGGTCTCCGGGGAGGAGCACGGTCGACGTGGGCGGCGCTGGAAACCGCTGGCCGTCCCGGATCAGGCAAGCCACCAGCACCTCGGAGTCGGTGGACCAGCCCACCTCCCGCAGGCTCTGGCCGGCCAGGGAGGAGTCTTCGCCCACCTGCACTTCGCTGATGTAGTCCTCCATGTGGAACGGGTCTTCCCCTGGGTCGGTGGCAGGCCGATGGGGCACCAGGTACCGGGAGAACCCCCAGATGAAGGCCACGCCGGCCAGGGTCACGGCCAAGCCCACCGGGGCGAACGCGAACAGGTCGAACCCCGTGCCCGTGGACTGGGCACGAACGTCGGAGAGGATGATGTTGGGGGGGGTGCCGATGAGGGTCGCCGTTCCCCCGAGCAGGGACCCGAACGCCAGGGGCATGAGGAGCAGGGAAGGGGGGATCTGCTCCCTGCGGGCCAGCTGGATGCCCAGGGGCAGGGCCAGGGCGAGGGCGCCGACGTTGTTCATGAACGCCGAGAGGGCCGCCACGATGCCGGTGAGAACGGCGATCTGGGTGGGTACCGGGGAGCCCCGGCGCAGCAGCACCTGGGCCACCCGGTCCAGGACCTCGGTCTTGCGCAGGGCCTGGCTCAGCACCAGCACCGCGGCCACGGTGACCACCGCCGGGTCGCCGAACCCCAGGAACGCCTTGCCTGCGGGAACCAGGCCCAGGGCGGTGGCGGCCATCAGGGCGAGCAGCGCCACCAGGTCGTAGCGCCAGCGACCTGCGGTGAAGAGCACCAGGGTGACACCCAGCAGGGACAGCAGCATCGCCTGTTGAGACAAGGGCTCCCTTCTGCGGAGCGACGCTCCGACGGGATCGCGGGGCGCAGCGGGCCTTGCTGCTCTTAAGCGGATATCAGGAGCGGCGCGGTGTGTCAAAGACAGCGGGGTGGGAGAGAGCCTTGGGGATGCTGCAACGTCAATGAGTTGTCAGCTGTAGCACGATAGAGGCGACCAAGGGTGTCGCTGGCCCGGTCGCCTTGACGAAGCAACCGGCGCCCGGATGTCCGGGGACGCCCACGGCTTCCGCATGATCCGGGTTGCCTCTGTTCCCGGCACGGCCTGCCCCGGGGCCGGAACCTGCCGCCACCGTTCCCGCCCGGGCCGGCCGCCGGAGCTGACGCTGTCGATGTGTGGGGCGCGTCGAGGGGGCGGTGGCGCTGCCCCCGCCCGGACGCGTCGGGGCCCTCACCGGAACTGCGTCAGCTCCGGGCAGCTCCAACCCGCCTGTCCCTTCTCCAGGATGAACAGCCGCGACTCCGGGATCCCCTGGGCCTTCAGATAATCATAGGTTCGCGTCGCTCCGCCGGCGCCGCGGGGGCACACGATCACCACGGGGGCATCCGAGGTCCGGATCTGCTCCAGGCTGGCCTGCAGCTTCGCCCGGTCCGCGTCCGTCTTGACCGGGTAGGCGTGGGTCGGCACGGCACCCTGGATGTGGTGCTGTGGGAACTCCTCCTCCACCTGGATGTCGAGAACCACCACCGGCTCGCCGGCCTTGAGCCGCTGCTCGAGCTGGGTACCCGGCATGTAGCGGTACTCCCCCGCCGCCGCCAAGGCCTGGGGCCCCGCCGGGGACAGGATGGCCTGGATCGTCGACCTGTCCCCAGGGCACGAAGGCACTGCCTTTTCCACTTTCCATTTATCGGCCCGGCATCATGTGACCCGCCCTCCAGGACGATATAGGGGAGAAGCGCGGTCCTTGCGACGTCTCGGCACCACACGGTCCACCGGCCAGTTCCCCGGTACCCGCTGCGGTTGGAAGCCATGTGGGTGCCCGCATCGAGCACTAGACCCCCAGCGCTGCCGGGCGCGAGCACGAGGAGTGGGCCGTTGCTCGGGGCGCCAACACGCGGCCGCCGCGCCGAAGATCGGGACCAACACCACGACAGAACCGACCCGTCACCTCCGCTCGAGCCAACCTGCCCGTTGCTCGACCGTTGGGAAGACGGGTCATCCGACCGCCCGGCCCCCTTCGCCCGGGATCAGGGAAAGGCCACCATGTGGAAAGTTCACGGCAAGCTCAGAGTTCGGGTTCTCTTCAACGACAGGTGCGTCGACGAACACGTCTTCGACCGCAAGAAGATCATCATCGGGCGTGACCCCGCCTGTGACCTGGTGATCGACAACCAGCTCGTGTCGGGTCGCCACGCCCGCGTCACCCGCGCCGGCGCAGGCTACATCCTCGAAGATCTCGGCTCCACCAACGGCACGTTGCTGGGCGGGCGCGCCATCCAGCGTGAGGTCCTGCGCATCGGCTCGGTGGCCACCGTCGGGAAGCACAAGCTGGAGTTCATCGAGGAGGGAGAGAGCAGCAACGCGGAAGACGGGGCTCAGTCCACTATCGCCCCGCGCACCGCGGCCACCATCGTCGCCTCGCCAGCCGAGGCCCAGGCGCTGTACGCCCAGGGGGCGCTCCAGGCATTCCTCGAGGCGGGGGGCAAGCTGGCCGAGCTGCGGCTGACCAAGGGCAAGGGGACTCCCACCACTCTGGGTCTGCGGAAGGAAGTCTCCTTGGTAGGCAAGGACCCGGGTTCGGATCTGCGGCTCTCCGGGATCTTGATGCCCGCCACCGCCTTCTTCGTCGAGCGAACAAAGAAGGGGTACCGGATCAGCTCCGCCGCCAGGAAGGTCCTCGTCAACGGGGCCCCGGTCACCGGCAAGGCAACGCTCCAGGACGGCGACGAGATTGTCGTCGGGCCGGCGACCCTGCGGTTCAAGCTGGTGGGCTGAGGCAAGCGGATGGAAGGTGCTCTTGCCATAGCGGAAACGGCGGCGACGGCGAGCGCACGGGGGCTGCTCCGCTTCGCCACGGCGATGTTCCGCTCCACGATCGCCTTTCCCAAGCTGTGGTGGCGGCCCAAACTCCTCCTCCTCTGGTTGTTTCGCGCGCACCTGGCCCAGGCGTTGCTGGTCGCCTCGCTGCTGCTCATGCCCCAGATCGTGCCCCGTGCCACCGACCGCTTGCTGGAGAAGATCTACCCGCCGGTCTCCACCAAGCTGCTGGGCTTGCTGCCCGTGCGCCAGGCGCATCCCAAACTCGACCGGCGGAAGGGGCAGCTGCGTTGGGCGCTTCGCTACGGCTCCGGCGCGCTGGTGTTCTGGGCCTTCTGGGTCTCCATTCCCGCAGCGATCCGGCGGGGCGAATGCATCGCCCGCTCCTACGAGGGCCGGGCGGACGCGTTGCTCCACTCGACACCGTCGGCAAGCGTGGTGCTCTACCGGAGGGCCTTGACCTTCACCAGCGACAGCGACCACGGCACGGCGATTCGCGGAAAACTGGACAAGCTGGACCGCAGGGTCGCTGGCAGCAGGCCACCGGTCGCCGCCACCTCGGTGATGGACCCTGGCGGCAGGACCGGGAGCCAGGAGCAGGGCTTGGGCGGCCAGGGCCAGCGGTACGTGATCGAGAAGGAATTGGGGCGCGGCGGCATGGGGGTGGTGCTCCTGGCACACGACACCGTGTTGGAGCGAAAGGTCGCCATCAAGCAACTGCCGCACACGGTGGCGAACGACGTCCCGCACTCGGAACGGTTCCGGAGGGAAGCCCAGGCGCTGGCCCGGCTCAACCACCCGGGGATCGTCCAGGTATACGACTTCGCGCAGTTTCAAGGCAGTGCCTGGATCATCATGGAGTATGTCGAGGGCGCGGAGTTGGAGTCGCTCGCGGCTCGCACGGGGATAATGGACCCCGCGGAGGTCGTGCGGCTGGGCCGGGCGATGGCCGCCGCCCTGCAGTGCGCCCATGACAACGGGGTCCTGCACCGCGATCTGAAACCTACCAACGTGCTGGTGGACGGGCAGGGCAACCCCAAGGTCATGGACTTCGGCGTCGCGCGCCTCGCCATGTCGGACACGCACACCCGGCCGGGCACGGTGCTGGGCTCACCCGCCTACATGAGTCCCGAGCAGGCACGCGGGGCCGGGGTGGACGAGCGCACCGACATCTATGCCCTGGGCGTGATTCTCTACGAGCTGCTGGCCGGCGAGAAGCTGTTCGACGGTACCCTCGAAGAGGTCATCGCACAGGTGCTGGGGCGCGTGCCCGCGCCGATATGCGATGTCACAGGGGGGCTACCGCCACGCCTCTCCCAGCTGGTGATGTCCATGGTGGCGAAGGACCCCGAGCAGCGGCCGGCGACCATGGCCGCCGTGCAGGCCCAGCTGGGAGAGCTGCACGTTGGGGACGCCAAGGGGACGATCACCATTGGCGGGGCTGAAGGGACGTAGATCCGATTCGTGCGGAGCGTGACAGGCGGTGGTCGGCGAGGGAGGAGAAGCCGAGGGCGACGCAAGTGAATCCCGCATCTTTGCCGGCGTCTTTTCCCGCAACCGGTCCTCGGCCGCGGTCCTGACCCAGGCCCCGGCCGCGGCACTGCTCGGTCCGCGCCAGGCGGGCAAGACCACGCTCGCCACCGAGGTGGCCCGGTCGCGGCCGTCGCTCTACCTGGATCTCGAGTCCGAGGCCGATCGCGCCAAGCTGGCCGAGCCCGAGCTGTACCTGGCACAGCACGCGGACAAGCTGGTCATCCTCGACGAGATCCAGCGCATGCCCGGCCTGTTCCGCTGTCTGCGCGGGCTCATCGACGCCGGCCGCCGCCGGGGGCAGGGCAAGGGGCGCTTTCTGGTGCTGGGTCCGGCGTCCATCGATCTGCTGAAGCAGTCGGGCGAGTCGCTCGCCGGGCGCATCCGCTACCTGGAGTTGGCGCCGCTCGGTGCCGCCGAGGTCGGTGGTGAGCGGCTCGATGCCCTGTGGCTGCGCGGCGGCTTTCCCGAGAGCCTGCTGGCCGCGTCGGACGCGGCCAGCCTGCGCTGGCGGACGGACTTCATCGGCACCTACCTCGAGCGCGACATTCCGCAGCTCGGGCCGCGCATTCCGGCGGAAACGCTGCGCCGGTTCTGGACCATGCTCGCGCATCAGCAGGGCGGCCTGCTCAATGCTGCCGCCCTGGCCCGTTCGCTGGCGGTGGACGGCAAGACGGTTGCGGCCTATATCGACCTGCTCGTGGACCTGCTGGTCGTGCGCCGCCTGGCGCCGTGGCACGGCAACGTGAGAAAGCGCCTGGTGAAATCCCCCAAGGTGTACGTGCGCGACAGCGGGCTGGTGCACGCGCTCTTGGGCGTAGGCGATCACGAGGCGCTGCTGTCGCACCCGGTGGCCGGCGCAAGCTGGGAGGGGATGGCGATCGAGTCGCTGATCGCCGCCTCGCCGGAAGGTACGGAGGCCCACTTTTTCCGCACCGCGGCCGGGGCCGGGATCGACCTGCTGCTCCGGCGGCCGGGTGAGCCCAGACCCTGGGCCATCGAGATCAAGCGCGGGCTGGCGCCGAAAGTCGAGCGCGGTTTTCACCTGGCCTGCGACACGGTCGGGCCGCTGAAGCGGCGGGTGGTGTATGCCGGCACCGAGCGCTTCCCGCTCGCCGAAGGGATCGAAGCCGTCTGCCTGCCGGATCTGTGCGAGGAGGTCGCCACGTGATGCCCCCGGGGGGAGACCTGGGGACGCGAGACTTGGGGGGGGCGCATCCATTTCGCAACTGCGCCACGCTCCGCTTCGGCGAAGACCCCATGGGGCGTGCGGTAGCCGAGGCATCTTCTGGGCCGGTGGTTGGGGCGATCGATGCGTGTACCGGTACCAGCCGAGCGTCGAGGTGTGACGTGCCCCGTCCTGCTAGGGCGCCTGTTGTCTGAGGTCTTCTGCGTATTTCTGCAGCCCCCGGGCCTCGCCCTCCAGCCCTTGAAAGGCATACGGGTTCAGGAACTGGCGGCCCCAGAGCAGTGCACGGTCGGTTTCGCGCAATGCGGCCTCGCGGCAGACGGTCTCCCAATGCCGCCCGATGGTCTCCACCTGGTGGCGTGCGATGGCCAGGGCTTCTTCTCCCGAAAGATGAAAGTGATGGGCTGCACCGAGGCACGAGGAGATGCGGCTCAAGCGGTCTTCGCCGGCGATCAACATCGCCTGAGAGGCCTCGAAGCCCGTTCGCCCCTGGGGGCAGATGTCGTACGCCGGGGTGAGGGTGAGGGCGTGGCCGTCCCAGAACGCGGCGTGGTTGCGGGCATGGTCGTCTGTGTTGCCACAGAGGATGTTGAAGACCAGGCGCGCGAACAACTCCCGCAACGTGGCCGGTGTGTCTGTGAACTTGTGGCGAACCATCTCGGCGAGGTCCTGGTAGCTCGCGTAGCGGGCCATCATCTCGTCGAGTTCCAGCAGCGTGAGTGCCGAGAGCAGGATGCGGCGCTGCCAACCGGCTTCCCTGTGTGTCCTGTCGAACCGTTCCACGAGAAGGACGTCCTTGTCGAGGGCGGAGGTGAGCTGGACAGCGGCGACGTCGAGCCCGCACAGGGCGGCCAACCGCATGGCGATGTACTCGGCCTTGACGACGCTGTAGAGATCGGTGGCGGAGGAGAACTTGGCGATGTACTTCTTCCCGTTTCCATCGATCGAGGCTTTGGGGCGCGCGCCGCCGATGGAGGTGCCGTGTTGCAGCGCCTGGGCGAGCTCCGTCGAGAGGGGGACTCCTGCCTCCACCCTTGCGGCGGCGGTGGCGAGTTCCTCGAGGGTTGCCCCGCGCGGCGACCGCGGCCGGTAGTGGGTGGAGGAGAGTTGGAAATCCAACGCGCCGATGCGGTCCGAGCCCGACTCCAGGAGGTAGGTCAGTTCGTCCGGCTCGGTGGCTTCGGTCCCCTTGCCGCGGGTGCCGAGCAACCCGTTGAGGATGACGCGCCTGCCCCAGGCGTCGGGCGCCCCGTCTCGGATACAACCCGGCATCTTGAGCCCCGGACGGACCGGGAGAACCCCAGCCTCCAAAGGCAGTTCGACGTCGTAGATGGGGATGGCGTTGGTTCGTTCCAGGTAGCTCCGTCCGTAGTTGAAGAGCAGGCTGTCGTTGTCCGCGGTCAACTTGCCGCCGACCACCGGTTCGCATGCACCAGGCAGCCAGACCCAGACGAACGCTGCTCTTGCGCGGGTCATTTCAGAAGTCATCGTCGAGCTCCCGTTTCCGGGCATGTACCCTCTTCGGCAACAGCGTCAGCAGGGTGGCCGTGCCCGCGCTGCGTTCTGCCAAGCCGCGCCGATCTGCATCGAACAGGCCCACTCCCACGAGTGCTGCCACCTCGAAAACGAGGCCCAGCGAAGCGGTGGGGTCGCCCTTCTCGATCTTCTGGAGTGTCGACCTGGCGATGCCTGCCCTTTGGGCAAGCTCTGTTTCAGACCAACGCTGCTGCTTCCGGCCGAGCTTGATCTGTTGTCCGAGGAGTCGAGTTGCCTCGAGCGTGTACTTGGAGTAGGTCCTGGCCGTGCTCATTCCACCTCTCCGGAGATGATTGACGCGTAAGGCGGTCCTATTGAACTCAATGGACCACGATAGCGGTCATTGTGTTCCACCGGGGTGTGGGTGTCAAGGCTATGTGACCGGCAGGGCGGTCATTGCTGCTCGATACGACTTACGTGGCGGTCAATGGCGGTCCAAATGTGTCGACATGCCGGGCGAGATGCTTCGTTGGCTGGTTGGGGGGTTGCGTGTGGGGCGGCTCCCAAATCTGCCCCAGGATCGGCGCCCAAAGCCGACCCACCCCCAGGCGTGTGATGTCCGTTGGTCTGGACGGCGCAAGGAACTCGTGGGCGAGGCCGCCGGCAGCGTAGCGCCTCTTCGATCGTTTCGGTACAGTGTGCGAGAGTCTTGGACACCATGCCCAGAGGAGGGAGAGCCATGAAGAGACTGTTGATGCTGTGCGCTTGTTTGCTGATCGCAGTGGCCGCGGTGGCCGCACCGGTGACCATGTCGTTGCCGGTGCCGGGGGTCGTCTGAGGCAGCACCGCCGCCAGGGCCCGTGGGGCCCTAAGCAGTGTGGCAGGCGTAGAGGTGGTCGATGCCAGCGCCAGCGAGCACACGGTGACCGTAGGCTACGACGATGCCCAGGTTTCCGTGGACGCGTTGCGCAAGGCGTTGGAGTCGGTCGGGTACACCATGGGTGATCCGGTGCCGGTGAAGTGATCGAACCGCACGGCCAGCACAGATGCCCCACTTGGCCATCTGGCCGGGTGGGGCGGTTGTCGTTTCCTGGTTCCCCTCCGGGGTGCCGGGCGGGTTGTGCTATATTCGGGAAGCAGGTGTCGACACCCCTCACTGGACCTGGAGCCCCATGGACGTCGAAGCAGGTGTACGCCGCTTGCGGGAGATCCTGCCCCTCAAGGAGCGCCAGTCCCAACTGACCCCCAGCAGGAGGGTGCTCCACAAGGCGATCCTGGGCGGTTTTGCCGGTACCGGAGCGCCGCTGGGGGCACAGGCCTGCCGGGTGGTCTTGGGCGGCGAAGAGCCGCGACAGGCGCTGGCTGACCTGGCCGAGAAGGATCTGATCGTGCGCATTCCGCCCATGGTGAACGCCGGCACCGGGCATGGTGAACGGTAGCGGCG
>JARGFW010000179.1 GCA_029211085.1 Deferrisomatales bacterium | reverse complement strand
AGAAGGTGCTCACCAACGGTTTCCTGATCCTCCTCACCGTGGTGTTCATGCTGCTCGAGGCCTCTGACCTGCCGGCCAAGATGCGGGCGGCGGTGGGCGATCCGGCCGCCGACTTCAGTGGCTTCGACGCCTTTGCGAACAACCTCAACCGCTACCTGGCGATCAAGTCCTGGGTCAGTCTGGCCACCGGTGCGCTGGCCGCGGCGTGGCTGGGCATCCTCGGAGTGGACTTCGCCATCCTCTGGGGGCTGTTGGCGTTCCTGCTCAACTTCGTGCCGAATCTTGGGTCGATCATCGCCGGGGTGCCGGCGGTGCTGATGGCGTTCATCCAGTTCGGGTTTGCCAGGGCTGGGGTGGTGGCCGTCGGGTACGTGGTCATCAACGTGGTGATCGGCAGCGGAGTGGAGCCCCGCTTCATGGGCCGCGGGCTGGGTCTGTCCACCCTGGTGGTGTTCGTATCGTTGGTGTTCTGGGGCTGGGTGTTCGGGCCGGTAGGGATGCTGCTCTCGGTGCCCCTGACCATGGCCCTGAAGATCGCCCTGGAGAGCCGGGAGGACAGCCGCTGGCTGTCGGTGCTGCTGGGTTCCGGGAGCGCAGCCCAGGCGTCTGTCGCGGAGGATGGGGCGTCCTGACGGGCGGGGCCAGAGGCTCCGCCCGACGCTGTGATCCGCTGGTTGCGAACCGATAACCCCTGCGAGATCCCTGGAGATTGGCCATGGCAGCTGCGCCCCCCCTGACACTGACCCCCGCCGAAACGGTGGAAGTCCTCATCCTCATGGACAACTACGGCGACAATCTCCTGCCGTCGGGAGCCGTGGCGACCCGGCCCGCACTGGCGCCGGGCGGGGAAATCCCTGCCACGACGCTGCTGGCGGAGCACGGCTTGAGCCTCTTGATCACCGCTCGGGGGGCGACCGCCCAGACCCGCTTCCTGTTGGACGCCGGCTACACCGACCAGGGAGTGCCCCACAACCTCGACCTCCTGGGCGTCGACCTCGCCGACCTGGAAGTCGTGGTTTTGAGCCACGGGCACATGGATCACTACGGGTCCCTGGCCGCCGTCCTGGAGCGGGCGTCCCCCTCTGTGCCGGTGGTGATGCACCCGGCGGTGCTCGAGGGACCCCGGCACCTGGAGCGTCCCGGACAGGGGCGGGCCCGCTTTCCCCAGCTCTCCGGGGAACTGGTGGCGTCCCTCGGGGAACGGCTGTTGCTCAGATCCGAACCCTATCTGGGCTCGGGCGGCCTGTGGGGGACCACCGGCGAGGTGGCGCGGGAGACACCCTTCGAGAAGGGACTTCCCGGGGCTCTGCGGGAGCGGAAAGGACAGCTGGTGCCGGACCTCATGGAGGACGACCTGGCCGTGGTGCTGCACCTAGCGGGCAAGGGCCTGGTGGTGATCTCCGGCTGTGCCCACTCGGGGATCGTGAACACCGTGCACTGTGCGCAGCGGCTCACCGGTGTGGAGGAGGTGTACGCCGTCCTGGGGGGGTTCCACCTGGGCGGGCCGGCGTTCGCCGACGCGGTGAGCCCTACCGTCGCGGCGCTCCGGGATCTGCACCCCGAGGTGTTGGTGCCCATGCACTGCACCGGGCACGCGGCCACGTACCGCCTGGCGGAGGCGTTCGGGGAGGCGTTCGTGTTGAGCAGCGTCGGTACTACCCTGCACCTCTGAACCCGGGGCCCCGCCGCACTTTTCCCGGGGTGGATTTCGAACTGTCGTGGATGGCGGGGGGCGCGGCACGGAGTGCGCGAATTGACGGCGGGCCCCCCATCCCATCGGCGTTCCTCCCGGGGTGGCGCGTCAGGCGGGTGAGTCCAGGTAGAAGTGGCGCAGGGGTGAGAGGTCGTCGGCCAGCGGGTACACCAGCGGCGTGCCCGTGGGGATCTCCAACCCGGCGATGGCGTCGTCGCCGACGCCGTCCAGGTGTTTGACCAGGGCCCGCAGGGTGTTGCCGTGGGCCACAACCAGCACCTCCTGGCCGCTCCGCAGCCGGGGCTCGATCGCCTCCCGGTAGTGGGGCAGGCAACGCGCCACGGTGTCCTCCAGACTCTCCCCCAGGGGCAGTTGTTGTGGCGGCAACTCCGCGTAGCGGGGATCTTCGTGGGGTGCCCGGGGATCTTCCGGGGTCAGCGGGGGCGGTCGCACCCGGTAGCTGCGCCGCCAGAGGTGCACCTGTGCTTCGCCGTGGCGCGCCGCGGTTTCTTTCTTGTCCAGCCCCTGCAGGGCGCCATAGTGGCGTTCATTGAGCCGCCAACTGCGATGCACCGGGATCCACATGCGGTCCAACTCGTCCAGGGCGATCCACAGGGTGCGGATGGCCCGCTTCAGCAGCGACGTGAACGCCACGTCCGGGGCGTACCCCTCCCTGGCCAGGGCCCGGCCCGCGGCATGGGCCTCCTCCACCCCCCGCTCCGACAGGTCCACATCGGTCCACCCGGTGAACCGGTTCTCCCGGTTCCAGGAACTCTCGCCGTGGCGCAGCAGGATCAGGTTCGGCATCGTGGCACCAGTCGTTGGGTTCAGGCGCGGGACAGGTCGATCAGTTCCATGCGGTTGTTGGCCTCGGGATGCCGGCGGGAGGGCCCCTCGGTGACCACGGCCAGGCCGCCCTCCAGGCCGTGGCCCGTCACCCAGGCGCGGGCGAACTGGCTCCAGTTCTCCGGGTGGTCGGGCTGGTGCACGGGCCACACCCCGTAGGAGAACTGCAGCCCGGTACAGGTGGTCTCCGAGGAACTGACGGCGGTCACCCACACCGGCAGCCGAAACCGCGACAGGTTGCGCGCGGTGTAGCCGCTGCGGGTGGGGACGATGATCGCCGCCGGGGTGACCCGTTCCACCACGCTCTCCACGCTCAAGGACACCAGATCCGCCAGGCCCGCCTCCCGGTCGCGGTCGCTGGCGCGCATGGCGTCCCGTACCGGGACGCCGGGCCGGCTGGATTCCATCTCGGCGGCGATGCGGGCCAGCATCTGTACCGCGTCCACCGGGTAGCGGCCCATGGCGGACTCGCCGGAGAGCATCACGCAGTCGGTGCCGTCCAGGATCGCGTTGGCCACGTCGGTGGCCTCGGCCCGGGTGGGGCGCCGGTTGGTGGTCATGCTCTCCAGCATCTGGGTGGCGGTGATCACCGGTCTGCCGCGCAGATTGGCCATGCGCATCAGCTGCTTCTGCACGCGGGCGATGCGCTCGATGGGAATCTCCACCCCCAGGTCGCCGCGGGCGATCATCAACCCGTCGGCGGCGTCGAGAATCTCGTCCAGATGGTCCAGGGCCCCACTGCGCTCGATCTTGGCGATGATGAACGGGCGGTAGCCCAACTCGGCCGCCGCGGCGCGCACGGTGCGCACGTCCTCGGCGGTTTCCACGAAGGACTGGCTCACCGCGTCGACTCCGTGCTCCAGGGCGAACGCCAGACACTCCCGGTCGCGGTCGGTGAAGGCGCGGATGCCCAGGTCGATGCCCGGCAGGTTGAGACCCTTCCGGGAGCGCAGTTCGCCCCCGACCACCACGGTGCAGTGCACCTCCTGACCCTCCACCCGCTCCACCCGCAGTTGGATCAGACCGTCGTTGAGAAACAGGGTGTCCCCCGGATCCACCACCTGCGGCAGGCGGGTGAAGGACACCGAGGCCCGCGTCGCGTCGCCGTTGATCTCCTGGGTGGTGAGGGTGAACGGGTCCTCGGGCTTCAGTTCCACCGGTTCGGTGTCCAGCATGCCGATGCGCATCTTTGGCCCGGGCAGGTCCGCCATGATCGCCACCCGTCGGCCGCAGGCTGCACTGGCGGCGCGCAGTCGGTCGATCACCGTTGCGTGGCCGTCGAAGTCGCCGTGGGAGAAGTTGAGCCGGGCGATGTTCATGCCGGCGCGGATCAGCCGTTCCATGACCTCCGGTGCCTCGGAGGCGGGGCCGATGGTGCAAACGATCTTGGTCTTGTTTCCAGGCAAGGCCATGGGGTCCTCTCTCCATCGTCCCGGTAGAGACTCCGGGAGGCTATTTTTTCAACTTGGAGTACTTGGAGCCTTCCAGGGTGAGGTTGTACATCAGCCCCTTCTGGCCGTACACGAACGCCACGATCGGCTGCTTGAGCTGGGTCGTGTCCAGGGTGCCTCCGGCTCCCACGGTGACCAGGGCCACCGAGCCGTCTACCCCCACCTCCCAACCGTCGCTGGCGCGAAACGCGTTCAGTGCGTCCGCTTCCAGAAATACCAGCATCACGGTCTTGACCTGGGCGCCGAGTTGGAAACCGAACGAAGCCGCCGCCGTGTTGTAGTAGCCCGCGGTTCTTCCTCCGATGCGCAGGGCTCCTTCTCCGTACTCTCCGCCGACGACCATCCCGGCCTTGACCACCTTGGGAAACACCAGGAGGCCCTTGGCAATCTCCAAATATCGCTCTGCACCGTTGACGTTCTCGCGGAAGTTCTTCAGCGCCACGTCGACGCTGACGTCGATCTCCTCGGCGGTGGCAGCGTGTGCCGGGGGCGCCGCCATCCCCGCGGTGAGGGCGAGGACCAGCAACAGGGCAGGCAGGGCGTGTATCCGTCGAGTCGGACGGTCCATGATATACTCCGGATGCACGTGGGAGAGGCGGAGGGCCATTCTACCCGTTCTGTCGGTGCCCACAATCCGAGCAGCACGAGCGCTGGGGGGACCGTGGCGGCTACCCCGGCCCCCCTTGAGGTGATTATTGCACATCTCGACCCTGCTCCTGTTTCTTCTGGCCCCTGCCACTGGCCCCGTAGGGGATTGGTGAGTGAGCGCGATCATCCCCTTCCGCCGACCGCCCGAGGCCGTCAGCCCCTATGACGCGTTCGCCTGGTTCTACGATCGCCACTGGGCCCACATCTTCGCCGCGGGCGCGCTGGCCGCTGTGGATACCCTGCTGCTGCCCCACATCCCGATCTGCGGGCGGGTGCTGGACCTGTGCTGCGGCACCGGGCAGCTGGCCGCCGAGCTGGCCGGCCGTGGCTACCGCACGACCGGCGTGGATTTCTCGGGCGAGATGCTGGCCTGTGCCCGGCAACACCACCCTTCCCCGGACTGGGTGCGGGCCGACGTCCGGCAACTCGCCCTGGCTCCGGCGTTCGACGCCGCGACCTGCCTGTTCGACAGCATCAACCACCTGCTCACCGCCGCGGATCTGCAACGGGCCCTGACCTGCGCCGGTGCCGCCCTGGCCCCCGGCGGACTGCTGCTGTTCGACGTCAACACCGAGCTGGGATTCCGGGAGCGCTGGGTACGCGAGTGGGAGGTGGCCACCCCCGACGGTGTGTGTCGCCTGGCAGGCGAGTACGACCCCGCCCGGCGGCTGGGTACCTACCACTTCGTCCTCCGGGGGCAGGGTGTGGACGCCTGGCGGCGCGCCGAGTTCGAGTTCCACGAGCGCTGTCACAGCCCCGAGGAACTGCGCCGTGCCCTCGACCGGGCCGATCTGGAGATCGAGGAGGTGTGCGATGCTGTGTCCGACCTGGACCTGGAGGAGGAAGTCGGCCGGGCGTTCTATCTGGTGCGCCGCCCCTGACCGCGCCCGGCCCCTCCCAAAGCGCCGGGGAGGTGCGGGGGAGCGGCGATCGCTTCCGGGTCTGCACCGGCGGCCGGGAAATGGTGGTACCCTACCCCGGCCCGTCGCCGTGTTGCGGGTCGGCTGGTGTGCCGTCCCCCTTGTTTGTGAGGTAATCCATGCAGCCTGCTTTGCGTGTCCCGCCCGTCGACCCGGAGTCGGTGGCGTTCGTGATTCGCTGTTTCCTGCTCCGGGCGGTCGCCGTGGAAGAACTCCGCGAGTGGGCCGAACAGGTTCTTGCCGACAGCGAGGAGTGGCCGATCTTCGTCGAGGGTCTGACGGAGTTCGACGGCGTCGGCGAGGAGGTGTACCGCATGCTCGGCTTCGTCCCGAGCCGGGCGTTCACCCCGGCACAGGATGCCGCGCTGGTGGGCATCGCCTACGACCGGGGCCGGGTGCCGCGGCCCGGGAGTCCCGGGGAGGTAGCGGCGCGCGAGGCCCTGGGGGCCCATCCGGCACTGGCCGACGAGTTCCGACGGGCGTTCGCGTTCCTGCGCTGGGAAGAGGGTGTCGCGGCGGAGTGCACCCGGCGTTGACGCCGCTGTTTTCTCGCCAAGGATGCCTGTTGTTCCGGGCGAGTGGTGCCGAACAGAAGGGGGCAGTCAGTCGCCGGAGAGATCCGGTGCGCGGGCCGTGCGGGCTGTTTCACATCCAACACAGGGACGAGTGACATGACCCCCGAAGAGATGGTTTCCGGTGTCTCCGAACTGGTTTCCCTGCCGGAAGTGTGCGTGCGCATCAATGAAATGCTGGATGATCCCAGCACCACGTCGAAGGCGCTGGGTGAGGTGATCAGTCACGATCCAAATTTGACGGCGCGCCTGCTGCGCATGGTCAACAGTGCCTACTACGGCATGGCCGCGGAGATCAACACGGTTTCCCACGCGGTGACCATCGTTGGTCTGGACGAACTGCGCAGCCTGGTGCTGGCCACCAGTGCATCCCGGGCCTTTGCCAACATCCCGACCGAGTGGGTGGACATGGATATGTTCTGGCACCACAGTGTTTACTGTGGGCTGGTCGCCCGGGTGTTGGGGGCGGTGCGGGGCATGCGCCAGCGGGAGCGCCTGTTCGTGATCGGTCTGCTGCACGACGTCGGTCGTCTGGTGCTGTACCACCAGGCCCCGGCCGTGGCTCGGCAGATTCTGGAAAGTGCGGGAGCGAGGGGACGTCAACCCACGGCGCTGGAGAAGGAACTCCTGGGCTTCACCCACGCCGAAATCGGCGCTGCCCTGCTGCGTACGTGGCGTCTGCCAAGCAGTCTTTGGAAACCGGTCGAGTGCCACCACGAACCGATGCGTGCGGAAGATTTCCGTGCCGAAACGCTGCTGCTACACGTGGCCAACGCGATCGCGGTGACCGTGGAACCGGGTACCAAGGGACAGTGGAACGAGACCGAGGTGCGTCGGGAGGTGGACCCCGAGGCATGGGACGCAGCCGGTCTGGACGAGGATGCCGTGCAGCACGCGATCACCGAAGCCAATCTACGCTCATTAGAGGTGCTGGCGATCGTCGCGCCCGACGCTGCATTGATCTTCTGACCGGCGCGCGCAGCCGCCGGTTCGCCGTCGGTTCCCGGACGTTCTCCCTGTGGGGAGGTGCGTCGTCTTGATGGTGGTTGTGGCTGGAGGGGCCACCGCATCCTAGCGGACGAACCGACGCAGTCCCGCCGCTCTTCTGTCCTCCGACCGCCGCAGCCCTCGCCTCGGCCCTTGCCGGCGGCGGGGTGCGGGTCTCCGGTCCGCCGACCGAGGGCAAGATCACCCTGGTTGCCGCGTGCGCGACGCCTTCGCGCCGGTGCCGAGCAAGAAGTTCGCGGCTCTCGGTTCCAGCGTGCCCCGCGTGGCCTACGCTCCCGACGACGTGGGCGCCATTGCCGCGGAGATCCAGTCGTCTCTCGAAGGCGGGAGCTGACCTCGTCGTCACCAGTGGCGGCTTGTCGGTGGCCCCGGACGGTGTCACCCGGCTCGGTATCCTGGCGGCCGAGGCGGTAGACCTGGTCTACGGTAGCCCTGTGCTGCCCGGGGCCATGTTCGCCAGCGCCCGGATCGGTGAGGTGCCGGTCGTGCCCCACCTGCCGCTACCCGGTCTGCGATTTCGGCACCTTCTGACGCCCTCTTCAAAGTTCTTGCCGACGACCGGATACAGCTCTGAGACGCGCGGGCGGACCCACCCACTGCCTTGGCCACGGAGCATCGACGCTTCGAACCTCGCCCCAAAGCGTTTCTCCTGCTGCGGGGAAGAAATCAGGTGCAGAATCGGATCCGCCTGCTATGCTCAACCGCGGACCCTGAAGGGGTGCGGCAGGGCAGTCCAGTAGAGCGATGAGGGGGAAATGTCATGGGCAGAGGATCCGGGGTTCTCGTTGTCGTTCTCGTGGCTTTGTCTCTTGCCACGCCTTCACTGGCAGAAGATGTCCCGCGCTCTGCTCGACTGATGAAAGAGACGGGGGACCTGTGCCGCGAGAAGAAACAGTTCTCCGCGGCCCTCGAGGCCTATCTTGCCGCGCTGGAGATCTACCCCCAGTACACGGACATCCACTACAACATCGGCGTGGTGTACCTGAAGGGCTATCGGGAAATGGCCTGTGCGGCACACCACTTCCAGGAATACCTTGACGGTACTCCGGGAGCGGAGGACCGTCCCGAGGTAGAAGCGCTCATTGGCGCACTGCACGCCCGCAGCAAGCCGCAAGAAACGCCGTCGCGCCCAATCGGGGAGTACGTACTCGCTGCGCACGAAGCGGTGAGCAGCGTGCGGAAGGGAGTGTGGATGCTGACGGCGTCCGGAGGAGAGTCCGAGGAGGTCCAGGTTCTCCATCACTACGAGGATCGGAGCCTGCTCAAGCGGAAGCGAGTGCACAAAGAAGAGCGGGCACTGGACACGGTTGGGAAGGGCGACCTGTAGACCCTGTCTTGGCCGCCCTTGTCCGATGTTCCCGGGGAAACCAAGCCGCATTCCAAGGCTGCCACGTGCGGCTGTCAACGCCCGTAACCGGCAGGTACCCCGGATTCAGGAATGGCCAGCAGATCGCTGGCCATTTGTGTGTGCGCCTGGCATGGCGCGACCGCCGACCTTCCGCCACGAAGAAAGGAGTAACGAGGAGGTGGAAGTAAAACGCCCGCCGCGAACCGGACGGAAGGGCTACGCCAACAAGGCAAGGGCATTACCGGAAACGGAATGTCTGGAGGAAGCATGAGGCAGAATCCGTGTACGTAGCGAACAGCGAACCCGCTATATGGCCGTGGGAAGGGGGTCGAGCAGACATGGCAGAGCGAGACCCGGTATCCGGGCCGACCTTTCTGCGGTGGAGCGGGACGGGATACGGAGAGGTGGCGCGTCTTACCCAGGGAAGCCCTCCTGCTCTGACGCCGAGCAAAGCTGCCGGAGGCGTTAGAAAACCAAAACCGACGAGGAGAACCCAAAGCGGCCAGGGAGCAGAGGGTGGCAGATCCACGGGTAGTACTGAAGACTCAGGGCCTATGAAGCCTGGTAACAGTGTGGAGGGCAAAACCCTGACGACCAGGAAGGGAAGGGAGCCGACGAAATCTCTGGATGGAGAACCCGCCGCTGGCGACGGTCAACACACATCCAGCCCAGAGTGAGGTTTGCCCCGAGAACTCAAACCTGGGTGGTCCCATGGCGTTGTTGGACCACGGGAAGTCGTGGACGAGAGGCGACAGTGACACCGTCGTCGAGTCGATACAGCGTTGTCTGGAAGAACCAGAAAACTGACAGGGGGACACCCGAGCCTGGCAAGACAAGGCACCGACCAGATCAGGGGTCTGGAAGGTTCGTAGGGGGTCCGGTTTGGGTCCAGAACGGGCCACGGGCAACCCGGCCATCGACGGCGTAAAGGCCAAGTCACGGAGCAGTCACGTGAAGCATATAAGGGTGATGGAACAGGTCTACGAGCCTGGGCGACTGTGGGCAGCGTGGCAGCAAGTGAGACGAAACGCTGGGGCAGCGGGCATAGACCGAATGACGGTAGGGGATTTCGAAGCGCGGCAGGAGGCGTTCCTGGAACGCATCCACGCCAAGCTGAAGCTCGGAACCTACCGTTTCAAGCCGGCACGAAGGGTACTGATTCCAAAGAAAGGCTCGCCCTCCAAGAAGCGAAAGCTGGGGATCCCGGTGGTCATGGACCGGATCGTGAGTCAGAGCGTCCACACGGTGTTCGAGGAGATTTTCGACCCGGACTTCCGGGACTCCAACTTTGGCTTTCGACGGGGAAGGAGCCAGCACCAAGCCATCCGCCATGTGCAGCAGATCGTAGGAGAGGGGCACGAATGGTGTGCATCGATCGACCTGGCGAGCTTCTTTGACGAAATTCCGCATGGTCTCATCCTCAAGCTCATCCGCAGGAAGATTGCCGATGAGTCGCTGGTGACGCTGATCGCGAGAGCGTTAACCGCGGGGGTGGTGGTCGACGGGAACGTCGAGAAGACGAGCCGAGGGTGCCCCCAGGGCTCACCCCTCTCCCCGATACTGTCCAACATTGTTCTGAACGAGTTGGACCACGAACTGGAGCGGCGAGGACTGAAATACTGTCGTTGGGCTGACGACTTCGTGATTCTGGTGCGAAGCGAACGCGCGGCTCACCGCGTGATGGAGGGATGTAGCCGGTACCTGGAGGAAGAGCTGGGACTTCGCGTCAACCGGGAGAAGAGCCGGGTGGCCCCAGTGAAATGGGTGGAGTTCCTGGGATTTCAAATCCTCAAAGGGAAAATTCGGGTTAGCAAGAGCGCCCGTCAACGATTCAAAGCACGGGTGCGGGAGTTGACTCACCGCAACAACCCGCTGTCGATGGCTGAGGTGATCCAGCAGCTCAACCCCTATCTGCGGGGCTGGGTGGAATACTTCCGGATTCAGGAATTCCGCAAGCTGTTTCGCGACCTCGACGGCTGGATTCGCAGCCGCCTGCGGTCAACGCAGCTGAAGAAGTGGAAGAAGCCCCAGAAGTTCCAGCGGATCATGATTAGCGCAGGCTTCCCGCCCCAGGAGGCGCAACGGACCTGGCTCAGGATGGACAAATGGCAATCGGTGTCTCGACTGGAAGTACGCTACGTGCTGAACCTGGCGTGGTTCCAGCAACGGAACCTCGTCTTTCTGCATGACTTCACGCAGGCGACTCCCGGACTCTCGTCCGGTCGCTGATCGAGGAGCGGCTTACCTGGCCGGTACGAGCCGTTCTGTAGGGAGGGGGTGGCC
>JARGFW010000178.1 GCA_029211085.1 Deferrisomatales bacterium | reverse complement strand
GACAGGAGGCTCCCATGCGCCACTTCAGCACCGCCCTGAGGCCGTATGTCCAGAAACGCCTCGAGGAGATCCGCGAGGCCGACATCCTGGTGGGCATCCCCTGCTACAACAACGAGGACACCCTCTTGCACGTGGTGCAGAGCGTGTCCCACGGCATCTTCGAGCACTTCAGGGACTACCGCGCGGTGATCATGATCGCCGATGGCGGCTCCACCGATGACTCCCGCGACCGGGTCGTGGAGTTCCAGGTGCGCCCCTGGCAGGAGAAACTGGTCACGGTGTACCGTGGTGTCGGCGGCAAGGGCTCCGCCCTGCGCGCCATCTTCGAGGCGGCTCACCGCCTCAAGGTCAGCGCGTGTGTGTGCGTGGACTCCGACCTGCGCTCCATCAACCCGGGGTGGGTGAAGTACCTGATCGACCCGGTGCTGGACCAGGGCTACGAGTTCGTCGCCCCGGTGTACTCCCGCTACAAGTACGACGGCACCATCACCAACAACATCGTCTACAACCTGGTGCGGACCCTCTATGGCAAGCGCATCCGCCAGCCCATCGGCGGGGACTTCGCGTTCTCCTCGGGGCTCGCCAGGCACTACCTGGAACAAGACGTCTGGGACGGCGACATCGCCCGCTTCGGGATCGACATCTGGATGACCATCAGCGCCCTCACCAAGGGCGCCCGGGTGTGCCAGGCGAACCTGGGGGTGAAGGTGCACGACGCCAAGGATCCGGGCGAAGCCCTCGGCCCCATGTTCCGCCAGGTCTGCGGCACCCTGTTCTCCCTCATGGAGCAGACCGAAGAGGCGTGGCTCCCGGTCAGGGCCAGCGAAGCGGTGCCGGTGTTCGGCATGGAGCAGACCCTCAGCCCGGAGCCCATCCAGGTCAACCAGGCGCGCATGGTCAAGGAGTTCCAGGAGGGGATGCGTCTGTTCGGGCCGGTGTGGAAGGAGTTATTCTCCCCCGAGGTATTCGGGGATCTGGAGCGGGCCTACGCTCTAGACGCGACCCACTTCCTGTTGCCTGTGGACACCTGGGTGAAATTGCTCTACGAGTTGGCGGCCAGATACCATGGTCTGCGCGACCACCGCATGAAAATGCTTTCGGTGATGACGCCCCTGTACCTGGCCCGGGTGGCCTCCTTCATCAACCGCACCCGGGAGATGGACAACGCCGGCGCCGAGGCCGTGGTGGAAGAGCAGGCCCAGGCGTTCGAGGAACACAAACCCTACCTGATCGAGCGCTGGAAGAGGGCCAGGGAAGGCAACGGTGCCTTGGAAAAGGCGCTTGCAAAGGACTAGCCCTGGGGCCGCCGCGCCCGGGGGCCTGGAGAGGACCGGACGGATGGGAGACGCGGGAGGGATGGCGATGACGACCCGGGGGGAGGACACCCGGGCCGGGGACGGCGTGGCAAACCGCTGCGGGGGCGTTTGGCGCAGTGGCCGACGGAGCCTCGCCGGCCTCGCTGTGGCGCTGCTGGCGGTGACGCTGCTGGGCGGCACCGGGGGGGCTGCCGACACCCCCTCCGGGCCTGCGGGGGCGTCGCCGGCGGCCGCCTCCCCCCAGGAGCCCGCCCTGGAGCTGGCGGCCCTGGTGCCCCGGGTGACCCAAGTGGCCGAGCGGTTCGCGCGCCTGCAGGCGATGCGGGAGGAGTTGCGGACCCCGCCGGTGGACGCCGCCGAGGTGGCAAAGAAGGCGGAACGGGCGGCGGAGCTGGAGCAGTCCCTGGAGCACATCCTGCGTTCCCGCACCGCCGGCCACGACCAGTTCTCCGATCTGCGGGCCGCGGTGCGCGCGGAAGAGGACGTCCTCTCGCGGGAGTCCGGGCAACTCACCGCGGCCCTGCAACGCCTCGACACCCTGCGGGTGGAGTGGCTCGAGGAGGCCCAGTACTGGCAACGGGCCGGCGAGGTGGTGACCCGGCGCGAGGGATACGAAGGGGTGCGGGAGTCCGTGGCGTCCGCCGCGCGGAAGTCCGAACAGGCCCTGGCCCTGCTGGCCGGTAGTTCCGCCCCGACCGTGGAGATGCAGAAGCAGATCGGAGACCTGCGCGGCCGTCTCCAGGAGGTCGCGACCGCCATCGACGGCAGCCTGCGCACCCTGCGCGAAGACATCTACCGGCCCACCGGGTTTCCCCTCACCTCCCCCCGCTTCTTCGAGCAGTTCCAACCGTCGCTGTGGGACGACCTGCGGGGGAACCTGGGGCGGGTGTCTTGGCCGGCGGGCCGGTTCTTTGCCAGCTACGGCTGGGTGATCCTGTTGCAGGTGGTGGTTACGGCAGGCGTGGCGCGGGCCATCCACCGGCGGCGGGCTGCCCTGGTCGCGTCCCCACGCTGGGGGTTCCTCGCGTCCCACGCCCTGGCCGCCGGGGTGTTCGTGGGGTTCTCCCTGCTCACCCCGCTCTATGGCAGCGTGTTGCCGCCGGTGTGGCGGCTGCTGATGTGGCTGCTGACCGTGGTCGGTGTGGCGCGCCTGGTGAGCAGCCGGGTCCACACGGACTGGCAGCGCCGCCTGCTGTACCTGCTGGCGACCCTGTTCCTGCTCACCCAGGCCCTGCGGCTGATCGGCTTGCCGCTGCCGATCTTCCGGCTCTACGTGCTCTTCGTCAGTCTGTCGGGGGCGCCCCTGTGCTTCTGGCGGGCGCGGGTGAACCGGGCCATCGGGGGGCCTCGCTTCTACGTGCTGGGGCTGCAGTTGGGGGGACTGGTGCTGTCCCTCTCTGCGCTGGCACAGGTGGCGGGCTACAGCGCCCTCGCCACCCACCTCGTGGAGTCCGCCATCCAGACCACCTTCGTGATCCTGCTGGCGTGGATCCTGGCGGTCCTCGCCCGGGGGGCGCTGGCGCTGGCGTTCGGGCCGGTCTCGGTGCTGTCCCGGCTATCCCTGATCCGCACCCACGCCGAGTACCTGTGCCAGCGCCTGGGGTTGGTCGTCGACGGGGCCGTGGCGCTGGGGGCCCTCGGCCTGATCCTCCGGGTGTGGCGGGTCTACGACACGCCGTTCGAGGCCGTGGACGCGCTGCTCTCCCTGGGATTCTCCCTGGGGGAACACCGGATCACCGTGGGCCTGGTGCTCGGTGCCGGGGCGATCTTCTATGGATCGATGCTGCTGTCGGGGATGATCCAAGACGTGATGCTGGAGGAGGTCTACCCCCACAGCCGGCTGGAGAAGGGCGTGTTCCTCTCCATGAACCGCCTGGTGCACTATGCCATCGTCGCGGTCGGGTTCTTCTTCGCGGTCGGCACCCTGGGCGTTGATTTCAAGAACATCACGATCCTCGCCGGCGCGTTCAGCATCGGCATCGGTTTCGGCCTGCAGAACATCGTCAATAACTTCGTCAGCGGGCTTATTTTGTTGTTCGAACGGCCCATCAAGGTGGACGACGTGGTGATGATCGACGGCGAGTGGGCGCGGATCAAGAAGCTGGGTCTGCGGGCGACCATCGTGCAGACCTTCGGGCGCTCGGACATCATCGTACCCAACAGCGAGCTGGTGGCGAACAAGGTCATCAACTGGACCCTGTCGGATCGCTTGATGCGACTCGAGGTGCCGGTGGGAGTAGCCTATGGCTCCGACGTGCCCCTGACCATGCAGGTGCTGCGGGAGGTCGGGATGGGCCACCCCGAGGTGCAGGCGGAACCGGAACCCCAGGTGCTGTTCCGGGCGTTCGGCGGAAGTTCCCTGGACTTTGAACTGCGGGTCTGGGTGGACGCCGATCGATTCCAGGCCATCAGCAGCGAACTGCACCAGGAGGTGGATCGGCGCTTCCGGGAAGCGGGCATCGAGATTTCCTTCCCCCAGCGCGACCTGCACCTGCGCACAGTGGACGAGCGCGCCCGCCGCGCCCTCGTCTCCGTAGCCGGGGCCCGCGGATCTGCCCCCGCTGGGACCGCCATCGGAGGGGACGTGACCCCGCCGGGCGGGACCGCAGAGGAACGGTCATGACGTTGGAGCCGCACCGACTCCTGCCTGGCCGCTGCGCGGTCCCGGGCGCCCGGTGATGGCTCCGGCACGGCGCGGGGCTCCGGGAGCGGGGCAGGGCACGCTGGGCACCTTCGCGGGGGTGTTCACCCCCAGCGTGCTGACCATTCTCGGCATCATCCTGTTCCTGCGCCTCGGCTACGTGGTGGGCAACGCGGGGCTGGGCAGGGCACTGTTGCTGGTGGCGCTCGCCAACACCATCTCGGTGCTGACCAGCATCTCGCTCTCCGCCATCGCCACCAACCTCAAGGTGCGCGGCGGTGGGGATTACTACCTGATCTCCCGCACCCTGGGCCTGGAGTTCGGCGGCGCCATCGGGGCCGTGCTGTTCCTGGCGCAATCGGTGTCCATCGCCTTCTACTGCCTGGGGTTCGGGGAGGCCGTGGCTGGTTTCGTGCCCCAGCACTGGTCCCTGTCGCCGCAGTGGGTCGCCGGTGTGGCGGTGGCCCTGTTGTTCGTGTTCGCATGGCTGGGGGCGGACTGGGCGACCCGCTTCCAGTACGTGGTGATGGTGACCCTGGCGGCCTCCCTGGTCTCCTTCTTCGTCGGCGGCGCGGAACACTGGAACTCGGCTGTATTGACGGCCAACTGGGTGGCGCCGGCAGGGGCGCTGCCGTTTTGGGCGGTGTTCGCCATCTTCTTCCCTGCGGTGACCGGGTTCACCCAAGGGGTGAGCATGTCCGGGGACCTGCGCGACCCCGGCTCCAGTCTGCCCCGCGGCACGTTCCTCGCCGTCGGGGTGTCGATCGTGGTGTACTTCGCCGCCGCGATCCTGTTCGCCGGAACGGTGCCCTCGGTGGACCTGATCGCCGACTACGGGGCCATGAAGCGTGTCGCCCACTATGGGTTTCTGGTGGACGCGGGGGTAGTGGCGGCCACCCTCAGCTCGGCCATGGCCTCCTACCTGGGGGCGCCGCGCATCCTGCAGGCGGCGGCCAAGGACCGCATCTTCCCCTGGCTGGTGCCGTTCGCCGCGGGGGCGGGCCCCTCCGACAACCCGCGCCGCGGGGTGCTGCTGAGCACCGTCATCGCGGGGGCCACCATTGCCCTGGGCAACCTCAACCTGGTGGCGCGGTTGGTGTCCATGTTCTTCCTGATCTCCTACGGGCTGCTCAACTACGCCACCTACTACGAAGCCCGCACCGGGAGCCCCTCGTTTCGGCCCCGCTTCCGCTGGTTCCACGCCCGGGTCAGCCTGGCGGGCGCCCTGCTGTGCCTGGGCTGCATGCTGGCCCTGGACCCGGCCGCCGGGGTAGCCGCAGTGGCGGTGTTGATGGCCATCTACCAGTATCTCCGGCGCACGGCGGGGCCGGCCCGCTGGGCCGACAGTCGCCGTTCCTACCACCTCTCTGAGATCCGCCAGCACCTGCTGGCCACCATGGCGGAACCGGACCACCCGCGGGACTGGCGGCCCCAGATGCTGGCTTTCTCCAGGGACCCGGCACGGCGCTCCCGCCTGGTGCGGGTTGCCGCCTGGCTGGGCGGGGGCAGCGGGCTGACCACCGCGGTGCAGATCGTCGAGGGCCGTGGGGTGAGCGTCCTGCGGGAGCGCGGCCAGGTGGAGGAGGTACTGCGCCGGGAGCTCGGTGGGGAGGAGGCGTTCCCCCTGGTGGTGGCGGCGCCGCGCCTGGAACTGGGGCTTTCGGCCCTGGTGCAGGCCTACGGCGTGGGCCCCCTGCGGGCCAACACCATCCTGCTCAACTGGTTCGAGGAAGAGCCGGTGGCGGGGGACGCAAAGAACGTCCAGCGCTACGGCAGGAATCTGCGGGCGACCTACCGCCTGGGCTGCAACCTCTGCATCCTGGCCACCACCGAGGAGGGGTGGGCCGGCCTGGGACAGATCCCAGCCGAGCAGCGCCGCATCGACCTGTGGTGGACGGCCGGGGACGCCACCAGCCGGCTGATGTTGCTGCTGAGCTACCTGATGACCCGCTCCGAGGATTGGGGCGGTTGCGAGATCCGCCTGCTCGCGGCGACGGCGGGCAGGGACCACCAGGCGGTGCGCACCGAACTCGATGGGATGCTCGCAGACGCACGCATCGCCGCAACCCCCGTGGTGGTGGACGTGGCGACCGCGGCCGGGATCCTGGAAGAGTGCCGGGGCGCCTCGTTCGTGTTCCTGCCATTCCGGCTGCGCGACAACGCACCGTGCGGTCCCTGGGGGTGCGACCTGGCCGAGTTGATCGCCGGTCTTCCAACCACGTTGCTGGTGCTTGCGGCAGAGGACATCGACCTGGACGCCACCCCGGAAGAGGGCACGGCGGGGGAGATGGCCGCGGCCCGAGACGCCGCCCTGGATGCCCGCAAGAAGGCCGAGGCCGCGGAGGCGCAGGCCGCCGCGGCCGCCGCCATGGTGGAGGGCAAACTGGAGGAACTGGACACGGCGGTGGCCACGGGGGCGGATGACGAGACCCTGGCCCGTGTCCGGCGGGAACGCGTCGAACTCCAGGCGGCCGCGACCAAGGCGTCGCGGAGGGCGGCGCGGGAGGCAGCCAAGGCCGAGTACGCCCTGCAGGAGGCCGCGGAGCTCGGGGTCGGGCTGCCCACACCCGGCGAGACGGCGGCGGTGGAAGACCCGGAGGACGCTGGCGACGGCACCTCGTAGACCGCCTTGACCCATGGGTCGGGTACCCGGTGCCTCCCGAACCGCGGATCAGCTCCCTGGCGGCGCGGCGGGGTTTCCCAGGCTGGTTGAAACGATCGCGGCTGCCTCCTCGGCGGTGTCGACGAAGCGGATCAGGTCCAGATCCTTCTCTGCGATCATCCCCTCCTCGGCCAGGGCGTCGAAGCGGATCACCCGGTCCCAGAACTCCTTGCCGAACAGGATCACCGGCACCGGCGCGATCTTCCCGGTCTGCACCAGGGTGAGGGTGTCGGTGAGTTCGTCCAGGGTGCCGAAGCCGCCGGGGAACGCCACCAGGGCTCGCGCGCGCATGAGGAAGTGCATCTTGCGGATGGCGAAGTAGTGGAACTGGAAGCACAGCTCCGGGGTGATGTAGGGGTTGGGCGCCTGCTCGAACGGCAGCACGATGTTGAGCCCGATGCTCTTGGCCCCCACGTCGCTGGCCCCGCGGTTGGCGGCTTCCATGATGCCCGGACCACCCCCGGTGATCACCACCAGCCCGCTGCCGCCGTTGACCCTGCCCATCCCGGAAACCAGCTGCCCCAGCTTTCGGGCTTCTTCGTAGTAGCGGGCGTTCGCCACGGCTCGGCGGGCCCGGGCGAGCCGGCGCCGGGCAGCGGGGTGGGCAGGGTCCCGCCGGGCCTCCTCCTCGGCGTCATCCAGCGCCGCGCGGGCCGTCTCCGGATCGGCCAGCCGGGCGCTGCCGAACACCACCACGGTGGCGTCGATTCCGTGCTCCTGCTGTACCAGTTCGGGTTTGAGCAGTTCCACCTGCAGGCGCACGGGGCGCAGTTCGTCGCGCATCATGAACTCGGCGTCGGCGTAGGCCAGCCGGTAGGACGGGGAACAGGTCTGCGGGGTGGACGGGCAGAGGCGGGCGGATTCCAGGTCCTGCTCGGCGGAGGGGAACGGCGTGCTCGGTGAGCGGCGGTCCATGGGGATGATCTTTCCGGCGGCCGGGTTGCCGCTCGTGTCCGGGGTGGGATGGGTGGGCTGCGGGGGAACCCCTTCGGGGACGGGGTGCTCCGCGGACCCGGCTTGCAGCCTAGGCCACACGCCGGGGGCGGCGCAACCGGCGTTGCCGGGGGCGGCACCGGCCCATCCTCGGTCGTCTTGTTTTGCACTTGCGCATGTGGATTGCGGGTTTAGATTGCTATCCTCTGGATGGATTATCTGACGAGAGGAGGGGCACCCATGGGGCCGAACCGGACCGTTCGCTTCATCGTCATCGCACTGGTCTTGCTGGCCGGGGCCGCCTGGTCGCTGGCTTCCGCCCGGGACGCGACGCCACCCCACCCGGGGAGCCGCTTCCTGGCCACCGGCGCCTGGCTGCAGCCGCACCTCGATGACGCCGGACTGGTGGTGGTGGATGTGCGGGATGACAAGGACTTCGACGGCCGGGCCATTCCCGGGGCGCTGCGGATGCCGTGGTCGAGCTTTCGCTACGACGACCCCGCCCGGGGGATCGGCGACCGCTTCGTGGGCGAAGTCCGGGCCCAGGAGATCCTTGGAAACCACGGCATCGCCCGCAACGACACCGTAGTGCTCTACGACTCGGTGAAGAAGGACGGCGGGGCGACCTCCTCCTACGTGTTCTGGGTACTGGACCTGCTGGGGCACGAGAAGGTGAAGGTACTGGAGCGGGGCATCGACGGCTGGGTCGCAGCCGGCGGTGCCGTGGTCGAACAGACCCGCGCCCCGGACCCCGTGTTGTACCAGGCCCCCGTCGACGAGATGCGGCTGCAGCGGGGTGTGGACGCCGGGTTCATCCTCTCCCGGCTCGGGGATCCCCACTACCAGATCGTCGACGTGCGCTCCCGGGAGGAGTACCTGGGGGAGAAGCCGAACCCCGGGCTAGGCGGTGAGACCCTGAAGCTGGGGCACATGCCCACCGCGGCCAACGTGGACTACCGCGCCAACTGGGCCGACCCGGAGAGCAAGGCGATCAAGTCCCAGGCCGAGTTGCTGGGGCTGTACCGCGGTCTGGACTCCGGCAAGACCGTGATCACCTACTGCCACTCCGGCCGGCGGGCCTCGTTCGGCTACTTCATGTTGCGCCTCATGGGTCTGGAGAACGTGGCCCTGTACGAAGACTCCTGGTACGGGTGGGGCAACCCCCGCTTGTTCTATCCGGTGGAGGTCCAGGAGCGCCCGTTCGCCGGTGCCCTGCCGGCGTCACCGCTGCTCAAAGCCGCGGCGGGCGGGCCGGCCGCCGCCCCGGTGCAGAAGGCCCAGGCCAAGGGCGGCTACGTTTCCTGTGGCGGATAGGGGGCGATCATGAACAGCGGGAAGACGGGTAGTCCCTACTGGTCCTGGCCGGCCGCAGCGTTTGCGCTGGCGGGGATCATCGTGTTGATCTTCGCCACCTTCGGGCCGCCGGCCTCCTCCAGCGGCTTCGTTGCCGCCCTCAAGGGGATCCTGGAGCCGGTGTTTCCCGAGTATGTGGCGTCCAAGGCCCACTACCGGATGATGCCCGGCCCCGGGTCCTGGCTGCTGGCGTTCGTGATCGGCATGGGCATGGGCGGGTTCATCGGCGGGCGCACGTTCCGGAAACCGCTCCGGGACGTCCCGCAACTGTGGCAGGAGGCCTTCGGCCCCGGCCGCTGGCCCCGGTACCTGGCCTGCTTCGCCGGCGGGTTCCTGATCCTGTTCGGCGCCCGGCTCGCCGGGGGCTGCACCCTGGGGCTGTTCATCTCCGGGGCCACCCAGCTGGCGGTCAGCGGTCTGTACTTCGGGGTGGTGATCTTCGCCGTGGCCATGGTCACGGCGCGACTGGTGTACCGAGGGGTGGTGCGGGAGGTGGGGAAATGACCCAGGTATGGTTGGGCCTGTTGTCGGGCATCGCCTTCGGGTTCGTGATCCAGCGGGCGGGGGCCACCGATGCCAACGAGATGGCCCGGGCCCACCTGCTGCTGGATGGGCGGGTGCCGCGCTTCATGGTGGCGGCGGTGGCCCTGGGGGCCTTGGGCCTGCTGGGGCTGCAGAGCGTGGGATTGGGGCACACCCTGGTGCTGCCCACCAGCCTGGTGGCCACCGGGCTGGGCGCCGTGATCTTCGGGGTCGGCTGGGGCTTGTCCGGATACTGCCCGGGCACCTGCTGGGCGGCGGTCGGGGAGGGGCGCATGGACGCTGTGTTCGCTCTGCTCGGCGGCTTCGCCGGCGCGGCCACGTTCGCCCAGTTCCACGAGCCCCTGGTGGCGCACCTATATCTGCCCACCAGCCTCGGGTCCCTCACCCTCTCCCATTGGCTCCGCCCGGACGCCCTGGCCGTCGGGGTGCTGGCCGCCGCCTTTCTGGGGTGCGCGTGGCTCATGGGCAGGGTGTGGGGCAGGGGGGATGCATCGTCCTGAGCGGGCACTGGTGGTCCTCGCCCTGGCGCTTGCTGCGGCCTGCGCGCGGGGGCCGGGCGAGGTGCCGCTGGAAGTGCCCCGCGGCTACATGCAGCGCCTCCAGGTCGAGCACGACGGCCGGCACTATGGGTTCGGCCCGTTCGTGGGGTACTACTTCCGCCCCCCGGACCCGCGCGATCCGGAGCACCTGCAGTTCTTGTGCTTCAACGAGGACGGGTTCTACGCCAGCGACATGCCCCGCAACGCGCTGCTGTTCAAGGGGGACGCGGTGCTGGCCGAACTGCCCTTGGCGAAAGTGGTCCTGGGGGGGGTGTCCGGGGACCGCATCCGGCCGCTGTTCGAACCGGACCTGCCCCAGGCCTGGCGCGCCACCCGCCCCGATCCCGCCGATGCGTATCGCCACTTCCACTCCTGCTACGACGCCAACGGGCCGGCCCGGGTCGGCTACTGGTTGCGGCACGTAGCCGAGGGCACCTTCACCTACGACATGGGGGCCCGGGTGTCTGCCGGCAGTCCCCTGTATCACCGGGTGCGTTCGGGACCGGACCTCGGCTTCGCCGGCAGCGTGGAGTTCGACCGCGGCCCCGGGCGCAGTCCCTGAGGGGCCGGGTTCCCGGCCGGGTCTCCCCGCCGCAGGTCCTTCAACGCGGCGCAACGAGGCGCGAGAACCTCGGATATCCTGGGGAATCGTCACTCGCCCCGTCCTGGGGCTCGCCCTGCGGGCGTGCCTTTGGCGCGTGCGAGGCCGCCACCCAACCCGCCGCTATGGCGACTGGGCATCGGTGCCTCCTCGGTTCGCCCCCGAGGCCAGGAACGCCTCCGCCACCTG
>JARGFW010000008.1 GCA_029211085.1 Deferrisomatales bacterium | reverse complement strand
AGCGTTCAACGGTCAAGCCGGTTCAGCGGTGCGCTCCTGTGTCCCGGTATATGCTGCGTTCAACTCGTCCTGGCCGAGAGCGCACAGGGCTTCGATTGCCCCCTCTTCGTCGTCGGCCTCGACCTCGTAGGTAACTACCTCGGTGACGATCCAGGTCTGCATTGGTGTCCCTCCTTCGTCCTACGGGTTGCGGGTGACACAAGGCAGACGGTTGCCCTCTTCGTCGGCCCACCCGGCGATCTGGTCTAGCACTGCGTCGGCACCTCGTATTTCAAGTTCCCACGTCTCCAACATGCGGTTTGCTTCATCGATAATTGCTTGCGCCGTGGCCTCATAGTCGGGTGCGTCGTCGTCGTCGTAGACCACGTCCACCTTCCCGCAGGAGTCCTCGTGTGTGATATACCAAGAGTCCCCGTCCCACTCCCCACCGAAGGGGATGCCACAGACCACTTCTTGCGCCTGTTCCAGATAGGAGGCCACGGCAGCTTTGTGTTCTGCGTTGGTCATGGTGCTGTCGTCCACGTTGAGGCTCACGTCGGCGCCCACGAACGTCTTGCCTGCGTGCACCGTGAACTGTGCACACTCGTCGTCCAGCCCGGTCAGTTCGATGCCCTGCTGGCCCTGGGATTCGAGGTCGGCATCTTTGCCGGTGAGACAGCAGTGGATCGGTTCATAGTCCCACCTGTGCGTACTGTGTTGCTGTAGGGCCTCCACCATGTCGTCCCATCCCCAGTCCTCTGCGGTCCCCAAGTACCTGTCGGGGTCCAGATAATCGTCGTGTGCGCTCATGGTGTTCCTCCTCGTTGTGGGTGGAATCAGTAGTCCTCGGGCAGTAGGAGCGTGGTGACGCTGCGGTCCCCCTCTGTAATGATCCAGACCACCTGGGCCGACGAGCCCTGGAGGTGGTAGACACTCATCACGCGCAGGCCGTGCCGGAGTGCCGCGCGGTTCGCCGCGCGGTCCTCGTCGCACAGTTCCCCCCAGTCGCCCGATGCGTGCCGGAGCAGCAACTGCGCCGGGTCGGTCTTGGTGTCCTGCACCAGTTCCACGGCCCCAGGTGTTGCCACCACTCGGCCCAGGTGCAGGTAGGTGTCGGGTTGCTTGGTAAGTTCGAGTCCCATAGTGCTGCCTCCTCTGGTGCGTACGCACCGTGCGTGCCCCGTCCTACAGGGCGTTGATTGCGCTCACCTTGGCGTTTAGCCACCCGGCCGCCGCTTCCGGTGTCGGGAAGTGCTGGTCTTTGCTCGTCAGGGCGCCCAGGTAGATCTTGCCGGCCCCTAGGTCGTCCCGGTACTCCGGCCCCTCGGGGTCGCAGGGTTTCCCGTAGGCGCTTTTGACCTTCCCAGGGCTGGCATACTCCATGCACCCCAGGATGATGCGTCGGAGCATGCTCGGGTGCGCCAGGGCATACGCGGCCGTGCCCATATCGAGCGGCGTCACTCCCAAGGGGATGGTGGTGAGGATGTTGCGCCCGATGCTCTTGCTCCAGTCGCGCGCGCTGGCCACTACGTGGAGTTCCACAATATCCCCGGCGCCCTGCAATGCGTCCACCAGTGCCAGGACGGCCGCGCCCCGGTTCATTATGGTGGCCTGCGTCACCTTGTTCGATGCCGCTACGTTGACAGTGATTTGCCAGACGCGCCGGCGTGGTTCTCGTTCCTCGTGGAGCCAGTGCTCCGGTTCCCCGCTCAGGAGTTGCCCCAGGTCGAAAAAGCTGCCCTCGGTCTCCCAGGAGTAGGCGCCGGTATCCTCGGCGGTCTGCGCGATCTGTAGCGTGTCGAACCTCTCGGCCATTTCCCGGCGCCCCTCGGGCCAGCCGTTTTGTGCCAGTTCTGCCGCGTCCTCGAACGTCGGCGAGGCGAAAAACTCTGTCCATTCGCTCAATTCCCGGGAGTGCAGCGTAACGTCTGCAGGGGATACCGCCGCCGCCTCCCCAGCCACTGACAGCGCGTCGTGGAGACCCGTGGTGTGCAGTGCCCAGTGTGTGCCCTCAACCGTATAGCGTTGCATGCTCGTGCCCTCTCTATGCCGCGCGTTTGATCTGTTCGCGGAGCTCGGCCGGGATGCCCTTCCAGAGCGCCTCGGCCTCGGCTTCCTCCCAGGTGTCGCCGCTGGCCAGGATCTTGGCGCCGTTTATCGAGGCGCGCGGGGATATGACCACTTGCGCCCGGACGCTGCCCGCTGCTTTCCTCATTCGCTGCACGTACGTGCACCAGTCGTTGTTGCCGGTCAGGGCGGTTTCCAGCCGTTCGTCCACGTCCCAGTCCAACACGACAAATCGGTCGAGGCTTGCCGCGTCCAACTGGTTGCGCCCGACGAAAAGCCTGTCGCCTCCCCGGCCGTAGGTGTTCGCGGCCGCTACTCCCCGGAAGTCTGCATGCCGGTCAACCATCCCATCGGGAAACGGGCAGCAGCCGTTGGCCAGCGCCGCGTTCAGGACAGTCAGGACGTTAGGGTTGCCGGCGTCAATCTCGTCCAGCAGGAACACGCCGCCGTGCTCGTACGCTTCCCGGAACTGCGTACGCACCAGTTTGGAATGTGCATCGATGAATCCCAGCAAATCGCTCTTGGTCGTCTGCGCGCCGACGCTGGTGGTGTGGAACGACAACCCCAGGGCGCTCGCTGCAGCGTGGCATGCGTGCGTCTTGCCCGTTCCCGGGGAACCCACCAGCATCACGTGGAGCCCAGCGCCCAAGCGGCGCACCAGCTTGGGAAACTGCGCGTGCTGCATGCCGGCCGCGTGCACTGCCCCGGTGGGTAGCACCACCTCGAAACGGTGCGGCGCGATCCCAGCCTCTTCCCGGACGATGGCGCGGACGGTTTCGGCATCGACGGCGCCCTTGACGTAGGGCTCCACCAGCGCCGCCAGCATCGCGCCCAGGTCTCCCAGGGCCGGCGGTGCGGCCGGTGTGGCAGTTGTCACTGCGGGGGGCGCTGCAGGCGCCCATGCGGGTTCAGAGACTGTGCCGGCGGGGATCATCTTCACGGGAGCAGGAGCCGCTGCAGGCGCTCCCGCCGGCGCCGTGCCGTCGAGTACATAGGCCGCCAGTTCGTCCCGGCTCCAGGTCTGGCTCATCGCCGTGCGCGGCCGGTCGGGCTCCAACTCCCGTGCTCGTGCCGATGCCGCTTTGCGCAAATCGACGGCCGAGACGGTGTCTCCATGCTCCAATGCCGTGCGTGTCTCTCTCCAATCGTCCACGGGTTCATCCTCCTCAGATGTTTCGCAGTTCCAGCCGTTGCGTATCGCTAACGCGGCTTGTGCGTCGTAGGTATACCAAGCCCGGTACTCGCCTTTTTTCCATTTGCTCAACAAGAGCGCCATGTTCGCGCCCATCGCGGTATCTTCCTCCATGCTCTCCGCCTGGATGGTCCAGTACCGCCGGCCGCCTTTCTTCTTGGTGTGCTCGGTGATCTTCATCGCGTGCCCTCCTTCGGTGCGTAGTCACTCTCCCAGGCCCACCCGTGAGGATGGGCAAGGGGCAATGGCTACCCAATGGTGTGCGCTACCCATGCCAGGAGGATGCACACAATGGTCAGCAGCGACGGCCAGATGGTTTCAACCGGTAGCATGGTGGTCTCCCTCTCCCTCTGTGTGATCGTCCAGCCGACGCGGCCGGCCGTCTCGTGGCGCCTGATGGATAGGTGTGTCATGGGCTAGTACCCCTCTCCATCGGTCAGCGGCACGATGGGGCGCCAGTCGTCCATGCGGGGCGCCCGGCGTTGCTGCATGCGTATGGTGGTCGCCATCGCCTTGCGGTTCGGCCAGACGCGGAAGAGGTAGTCGGCGAAAATGCCCGAGCTCGCCAGCTTCCGGGCCGTGCGTTCGGGGTGCGGGTGCTCGTGCTCGGCAATGCGCCCCAGTGGCAGTGTGTAGGTTCCCATCGGTCTCGCCTCCTTCTCTCAGGGTGTCACTTGGTTGCAACTGGCTTGCATAGTTCATTCTACTCACTGGCATCCCCCTGTCAACCAAAAAAATGCACTGGTATGCAAAAGAGTTGTAAACCCGCGTTTTCCTTGACGTTGCACGATCCTTGCAATACAGACTGAAAGACCTACTGCATTTACGTTCTACTGCAGTTATGCGTAGTTGAATCAAAAACCCCTTGGTAGGTTAAAAAAAGAAGTAAAGGGGGAGAGTGCGGTCCAGACGCAAGTTTCTCCCAATGATATCAAGGACTTACGCCGCTTTCTGTATTACCACTCGTTCTCCGTGGAATACAGGGGGCCGGTCCTTGGTGGGTGGGAAAGCACCCACAACCCCGGTCGGTGCCACTATCGCTGCCACTATGGCGGTGCAAGCGGCGGGAGGTGCAGTGTTGGCGCGGGTTTCTGGGGTGGGGGCAGAGGTTATCACAACCTCTGTTGCCTGTTTCGGGCCGTGCGTAGGCCGTGCGTGGCGGTGCGTCGGTGTCAAGGGTGCAGGCGTGCCGGGTACCCCCAGACGGCCGGCCGGCGCGCGGCGTCCCTTTATAATCCTCCCCTCCCACAAGTCCGCCCCATTTCCCCCCATTTGGTTTTTGCGGTTCGCAAATGCGAGTCGCATATGCGAGCGAGAGACGTTACCGGGAAGGTCTAGGGGAAGGTTCGGGGGGACGTTACCGGAGACATTCGGGGGAACGTCTAGGGGAAGGTTACCCCCAACATTTTTTTTTAGGATTTCGGAATTTTCGGCTTGCAGCGCATGCCAGTTGGTTGTAAGGTTGTACCCACTGAGTTACACGGAGGATAACCTGAGAGGAGGGTGAGCGGTGCCCACGGTAGAGGTAGACATCCAGGTGTGGTGCGGGACGTGCGGCGAAGGGCTTTGCAACCAGGCCGAGAACGACCGCCGCGGAGGCGTGTCCGTGGAGGCGTGCCCGAAGTGCCTGGAGGCAGAGTACGACCGCGGCTATGCAGCCAGAGACAACGAAGAGTAGGGGCGAGGCCCCGGGAGGTGGGAGACGTGAGTGGATGGTGGTGCAACCAGTGCGGGATGAATCACGAAACGTCGGCGTGCCCCGGCCCGCCACAGACGGCCATTACCCCATACGCATGTCCTGTTTGCGGTGGCGCCGGGACGGTGAGCAAGCCGCCGTGGATTGCCGGGGATCAACGAGAATGGTCAAGCACAGGGACTGAGCTGTACCCATGCCCCACCTGTGCAGGCAGTGGGGTTGTGTGGCGGTGACTGTCTCTGCGTTCATCGAGTGGTTGCAGACCCAGGACCAGGAGGCGACGGTGCAGTGCATTGTCCATGACCGGAGCGGTTCCTACTACGAGCAGGGAGGGACGGCCGGTGAGGAGGACTTCACCCCGGACAGGTCGGAGTACACGGATTTTCGAGGGTACGAGTTTGTCACGCCTGACCGCGAGTATTTCAACCGTCGTTACCTGCTGATTGGGGTTTCTTCGTAAAGCTCACAGGGAAAGGAGGGACACTATGAGGCAATCCGTAATCAGGATCACCACGCACGACACCAAGGAGGTTTTCGAGTACCCGGGTGAGAACCCCCGGCTGTGGGATGTGCAGATAAAGATTGCCCGCGTCAACCACCAGGGGCAGTCGAATACGGATGATCGGTTCACCATACCTTCAGCGAAGGTTTTCCTCACCGAGGGCACGATGAGAAAGTTTGGCCTTGTGCCACAGCAAACCAAGGTGAAAGAGGTGCCGCATACCCAGTCGACGGCAGAAGACCTGCTGCTGGAGCTGTTGTCGCTCGTCGGGGTTTACCCTACGGAATAGGAGGGCACCTGCGATGTCATGGGACCACGGATACTACGGGAACCCGTGGACGGAAACGCTGGACCGGGAAGACACCAGGAACGTGAAGGTACAGGCCCTGGTGATGGACACTGACGATGTGTGCGGGCTGGAAGACATCCAGGATAGGTTGCAGGGAGAGTACCAGGCTTGCCGCGGGTTCTCCGGCACAGGACAAGAGAAAGACCCCTATGGCGACACCAAGGATGCCGTGACGTACTGCATCTTCGAGATGGGCGGCAAGGAGCACAAAGTGAGGTATAGCATCAGCTACCAGTGGTTTTACTTATACCCGGGGGCGCGGTTTTTGAGGATGGAATACAGCGAACGCGACCGGAAGAAAAGGATGCACCCATGAGGCACCCAGAACCCATGCGATACCACGCCGCCGCCTGTCTCACCCGCCCCGAGATCCCCAGCCCCGGCGACCTGTACGCCCTCTCGGGCCGCGCCGCGGTGGATGCGCTGGACGGGGTCAGGACGAGGAACTTGGAGTGCGGACCCAGGGCCTACCGGGGGCGCTCGATGCCGAGCAGCGAGGAGAGAGAGGATCTGTGGGGTAGGATCAAGGCGCTGGGCATCCCCTCGGACAAGCTCAGTTCGGTTCTCGGCCTGGCGGGGCGCTGCTCGATCACGCGCCGGCTGCGGGGCGAGACGCGCTGGGGGGCTGGGGAGTACGAGCGGCTTTCGGAGTACGTTGCGGAGAGGGAGGGAGTGTGATGAACGACAGGTGCAGATGCGGCAGGATTAAAGACATGGGCGGTGAGGGTTTTTTGCAGATCAACGATGTCGTGCACACCAGCGTAGACATCGGCGGTTACAGGGCGTTCTGCGGCTCGCGAAGAAATCACGACATTGCAGAAAAGGACGCCGAGATCGACCGGCTGCGGGAGGAGTTGGCGGAGGTACGGGCGGGTTGGAAACAGACGATACAGAAACTCACCGAGGCGCTGAACCGCGCCGAGGCAGCGGAGGCCCGCGAAGCCAAACTCCGCACCGTGGTGGAGGCTGTCGAATGGCATGAAGATGGAGGTTTTATAGCCTGGAGATGCCCCTGGTGCGGTGAGGACCGGAAACACGGGCATGCCGCAGACTGCGCCCGTCAACACTCACTGGGGGGAGGGAGTGATGACATTTGACGAGTTGTGTAAACGCGCAGAGAAATCGTCATTTGGTGATGATTGGATGGACGCTGCACTAGCTGGGAAAGAAGAGATCGAGCGGCTGCGGGAGGAGTTGGATAAACACAAGCATCACCACGTTGCCGTCACAGAGACGATGGCACGCGCCCGAGATGCTGCCGATGCTGAGGTGGAGAGGCTGCGGGAGGAGTTGGCACTAGAAACTGAGGGGCACAGAACGGCGAATGAGCTATGGCATAACGCCAGGAAACGCGCCGAGCGTGCGGAGCGGGTGGTTGAGGAGCTGGAAGAAAGATCCAGGAAACAAGCACAGGAGATTCACCGGCTGACGGAGGAAATGGTGCGAGTGCAGGAGAAATTGCTGGAGTCGATGGAAGAGGCGATGGTGGAGGGGGAACACGCAAAGCGCCTCCGACAGCAGTTGGTTTCGTTGGGTCTTGACGTACCACTGAGTGGCTTGTAGCATACCACTCCATAGCATGGAGGAAGCGAACGATGAACGCGCAGAAGGTGCCGGTCTGGTTGAAGATGCCCAAGGGAGACGTGGGGTTCCCGGAGGTAGTGCGTGCCCACCGGGTGCAGAAGATGGACAGCTACCCTGGCAAGGTGACGGCCATCCTGGAGAAGATCCGGGACACCCCGAAAGATGCGGCGATCATGACCCGCTGGTTGAAGCACTGGCGTGGGCTGGGAGTGCCGCACGTGGTCGTGAAGCACCACGGCAAGCACGGGGGGTACTTCAAGGTCTGGAAGCCGTGCGAGGAAGAGCTGTGGGATTCCGTGGAAGCCGAGCCGATCGAGAGGCTACGGCCGTGGGCGCCGCCCCCGTTCGCGGCGGGAGTGGTGGGCGGATGAACATCCACGAGGTCGTACCGACCAAAGCCCAGGAGCACAGCGACACCAGCCGCGCCGCGGCGGTCGCCATAGAGGTCAACGCCGGCACCTTGCGCGCCGCGGTGCTCGACTACATACGCGCCGTGGGGCCGAGCGGGGCCACCGACGAGGAGATCCAGAATCGGCTCGCCATGCGCGCCAACACCGAACGCCCGCGCCGGGTGGAGTTGGTCGAAGGCGGGTACGTGGCCGACTCGGGCCGGCGCCGCGCCGGGTCATCGGGCTACATGGCCACCGTGTGGGTAGCGGCGGTGTGGGTAGCGGCATGAGTGAACACCGTTGGGGACCGGGGGAAACCCTGGACATCCTGGTGGCCCACCCGGACCTGCCGGGCATCGTCGGGCGCATCACCAACCACAACACCACTGGGGAGGAACAGGTGCTGCTCGATGGGTTCGCCGCTGGGCTGGTCCGGGAAGCGTGGGCCGACCGTGGTGAGTACCCTGGCCCCGTGGAATACCTGTTCGAGACTCTGATTACCGTCACGCTCCAGGAAGGGGACACGACATGCAGCGCATCATCGTGACAGTGGAGAAGGGGAAGCTCGCGGGCCTGGATCTGTACCTGGAGCAGAAGGGAACCGGGACGAACGCCGATGAAATGCAGGTGGCCGCGGCACTCCAGAAGGTGATCCGCGGGGTGCTGGTGCACTTTAGTGACACGTTCGACCGCCATGGGGAGACCCAGTGAGCTACTACATGGGGATCGACCCGGGGGCCGGCGGTGCGGTGGCGGTGGTCGGCGAGGATGGGGATGCGTACACCTGGGACTACCCGGGAGACGCGGTCGCCGTGGGGCAGTTGCTGGTGGAAATTCTCAGCGCACACATGGTGAGCAGCGTCGCCATCGAGCGGGTGCACTCCATGCCGGGGCAAGGGGTGAGCAGCAGTTTCAAATTCGGCCAGAACTTCGGTTCCTGGCTGGGAGCGTTGGGCGCCCTGGGCATCCCCGTCATCACCGTGTCCCCCAAGAAGTGGCAGAACGAGATGCTTGACGCGGGTACCGGCGACACGAAAGAGCGCTCGTTGAGCATGGCGCGGCGCCTGTTCCCGAACGTGACCCTGCACCGGAAGAAGGACAACGGCCGGGCAGACGCCCTACATCTGGCGCGCTACGCACGACTGGCGCAGAAAACTGGCAAAGTGTAGAAACCTGGCACCACACACACGAGAAGGAGTGAGCGGCATGCAGAAGTTCAAGTTGATCTTGCACGTGGAGGCCGAAGTGGAAGCCGAGTCCATGAACATCGCCAAGGCGGTGCTGGAGGGCCGGTCGGTGGTGGTGGAGTTCTCCGAGCCGGCCTCTCCGGTGGGTGCGTACGCAATCGAGGTGCAGGGGGCGCACGCCTCGGAGGTGAAGGGGCCGCGGACGAGCGGCATGCAGCACGAGAAGGCAGCACCCAAGATCAGGACGGTGTAGCGGTGCCGGCCTGGGTGGGATGGGTGGGCGGCGGTGCCATCGGGCTTGTCATCGGTGTCCTGTTCATGGCGGTAGGGGTATCCGGGATGCGGCGAGAAGAGGACACCGCACGGAAGACCCTGGAAGACTGGCAAGATACCCAACGGCGCTGGATGCGTGCCCAACTGAATTGCTTGGAACGTAACTGCAAGTTGTTCGAACGCATGGCCAAGGCCATGGAGGCGCACGGCGCCAAAGGAGGTGACGAGTGAAGCGGAAATCCGCGATGCAGGCGTTCCTTGCAACCTGTGCGGTCCTTGGATTCCTTGCGGTGCTGGGGTGGCAGACGTGGCAAGACAAGCTGGACTCGGACATCAAACAAACGCTGATCGCCGTGGTCTTCATCGCCTTCGGCTACTACCTGGGGAGTTCCAAGGGCAGCCAGGACAAGACCGATGCCATGACAGCGGCCCCCCCCGGGCCGCCCGAAGCAGAGACGTAAGGGAACGCCACTCTGGTGTGCGTGTGACGTGCAATGCCATGTCCCCCGGGCTTTCCCTCCCCCGGGCTGCCCGACCCCCAAGGTCGCGGCGGGCGCGCACCACTTTTTTGGGAACCCTGTCTGGAGCTCTGGGCCGCCGCACTATGCCAGTCGGTGGAGCTCTTGCGCGACCCATCTCTGGCCAGCCGCATCGTGACCGGGCGTGAGGCATCCCGGTTGAGTGCCGCGGAACACGCCTATGTGCGTGCCCGGGTGCGGGCGCAGGAACAACACTGGTGGTGCCGCGGCGGCGCAGCCGAAGGGCTGTGCGCGGCCACCGGGTGGGACTACCACGCCATGCGCGGTTGGTTGGTCGCAGAAGGTCTGCTCGAGCAGGAGGACCACATGCACGGCGGCATCGACCTGCCCACCCAGATCCACACCGTGCGGCAGGAAATCACGTCCCGCAAGAAACGGCTCGCAGCAGGGCACGGGGACGCCTCGGCCCTGGAGTACGGAATCGACGTGCTGCAAGCGGTGCTCGCCACACTGCGCCGCCTCAACCTCGTACTGCAACGCGGAGACACACCCCATGCCTAGTTTCGGTACCACCAGTCGCGAGCACCTCGACGGAGTCGATGAACACCTCCAGGAATTGTTCAACACCGTCGTGCGGCACTTCGACTGCAGCGTCATCTCCGGCCGGCGCAGCGTGGCCGAACAAGCCGCCCTGGTGCGCGCTGGCAAATCCCAACTGCTCAAATCCAAGCACCTCAGCGGGGCCGCGGTAGACGTGGCGCCCTACCCCATCGACTGGGGAGAGATCGGCACCCCGGAAGAACGTGCCCGCGCCATCCAGCGCTTCTACCTGTTCGCCGGGTTCGTGCTCGGGGTGGCCTCGCAGATGGGCATGACCCTGCGGTGGGGTGGGGACTGGAACGGCAATCTCGACCCGCGGGATGAAGGCGACTTCAACGACCTGGTCCACTACGAACTCGTGAGGAGATAGACGCCATGCGTACGCACTACCCAGCAACCGCCGCAGCCGCCAAGTTCCTGTTCGCGTTCCCCGGCCACGTCCTGGCCGACGACCAGGTGCGCAGCCGGACGCGCCAGTACCACGGCAAGAAGAAACCTCCGTTCAGTGGCAAGCGGATTGCCTACTGCCTGAAATCGCGGTTGAGCCGCAAGCCGATCACCCCGCAGTTCTGGTCGCGGGCCAACCTGGAGCGCCACTGCGCCAAGCGGTCGCACATCTACGGAGCGTGAGCCATGGCCATGTCCGGGTACTGCCACATACACGGCCCCTTCGCCGGAACCTATTGCGATGTATGCACCGGCTTTGCCGTCAACCCCGCCAAACGCCTCTTCGCCACCGGGGCGACCCGGGACTCCGACGCGGGCAAGCCAGACTACGAGGGGTTCCTATCCCCGCTGGTGCTGGAGCGCTACGGCCGCTACATGGACAAACACAGGACGATGTCTGACGGCAGTCTGCGGGCCTCCGACAACTGGCAGCAGGGCGTCCCGCAGTCGAGCTACATGAAGAGCGGTTGGCGCCACTTCATGGACTGGTGGGCCTGCCACCGCGGCCACCCGGCCACAGAGACGCTGGAAGATGCCCTGTGCGCGCTGTTGTTCAACGTCATGGGGTATCTGCACGTCGTGCTGTCGGCGCGCGTTCCCACTGAGTTGGATGCAGATCCCACCCAACTGTTCAGCACCGTGGATGACGAACCATGAGCCCCGAGATGCCAGGGCATGACAAATGGCTCGACCCGCCAGACGACCCACCGGAAGCGGATGAGGGCGAGTGGTGCCCGAAGCACCGGCTGTTCGACTGCCGGCGCTGCGAAGCTGAGATCGACAACTACGAGTGGGAGCGCATGGGAGGCGACCTCTAGGTGGCCAAGAAGAAGATCCCCGCCGTACCCGCCGTGCAGACGGTGTCGGAGAAGACCCTGCAGGCCGAGGAGCTGCCCCCGGTCATCGTCGCCACCCAGGAGGAGATCACCATCCTGGGGGCGCTGGCCGCCGGGAAAACCCCGAGACAGGCAACCCAGGCCGCCGGGCTGGACGTGAACCCCTCTGTTGCCACCGCCTACTGCGGGGGCCTGCAGCGCAAGTACAACGACGCCATGGTGCGGGCGCTGCACGACCAGGGGCTGCACGTGGGGCGGGTCGCCGCAGTGTTGGACCAGCAGGTCGGCGCCACGAAGTTCATCCCGGTGCGTGGCGAGGGCCTGGTAGAGGTGCCCGACAACCCGTCCAGGCTGGCGGCGGTGCGCACCGTGCTCGACATCCTCCCCGGGGCCTGGGCGCCAAAGGTACACGAGGTCGAGACCCGGAGCCTGGAAGCCATTCTCATGAAGATTGTGGTCAGCGGGGACGACGATGACTGAGAAACCGACACTTGCCCACAGGATGCCCTCTTGGTTGCCAGAAGATGTGTGGCGCCAGTGGCTCTCCGCGGGGGTTATCAAAACCCATATCGAACGTGTTGGTGGTTTGTCCTTACAGACATGGATAAACCAGCGCATGTCCGCTGGTAGACCTGTCCCGCATCGCAAGAGACAGTCGAAAGGTGGCTACAGCAAGTTCGCTACGGTGTACCGCCCAGTAGATATTGTCGCGTGTGCTCGTGCCGATGGGATGCCCTTGTCTCCGTCACGTTCGAGTGGCGCCGGATGGGCGCGTTACGTCTCGGAAGACGCCGATACTGCGGAATCTAGACTCGCAGCAGCCAAAGAAGAGTTGCAAAACGTGCAAGAACGCATCAATGAGTTATTTGCTCTTGAGCGTGTTGCTGTGTCTGCCCCAGTAGAGATGCAAATGCTGGCTCCGTTTGTCCACGCAGAGAAAACTATTATTAATGCGTCTAGTCCGAAGGAAAGTATTGTTGGTCAGAGTGGTGTGTATTTTCTTATAGAAAACGACACCATCGTTTATGTTGGGCAAAGTGTAAATGTTGCTGCACGCATTGGACAGCATGCACGAGAGAAGAAGTTTGACCGTGTTTCTATGCTTCCATGTCCACATAGCCGTTTGGACATAGTGGAGGGGTTTTATATCAACTTCTTTAATCCAAAACTCAATAGAGACTGTAATGGTAGGTTGCATGCGCCTGTAAGTGCGGCATGTCTTGCTGTTCCTCTTTCCGCTATCCGAATGGCACCATCCTTCGCGGTGGCGGCCCCATGACTGACGCCGGCACCGGCATCACCGAGGGCATGACCGAAGAAGAGATCATCAAGCACGTCAAGAAGTGCCGGCGTGACCTGGCATTCTTCGCGCCGCGGTTTCTCAAGGTGCAGACCACCGGCGGCGACATGGTGCCGTTCACGCTCAACCGTCCGCAACGCCTGCTGCTGCACATCTTTGACGAGATCCGCAAGAAGCGCCTGCTGCGCGTGGTCATTCTCAAGGGCCGGCGCATGGGGGTGTCTACGCTCATCAGCGCCTGGTTCTACCAGCGCACCGCACTCTACCCGAACCGCTACGCCATGCAGGTCACCCACGAGCCGCAGGCCAGCGAGTTCATTTTCAAGATGGTCAAGCGCTACTACGACTTCTGCCCCGCTGCGTTTCGTCCGGCCGTGCGCGCCAACAACGCCCGCCTCATGGAGTTCAACAACAAGGAGGGCACGGGCCTCAACAGCGCCTTCCGGGTGGCCACCGCCGGCAAAGACGATCTGGGGTCCGGCCAGTTGATCCACTTCCTGCACCTCTCCGAGCTGGCCAAGTACCCGCCGGAGAACACCGACACGCTGCTGACCTCGGTGCTGCAGACCATCCCCAAGAAGTCCAACACCGCCATCATCTTCGAGTCCACCGCCAAGGGCATCGGCGGCGAGTTCCATGACCGCTTCTGGAACGCCAAGTACCGGGTGTGGATCAAACGGCTGTCCAAGGACGGCAACCCCATCATGGAGGAAACGGTAAACCCGCTCGCCGACGAGTTGAACGACTACACCTCCGTGTTCCTGCCCTGGTTCGTGTTCGAAGACAACCGCATGGTGCCACCCCAAGGGTTCGTGCGTACGCGAGACGAAGCGGAGCTCGCAAAGCGCTACGGCATCGATGACGAGCAACTGTACTGGCGGCGCTACACGATCTCCAACGAGTGCCGCGGCAGCCTGGAGACGTTCCAGCAGGAACACCCGGCCACCCCGGAAGAGGCGTTTCTGGGCACCGGCCGCCCGGTCTTCGACAACACCAAGGTCAGCCTGTTGCGGGACCACGCCCCGCCCCCCATCGCCCGCTACGAGATTCTGGGGGGCAACGTCATCGCCGCGGCCCAGGGCCGGTTCAAGGTGTGGAAGGAGCCGCAGCCTGGGCATGCCTACATCATCGCGGCCGATGTTGCCGAAGGTCTTCTCAAGGGCGACGCCTCCGCGGCGGTGGTGATCGACCACCGCAGTGGGGAACAGGTCGCCGAGTGGCACGGCAAATGTGACCCCGACGAGTACGCCCAGTTCCTGCTCGCCATCGGCAAGCGCTACAACAACGCCCTCATCGCGCCGGAGCGCAACAACCACGGTCTCACGGTGGTCACGCACCTGTTCAGCGCCAAATACCCGTACCTCTACTGCGAGATGGTGCCCGATCCTCCCGGCAAGCCCCGCAAGCGCTACGGCTGGCAGACCTCCAGCGCCACCCGACCGCTCATCATCGACACCCTGATAAAAGAGGAGCGGGAGGGCACGCACGGGCTCAAGAGCGCAGAACTGTTCGGGGAGATGCTGTCGTTCAAGATCCAGGACAACGGCAAGTACGAGGCCGACGCAAACCGCCACGACGATCTGGTGATCGCCGCGGCCATCGCCAAACACCTGCGCCAGGTCACGCCGTTGCCGGCCATGCGCAAGGCCAAACCGCGCGACGCACTGCATGCGCCGGCGCGCCGGAAGGGAGGCAACTGGGCATGACGGAGCCAGCAGAACCAGAGGTGTGCACCTGGTGCGACCGGCCGGTGGCCGACCACGCGCCCAACTGCCCGGTCATCAACGGCTGGGAACCCATAGACGAAAAGGAGTGAACCGTGGCAGGAATCAACCGGTGCCTGTTCGTTGGCAACCTCGGGAAAGACCCGGTCCTGGGCGCGACCCATGGCGGCACCCCGGTAATCAACATGAGCGTTGCGATCAATGGAACCCGCAAGCAGAAGGACGGCACCTACGCCAAGCATGTGGAGTGGGTGCCCGTGGTTGCCTACGGCGCCATGGCGTCGGCGTGTGCCAACAACCTCAAGAAGGGGTCGCTGGTCTGCGTGGAGGGGAAGTTCACCACGCGCTCGTGGCTCGACATCAAAGAGCAGAGGGTCATCGTCACCGAGATCATTGCGAGGGAAATCACCTTCCTGAACACCAAGGGTTCCAGCGCACCGCACTACGATATGGGTGTCGAGCCGCCCGCGTACGGACCCACAGACGACGACGCGCCCTACTGATGCAACGTAATAGGTTGACTTTTGCCACGTACGGCGTGCGACAATCAGACCATGCGTAGACCCCGGAGGTAGCGCGGCGTGGAATCAGCGATCCAACAGCCAGTGCCCAGCGTAGGGCTCATGCAGATCCGCTCCAACGCGGTCCTGCGGCAGGAGGCCGAGGCACGGGCGACCGCGGCGGCCCCGCCGAGTGTGGCCATCGACCGTCTCTCCGGCTACATCGAGACGTGTTGGTCCAAGGCCAAGCGCGCCAAAGACCCGATCGAGCAGCAGATGCTGCAGAACCTGCGGCAGCGTCACGGGGTCTACGAACCCATGAAGCTGGCCAAGATCCGCGAGATGGGCGGCAGCGAAGTGTTCATGCTGCTCACCTCGACCAAGTGCCGCGCCGCGGAAGCCTGGATCGAAGACATCCTGCGGCCGGTGGCCGAACAGCCCTGGCGCATCGACCCGACGCCGATTCCCGACCTGCCCCCCGAGGTGATGGAAAGCGTCACCCAGGACGTGCTCGCCGTGCAGAACGAGGTGCTGGCCCAGGCCGCCGCCGCCCATGAGATGATCCCCAGCGCCGAGCTGGCCAGGGAGATTCGTGCGTACGCAGAGCAGCGCAAGGACGTTGTGCTCAAGGAAGTGCAGGCCGAGGCTGCGAAGCGCGCCGACCGCATGAGTGCCAAGATCGCCGACCAACTGGCCGAGGGCGGCTGGCATGACGCCTTCTGGGCGGTCATCTCCGATCTGGTCACCCTCAAGGCCGGCGTGCTCAAGGGGCCGGTGCTGCGCTCGCGCAAGGTCAAGCGCTGGGCCATGGTGGAGGGGCGCTGGAAACCCCAACTCACGCAGGCGCTGGTGCCCGAGTTCGAGCGGGTCAGCCCGTTCGACATCTACCCGGCACCCGGGGCGCGCACCGTCAACGACGACTACCTGATCCAGCGCATGACCCTGTTCCGGGCCGACCTGGTGGCCATGCTCGGCGTGCCGGGTTTCAGCGACGAGAAGATACGCCAGGCTCTCGCCGAGTACGGCGCGGGCGGGGTGCGGGAAGAGCTCCCCGTGGACGCCGCGCGCCGCACCATCGAGCTGGGCAAGCAGGATACCAGTGACCTGACCTCGATCGAGGCCCTGCAGTTCTGGGGAAGTGTCCCGGGTCTCTACCTGATCGACTGGGGCATGGAAGGGGACATCGACCCGACCCTTGAGTACGAGATCGATGCCTGGAAGGTCGGCCGCCACGTGGTGCGCGCCGTACTCAACCCCGACAAGTTGGGGCGCAAGCCATACAACATCGGCGGCTACGAGAAGGTGCCCGGTTCGTTCTGGTTCAAGGGCGCGCCGGAACTGATGGCCGACCTGCAGGATATGTGCAACTCGACGGCTCGCGCCCTCTCCAACAACGCCATGCTGGCCTCCGGCCCGATGGTCGAGGTGGACTTGGAGCGCATGACCGATGGGGTAACGGACCTGCACCCGTGGAAGATTTTCGAATCCACCAACCGGCAGATGAACGAGTCGCCGGCTGTGCGCTACTACCAGCCCACGCTGATCGTGGACGGCCTGTTGAAGGCGTTCGAGTTCTTCATGACCATGGCCGAAGACCAGACAGGCATCCCCCGCTGGTCGCACGGCAACGCCAACCTGGGCGGCGCTGGCGGCACCAGTTCGGGACTGAGCATGCTGATGACCGCTGCCACGCGCGGCATGAAGAAGGTGGTAGGGCACATCGACGAGATCGTCAGTGGCGCCATCGAACGCCTCTACGACTACAACATGCTCTACGACGAGGACGACTCGATCAAGGGCGACTGCACCATCGTGGCGCGCGGCACCTCGGCTCTGGTGGAAAAAGAACAGAAGACCATGCGCCGCACCGAGTTCCTGGCGGCCACCGGCAACCCCATCGACGTGCAGCTCGTTGGGCTCAAGAACCGCGCCAGGATGATTATGCAGCAGGCCAAAGACCTGGGGCTGGAAGTCGAGGAGCCCGAAGAGTTGCAGATGATGATCGCCGCCGTCGCCCAGCAGTTGCAGGCGCAGGCCATGCGCGCAGGGGGCTCCCAACCTGCCGGGGCGCCCGCCCAGCCCCCCGGGTCCAGGCCGCCCGCGGCGGCGCCCCGGCAAATCGACAACGCCGGCAACCCGGCGGGCGGTACCGATGACGCCACGCAGATGAACCGGCCGGGTATCACGCCAGGAGGTGGCTAGGTGGTTGGCATCCAGTTGGAGTCCCATGAGCGCGCTGCGCTGGCCAGGGTCTACGGCACCCCCTTGCAGGAGGTGCTGGAGCGCATCCTGGCCACGCTCGACAAGGGCAACCGTGCGCAGAAAGACGACGTGCAGTTCCGCTGGGGGCAAGGTCGGGCGCTGATGATCGAAGACCTGCTCTCGGAAATCACCAGGCAGGCACGGAGCAACGTGCTGTGAGTGGCATCGAGTGTCCGGCTTGCGGAAGCACTGAGGACAAGATCCTAGTGGAAGAATACGCATTCTTGGGGGTCCAAACGAACCACTGGCGTTGCGATGCCTGTGGGGAAGATTTCAAGTTGAACCAGGTATTGGAGTTCAACCCGTTCGCGCTTGATGTGTGGCTGTGAGTGACGCGCTGGCCCGCCGGTTGGGTCTGGCCCTTTTGCGCGGCCTGAAACAGATGGTCGCCCTGATCGAGGCAGCACTGAAAGAGTAGGACGCTTACCTGTATCCGTAGCACTCGCGGCGCCTCCGGGTATCCCCCGCACGCTCCGCGCTGAACCCAGCACGCCCCTATGGGCCTCCCGGGAAACCGTGAGGCTCGTTTTCGTTTCTGCCTTCTGGTTTCCCACGCCAACGAGCCCGCCACACCGGCCAACGGCCACACCCAATCCTGGGCGGCCCCGGCGGCGGCAGAAGGAAGAGACGCAATGGCTTTCCAAGATCCAGTCAAACGCACCGAAGCCGAGTTGGAAGTTCTCTACAAGGAACGGGAGACCGAGCTGGCACAGGCGGCACCGTCCGCTGGCGACCCGGGCAAACCGCCCGCCGCCACGGACGCTGCACCGGAGCAAGCTCGCCCCGCATCTGGAGACCTCCAACCCCCAGCAGCGCCAGCCACCCCGCAGACGCCAGACGACAAGCTCGCGGCGCTCTCGCACCGGCTCGACACGCTGCAGGGCAAGTACAACGCCGAGGTTCCTCGGCTCAACGTCATGGTCCGGCAGAAGGACGCCGAGATCGCCCGCCTCACCGCCGAGCTCGACCAGGCCCGAAAGTCGCCCGCACCGGAACTTGCGGAGTCCGACGAATACCGGGCGCTGGTGGACGAGTACGGCGAAGGCGCCGCGAAGGCGATGCTGGGCCTGGCACGCAAGGAAGCGGCGCGCGCCTCGGAGGAGATCACCACCAAGACCGTGGAACCCCTGGCGGCCGATTTGCGCCGCAACACGTTCCACGCCGAGATCGAGCGGGCCGCCGGGCCGGACTGGGTGACCATCAACACCGACCCGAAGTTCATCGGCTGGACGCACGCCACGGTGGAGCAGACCACGGGACTGACGGTCAACGCTCTGCTCAACGATGCGTACGCATCCGGCAACGCAACCAAGGTGGCCGCGTTCTTCAACGACTACCGCAAAACGGCGGCACCCCCGCCGAACCCCAACACACAGCCGCCGGCCGCCGACCAGCGCCGCCACGTGACCGACCAGGACGCCATGCGGGCACCACCCAGCCGCGCCACGTCTGCGCAATCCCTCACCGACGCCTCGCCAGACAAAGTCTGGGGCATGGCCGAGGTCAACGCCTTCTACGACGACCAGGCCAAGGGTCGCTATCGGGGGCGGGAGAAGGAAGCGAAGACATTGGAGGCAGAGATCATGGTCGCCATGCGTGACAACCGCGTGGTCGGGTAAGCCGGTAGAAGGAGCAAGTCATGTCATTTCCGACCGCAGGGTCATACCCGAACTACAGTTCCGACCACGCCAGCAAATACACGCCGGTCATCTACGCCAAGAAGCTCTTGCTCAAGTTCTACGACAAGACCGTCTTCGGCGAGATCGCCCAGCGTGACTACGAGGGTGAGATCAAGAACCAGGGCGACACGGTCATCATCCGTACCCGTCCCGCCGTGACCATTTCCGACTACACGCGCAACATGGACCTGCGCACCGCCCGGCAGTTCCATGAGCCCACTGCCGTCGAGCTGCAGATCGACAAGGCCAAGTTCTACTCGGTCGGCCTCGACACGCTGGACGAGAAGCAGTTCGACATCAACGCCCTGGACGAGTGGGCCTCGGACGCTTCCGAAGCGATGGGCATCACCATCGACACCGATGTGCTCGGCAACATCGCCAGCGAAGCCAACTCCAGCAACTACGGCCTGACCGCTGGCGCCAAGAGCGGTGCCTACAACATGGGCACCACGGCAGCGCCGCTGGTGGCGACCAAGGCCAACGTGCTCGACATAGTCGCCGACGCCGCCAGCGTGCTCACCGAGCAGGCCGTGCCGGAAGACGCCGAGCGCTGGATGGTCATGCCGACCGTCATCACCAACCGTATCCAGAAGTCTGACCTGCGCACCGCCCTGTTCACGGGTGACAGCTCGAACCAGACCCTGCGCAACGGCCGCATCGGCATGATCGACAACTTCAAGATCTACGCATCCAACAACCTGACGGCTCTCTCTGGGACCGGCGCCACCGCCATCTGGCCCGTGATCTTCGGCCACAAGGGTGCACTCACCTTCGCCAGCCAGTTGGTGAAGCAGCGCACGCTCGAATTGCAGGACACCTTCGGCAGCGCGATGGAGGGCCTGCAGGTCTACGGCTACAAGGTCGTGAACCCGAAGTACATGGGCTACGCCGCCGTGCAGGCCGGCTAAACCTTCAACCCGGTGGGGTGCATCATGCACCCCACCTGATCTTTCGAAAGGAGTACGACTATGGCCGATCGCCCCAGTGCATCAACCGCCGCTGACACCAATGTCAGCCTCAAGCCCGCCGCCGGTGGCGGCAACCTGTGGGTCATGAAACGGGAGTTCGATCTGGACACCCTGCTCACCTCCACCACCAAGCTCATCAACACCGACGTGGTGAATCTGTTCGCCATCCCGGCGAACAGCGTCATCCTTTCCTGCCACATGGCGATGACCCGGGTCGCAGCCGGTGGCACCGGAACCTGCACCTACTCCGTCCACGATGGCACCGACGAGTACGTGGCCGCGACCGACATGCTCACGCTCGCCACCATGGGGCCGACCACGGCCACCTTCCCGCAGCCGATCGAGGCCGCAGTCTACTGCGAACTGCGCGTGTTGGTCCAAGGCGGTACCCTCACCGACAACGGCAAGATCCAGATCACGATGGTCGGGATCGACTGCAGTAGCTCCGTCACCAACGTCTAACCCCGAGACGGCCCCCCATCCTGGGGGGCCGCTCCCTTCTTTATGTGACCCTACAAGGAGACTCGACATGGCACTGTTTCAGAACGCACACATCGGCACCGTCACCATCACCGGCGATCGGGTCTCCGCAGTTGGACCCAAGGCCCTCATCCGAGACGCCTCCGGCAACATGCTCATGGCGGCAGGCACCACGGTCCCCGCCGACGCTGGCTCCGGCTACGCGGTAGGCTGCACCTTCGTCAAGACCAATGGCGGCGGCGGGAGTCCGGCCAACTTCACCAACCAGGGCAGCGCCACCTCGTGCAAGTTCCGTGTGTCGGCGCCCGTGCCCGGCTGGAACATCGGCCAGGCGTTCCGTGCTGTGGCCTGCTCCAACGGCCAGACGGCGCTGCCGGTCATCACCCACTACGAGAACGCTGGGGTGACCACCGACCCGCTGTTCTACCAGTTCAGCCTCTCCGACGACGGCGACTACGTGATTCAGGCGGTGCCCACCGCCAACACCATCACCCCCGAACTGAGTGCCGATCCGCTGACCGCGCACGCCGTGCAGTGCGCCGTACTCGACCAGGACATCATGCCCGGGTGGGTGTGCACGCACGCCGGCACGCAGGTGAGTGTGGCAGACGCCGCGGGGGCCGCGACCAACACCATCACCACCACCGGGAGCACGGTGGGCGACATCGCCTTCGCGAGTTTCTCGGTGTCGGACGACACCGACCAGGTCGGCGGGGCCGCAGTCGGGGCCGACGCGACGACCGTGTACCTGAGCACCAACCCGTTGGCCGCACACACCATCTCCTACGCGGTGTTCGCCCCCGTGGCCCACGCGGTACCGGCCTACTACATCGCCTACGCCGGGGTGCACACCACGCTCGGCGGGGCCGCCGCGGAAGCCGTTACCGTGACGGGCGCCCTGACCACCGACATCCTGGTGGCACAGCTCATCGACAAGGGCTCCACCCCGCGGCTGTTGTCCGACGCCATCATCAGTGCCGCCGACACGGTCACGCTGACCTTCGCGGACGACCCGAGCACCGATCACCTGGTGTCCTACATGATCCTGCGGGCCTGCTAAGGGAGACGCGCCATGCCTTTCTTGATGGATACCATCACCCTCACGGGTGACAGGGCGGCCACCGCCAGCGTCAACGCCCTGCTGCGCGACTGGCGGGGCGACATCCTCTTCGCCACCGGTACCACGGTACCCACGGACGGCGACGCCGGCTACGCCAAGGGGTGCCTGTTCATCGACACCGACGTGGCGACTGGCACCACCGGCCTCTACTGCAACAAGGGCGTACGCACGGCGTGCGTGTTCACGGCCGTCACCCAGGCGGCGTAAGGAGAACGACACCATGGCCATCCAGTACCTGCTGAACACCAACACGGGCGGGCTCTTCCCGAAGACGCCCGTGCTCAACGCACAGCCCTACCTGGTGCCCTACGATCCCACCCCGGAAGAGGCCAGGATCGGGCGCAAGATCGTCCACCCCATCGTCGTTGGCACCGGGAAGCCGAGCCCCGGGCCGGACCTGGCCGCCGCGGAAGATCCCGCGGTGGTCACTACCGAGTTCGTGGAGGAGCCCACCCCGGAAGATCCGTTGGCCGGTGTGTTCCCGCCCGTGCGTACCGGTACCGACCCGGATGCCGCCGCCGCCGACCCGGCGCCGGTGCGCAAGCCGCGCAAGCCGCGCAAGGGGTAGCCCATGACCGTCGCCGAGTTGTTCGCCCGGGTGCTGCCACGCCTGAAGCTCATGCCTCCCTCCATCGCCTTCGTGGACGCCGCGCAGGCGGTGCAGGATGTCATTGCGCGCCGGCTGTGGGAGGCCCGTAGCGACCTTCTTCGCGACCCATGGGAGAGCGATACCCACGCCATCGGTACCACCACCGTCGATCTGCCCGAGTTGTTCCTGGGCGTGGCCGACGAGTTGCCGTTCCTCGAGTACACGTCGGGGGGTAGCACGCAGATCGCTACCCTCCGGCCCCTCTCCCGGCCGCGGTCCCATTACGTGACGGCGGCCGACGCCGTCCCGGCCGAGTACGAGATCCGCGGCTCGCTGGTGCAGCTCTACCCAACCACCACGGTGGCGTTCACCTTGCACATGCCGATGTACGCACGGCCGCCGGCGCTGGAAAGCATGGACGATGACCTGCCGTGGAACGGTACCTACGACCACCTGTTTCAAGACAGCGTGCTGCACCTGGCGGGGCCTGCGGGCATCATGACCATGGTCTCACCTCACTTGGAGCAAGCCATCATGCGCGCGGTCGACACCGGCGCTGCGCTACGCACGGGCCGCAAGGTCCAGTGGGCGTTCGCGTAAGCGGAAAGGACAGGACGCATGGGCACGCTGACCGGTACGGCCATCATCGACAAGGTCGAGTTGACGCTGAGTGACACGTCCAACGTGCGCTGGACGGCCGCGGAACTGTTGGGGTGGCTGAACTCGGCACAGCGCGCCATCGCCATCTTGAAACCCAACGTGTGCACCACCACGACCAGCATCGCCCTGGTGGCCGGCGCACGGCAAAGCATCGGCGCCACCTACCACCAACTGTTGGAAGTGACGCGCAACATGGGTGCCGCCGGCGCGGTGCCGGGGCGTGCAATCCGGCCCCTAAACCGCTCCGACCTGGACAACGCCGACCCGGAATGGTCCATCGCCGCCAATGCCGACGCCACGGTCAAGGGGTTTCTCTACGACGACAAAGATCCCAGGGTCTTCTGGGTCTACCCGCCGCAGCCGACCGGCACCACCGCGCAGGTCGAAGCGATCCTGGCCGGGCCGCCTACCGACCTTGCCACCGCCGCCTCGACCATCGCCCTGGCTGATGTCTACGAGACGCCGCTGATGGACTACATGCTCTACCGGGCGTTCGCCAAGGACACCGCCAGCGTTGGCAACCTGGCGCGTTCCGACGCCTTCTACAAGCAGTTCGTCCAGGGGCTCGGGTTGCACGCACAGGTCGAACGGGCCGCCGCCCCCGACGCCCCCGGGGCCTCCGCAGCCTCCGGTGGCAGGCAGCCGGCCCCATGAAGATCACCCTGCGCTCGTTCCAGGGCATCGCGCCCAAGGTCGCTCCGCACCTATTGCCGGACAGCGCAGCGACGGCGGCTGTGAACTGCCGGTTCACCGGAGGGTCGCTGCTGCCGTGGAAGGCAACGTCCCTGCTGGGCACTCCGCTGGCCTACCCGACCGACACGTTCACCGACGCTTCCGTGCTGATCGACGCCTCTGGCACTGCCGATCACATCACGGTGACCGGACACGCCTTCGTCAGCGGTGAGCATGTGCAGTTGACCACCACGGGCACGCTCCCGGCCGGTCTGGCGCTCGCCACGGACTACTACGTCGGCGTGGTGAGCGCGGACAAGATCACCCTGCACTCGGCGTTGCCGGTCGGAGCGGGCAACATGGTCGCCATCACGGCCGCCGCCGGAGGGGGTACGCACACCATCACGTCCTCGTGGCCTCCCTACCAGACCATCTTCCGCTACCAGCCGGACCCGGAAGACGCCGTCATCTGGTTCGGATGGACCGACGAGGTGCAGGTCGCCCGTGGGCCGATCCCCAACGACTGGTACCAACGCCTCTACTACACCGGCAACGGCAAGCCGAAGGTGCTCAACGAGGCCATAGCCGCCACCGGGACGCCTGTCTACCCGCTGTGTTTCGACGTGGGGGTGCCATCCCCGACGCAGGCGGTCACGTTGTCGGTCACGGGCACGGCCACCGACAGCGACCCGACCACGGCCATCACCAGGGCCGCGGTGATGACGTTCGTCAACGAGTACGGGGAAGAGGGGCCGCCCAGCCCGGTGTCCAACGAGGTGACCGCGTACCCCGGGCAGACCTTCCACGTGGCCGACATGGACCAGGACTTCGTGGCCGGCGACAACACCTACGTGCCGATGGACACCAAGCGCCTCTACTTCACCAACACGGGCTCCAGCGGAACCGAGTACCAGTTCGTGGAAGTGGTCCCCGAGGGAACCGACACCACGGATGTGACGTACGCCTTCACCGGCTACGGCGCGGTGTTGGGTACGGACGGGTGGGTGCCTCCCCCCGACAACATGATCGGAATCATCGCCCTGCCCAACGGCAGCCTGGCGGGGTTCGTGAAGAACGAGCAGTTCGAGGGCACCGGCAACACTGTGTGCATCTCGGTGCCCTACCAGCCACACGCCTGGCCGGTGGCGTACCAGTTCAGCGTGGCCGAACGCATCGTGGCACTGGCGCCGCTCGGCAATTCGCTGTTGGTGCTCACCGATGGGGTGCCGACCATCGCCACCGGCGCCGACCCGTCCGCGCTGTCGATCGACCGCCTGGAAGTGGGCTACGCATGCACCAGTCGGCGGGGCGTCGTGGACCTCAACGGCACCATCATCTACCCCTGCGCGCTGGGCCTCGGGTCGGTCAGCCTCGGCGGCAGCAAGTTGGTGACGGAAAAGCTCTTCACCGAACGGGAGTGGGCGTCCTACTTGCCGGGGACCATCGCCGGCTACCAGTACAACGGCGAGTACGTCGGATTTTTCGACAGCTCTTACTCCTACATCCACGACACCGGGCACCCCAAGGGTTACCCCACCGCTCGGGCCACGGCGACCCGGGGGGCGTTCATCTTCAACCCGGCTACGCAGCAGTTCACGACCTTCTCCGAGGCTGGGGTGGAGTACACGGCCGGGGCTGTGTACGACGACGGCAACAAGCTCGCCCTCTACAACTACACGGCCGGGCAGGTACGCACGTTCGAGGGTGGTTCGGTCGCGACCCTGACGTGGACCAGCAAACCGCTGCTGACCCCTGGCGATACCCAGTTTGGCGCGATCCGCGTCTACGCCGCAGCGTACCCGGCGAGTGTGGCGATCTACGAGAGCGGCACCCTCAAGTACACGGCGACCGTCACCAGTCACGCCCCGCAGCGCCTGCCGGACACCCTGATCGGCGACCATTGGCACCTCGTCATCAGCGGCACGGTGGAGGTGTATTCCGTGGAGATGGCGTCTTCCATGGAAGAGCTCGCGCAGCCCGAGAGGGGGTGAGGCTGTGGCGATCCGGTATCCTAACCTCTCGTCTCTCAGCGCCACGGTGCAGGCATCCGTGCGCAAGAACTTCGATGAGTTGCGTGCGTTTTTCGAGACCATGCGAGTTGTGGACATCGACAGCATCAACGACCAGGTGGCCACGATCGTCTTCAACCAGGACCGCTCGAACGACCGCAACGCAGCGGCCATCACCGCGCCGACGATTGCGGCGGACGGCACCGCGGTGGACCACACCGTCAACACCGACAGCACCTGCAACCTCTCATTCGAGTGGGCTTGGACCGGGACCGACACCGACACCGACATCGACGGCTGGCTGGTCTACGTGCGTTCCTCGACATCCAACGCGGCCTATGTCATTGGCACCACCCCAGACGAAGAACAGGTCCACTCGCTGCCCCCCAACCAACGCTTCCTGTTCGTGCACGGGGCGCCGATCAACCGCTACTACACCTTCGGCGTGCAGGCGATCCGCAACGTCGATCTGGTCATCGCCCCCGGCGGCCTCATCACCACGCTGGTCATCCAGCCCAGCCTGGCGGCTGAAAATCCCTACCTGCCCAGCGCCAACGTGGCCTTTGCCGGAGACGTGACGGGGACGCTGGACGGCACGTCCGTGTCGGTGGTGGTATCCAACGCCATGAACGCCGCGACGGCTTTGACCACGGCTCTGCTGGCCACCGAGGCGGTCGAGCCGTCCGCAGACGGCGCCATCGTGACGTGGTTCCAAGACGCCGCCCCCAGCGCCGTGGGCGAGGCTTTCGGCGACATCTGGGTGGACACCGATGGTGCGGTGCCGGTGGATGCGACCTGCATCTACCGCTACGAGGACGTTTCCCACGGTAGTGCGGGAACCCTGGCCTGGCGCGCAGCGCCGCTGAATGCCATCGGCCTGGCCTACCTGGATGGCTACTGGGCCGATGCGTCCTCAGACGGCAAGATCACCACGTTTTACAGTGACAGCGCACCCACTGGGATGGACGCGGGCGACTCGTGGGTCGACACCACCGCCGGCTCCAACAGTTTCTATATCTGGAGCGGCGCAACGTGGCTGACGGCCCTCGATGCAGGCATCGTGCAGGCCATCGCGGCGGCAGCAACAGCCCAGGCTGCGGCAGACGGAGCGATCGTGTCGTTCTACCAGTCCACCGAGCCGAGCGGAGCGGGTGAGTCGGAAGGCGACATCTGGTTCGACACCAACGACAAGAACAAAATCTACATCTACGAGTCCGGTGTATGGGTGGCACGCCGCGACTCGGACATCGCCCAAGCCATTCTCGACGCCTCCGACGCCCAGGCTACCGCAGACGGCAAGGTCGTCACCTTCTACTCTGCAGCCAGCTCGCCGCCGACAACGCAACAGTTGGGCGACCTGTGGTACGGCTATGACGCAGGAGGGCTGACCGGGACACTGAGCCGCTGGGATGGTTCGATTTGGCGCTTTGTTTCGAATTACAGCAATGGGGACTTGCGGAATCTGGACACGGTAGACACCACGGTCATCGCCACCGGGGCGGTGCACATGATGCAAAGCGCCTTCACCGAAGCCGGGCAGACCCTGTCGTTCGCTTCTGGCACCCCGACTACGCTGCAGACGGTGCCAGGGGTAACGGTTGGGAGTACCGCCCGCAAGGTGTTGTTGCTGTACTCGAGCACTTGTAACCTGTATTTCAGCGGCTGCGCGGACCAAGACGCCCTGACGGTAAACACGAAAATCCAACGGTCCATTGATGGCGGTACCTGGACAGACATCAGCGGATGGGGGGCCAGCGGCTGGTTCGGTGCCGTCTCGCTGCAAGCCTCTACCACATCTATGTCCCAGGACGTGCCGTTTGTAGCGGCACACATTGATTCACCATCTACCGCGTTGAGCGTGTCGTATCGGTTGGTGGCCTACGGGTCCGAGACTGGCACCGCAACCACAAAACAGATCACCCTGTTCAAGCGCTATCTACAGCAGATCGTGCTCAAGACGGAGGGGACATCCTGATGCCGCGCTACCACCAAGTCATCACTGAAGGGCCGCTGGCAGGACGCATTTATAACACGGTGTCCATGGACCATCGGATGGAACTGGTCCCGGCTGTCGAGGGGACATCTGACCTCACACACTACGCACTCTGGTCGGCAGCCGACACGGATGGGCGCCCGTTGTCCATCGTCATCACCCCGCGCACATTGCTGGAGGCCGTGGTGGGGGCGCAGGTAGACGGCACCGTTACCGTGACCATCGCCACCGACCAGCCGGCCCTGAATGTGCTGGTGGATACCGTACCCCAGAGCGTAGACGCGGAGGGTGGGGTGGTAACCTTGCGCCTGACCAGCGCCGTGGATCATGCGTGGTTGATTGGCGTGAATGAAGTGGCGCGCTACCTGCCGGACACGATCGTCCGGGTGACCCATGCCGCTTGACCTCACGCACGTACCCGACGCCGCAGAGCGTGAACACCAGGGCAACCGTGCCATGGGCAAGGCGTTGTACCAGATATTGCGGGCCATCGACGCCGAACTGGCTGCCCTGCGCACCGCGGCCGGCACCCCGATGACCCCGCAGTACAGTGCGGCACGGGCCAGACTCGTCGCCATCGTGCAACGCATCGGCGGGTAGGGTTCCCGTCGCTTTGTGGGTGGGGAAACCGCTAGAATAGAGACGCACCCGGTGCGTACGCAGCAAGAGGAGGGCTAACGATGCCAACGTGGATGTGGGATACAGGCGCCGGAGGTGTCAGGCTCAAGGAAACCGAGGGGGAGGCGCAGGAGCGCGTGGCCGTTGATGAGCAGCGCCAGGAAGACAAGAAGTTCCTCAAGGACGAGGCCCGGCAAGACGCCATCGAGGGACGCACCGAGTTGGAAAAGCAGACCACAGCCATTGCCGGGGAGCAGTGGAACCGCTACGCCACGGTCTTCCGGCCCTTCGAAGACAAGGTCATGGCCGACGTGGCGAACAATGATCGCTACGCCACCCAGGTGCAGGGCGCGATCAACGCCAACATCATGCAGAAGCAGGCTGGCACCGGCACCGTGGCGCAAGCCTACGGCAACCGCGCCGGCGCCATCACCGACGCATCAGCCATGGGCGCCGAGGGCGTTGCACAGACCGCAGCACGGGGATCGGTAGAAGGTACCAACGCCCTGGCCGCGGAAGGCTCTGCGATGATGCAGAACGTCGTGGAACTGGGCCGCGGCGGGGCCGACTTCGCTGTCAGCGGCCTGGGCCAAGCAGCCTCGCTCGCCACCCAGCAGACCATCAGTGACTGGGGCTTCCAGTTCGGGCTGGACAAGCTCGACGTGCAGCAGCAGATGAACAACAGCGAGTTGAACAGCGCCCAGTACATCCAGAACCAGAACTACCTCACCAGCCTGTTCGCCAGCGCCACGGGGGCCGGGGCATACGGGGTAGAGCAGGGCTGGTTCAGCCCGGCAGCCTCTGACCCCGTCACCATGAAAGCCTGAGCCGGCCTGTAGGAGGACAGCATGCCATACAATCCGCACTGGAACGAGGACAGTGGCTACACGGGCGACATAGGCAACAACCTCGACCAGAACAGCCGCACCTATGACCCAAACGCGCGGCACGATCTATGGTTCAATCCAAACGGTACCCTGACGGACTGGGCGCTCCAGGACCAGCAATCCCTGGACCTGCCAGGGATCATCCTGCGGGAACAGTGGGACGACTACGCCAGCCGATTCATGCCCTACGAAGACGCGCTGATGAACATGACCCACTACAACAACCCGGGGATGGTGGACGAAGCCATCGGCGATGCCATGCCAGCCGTCAACAGCGCTATCGACACGGGTCGGCAGACGCAGCAACACCGCTTGTCGGCCCTGGGGCAGCGACCCACACAGGAGACGCAACTACGCATGGACGAAGACTGGGATCGGCAAGGCGCCCTGGCCCGCACCGACGCCGCCAACCGTATCCGGCAGAACATCGCCGCGCGCAGCCGCAACATCGCATTCGGCGGCGTCGGGGGCAGCGCCATCAGCGGTCTCGATACCCAGAGCACATAGGAGACGACCCATGGGCGGCATCCTCAAGACCGGGCGCCAGTACGCCACCAGCGCCTCCACCGGGGCAATCACCGGGGCGCAGAACGACCAGAAGCGCGAGCAAGCGGCCAGCGCACTCATCCTGCAGGACCGATCCCTCAAGCAGCAGCAGGCGTTCCAGCAGACGCAACTGCAGCAGCAAGAAGACGCGGCACGGCAGCAGAAGAACGCTGCCGCTGGCGGTGCGGCCGGCGCCCTGGCGGGGGCCTATGCGGGCGCGCAGATGGGCACAATCGGCGGCCTGCCCGGCATTGGTGTTGGCATGGTAGTCGGCGGCATCATTGGCTTCGCGGCCGGCGGCCTATTCTAGGAGGAACAGAGAGATGGCAAGCTACCTTTCCCGCGCCGCCAACATCGGCACCGACCCGATCGCGCAAGCGGTCAACGTCTACGCGACCCTCTCCAAGGTGAAGAACGACTCCGACGAGATGGACCTGCGCCGCAACGCGGACGCCCGGGAGACACGGGAGAGCGCGATACGCATGCGTGGCCTGAGCGCCGACCAGGAGTGGAACACCCAGCAACGCGGCCGGCAGACGGAGGCCCAGGGCCGCGAAGACCAGGCCCGCGAGTACCGCCTGTTGGTCGCCCAACTTCAGCAAGGTCTCCCCTTCTCCGCAGAGCAGTTGGAGAAGATGCCGGCGCAGTACCGCGCGTTGCTGGACATCGGCCGCAAGGAAAACCCGGCGCAGGTACTGAAAGCCTACGAAGCGGTGGGGGCCGGCATGGACGAGATCAAAACCCTGGGTGCCACAAGTCCGATCTCGCTACGCCGCACCGCCAAGAACGAGGAGTTCTTCCAGAGTCTGGAGCGCATGTCGGCCGATCGCAGGGGCGCAGTGCACGACTACGATGCGCTGGACATGGAAACCGGCGCGGTGCGTTCGGTCAAGGGCGAGGTCGGGCAGATCGTCAACGTGCTCTACGACCCGAAGCAAGACGCGGTTGGTGTGAACATGAGTGTCGTGGACCCGGAGACCAAGCAACCGTTGATCGGCAAGGACGGCAACCCCATCTTGGTGCCGGCTACCGCAGGGCGCACCAGCGACCCGAAAGACCCGATCCAGATGATTCCCCGGGAGCAGGTCAAGCAGGCTGCACAGTTCAGCACGATGCTCAACAAGCACTACATCGGCAGCCTCGAGAACCAGTCGCGCCTGATGCAGGAGAAGATACTGCTGGTGGACAGCCTGCGGTACAGCAACGAGTTTGCCCCGCGGCTGGCCGAGCTCAACAAGTCCCTGGCCTACGTCAAGGAGGCCCGGCGCCTGGCCGCCGACCCGAACGTGGGGGTGGACGAGCAGCAGAAGTTCAAGATCATGGCCGACCGGCTGGAGGGTGGGCAGTTCACCGTCGAAGAGGCGGACAAACTCGCCACCACGGCGATGAAGGCGCAGATGGACAAGACGGCCCTTGCCAAGACAATCGCGGCTGAGGATCGCAAACTGAAGGGGGACAAGGAACTGCAGGCGTTGAAGAACGATGGGGCCGTTGCTGCGGCCAAGGTAGGTGACAACAGGGACGACGCACGGCTTGCAAGGGCAATCCGAACCTCTCTGGAGACTACATATCGCACTGCCTACGGTGCGGTAGTCAATGCCAAAAAGACCGCCGCGAAGGAATTCTTCGACTCCCTTGGGAAAGAGTACAGCCCAGCTCGCAGGGCGTATATGGCTGCCGACGAAAAGACGCGCAAGGAAATGTTGGCTGCCGCCGTAGCTGACAACCCGGGGGTGGAATCCGCGAACGAGTACCTAACCGAGGTCGGCCACCGATTCGAAGCGGAGGGGATTCCCCTGCCGCAGGAGAAGGACACGGGGGATGGCGGCGACGTGGATCTGAGCAAATTTCTCACGGGCCTTGGTGCGGCGCCGGACGTAACACCCGCGCCACCGGAACCACCGCAGTACGCACCGCCCCCCGGTGGCGGCGCGATCCCCATGCCACAGAGTTCGCCCGACAACCCCATGAGCCGGCGCACGAGGTAACCCATGCAATTCGACTTGGACGGTGCGCGCAAGGCGGGTGCCAGCGACGGAGCGATTGCCACGTTCTTGGCCCAACGGGTCGGCTTCGACCTGGAGGGTGCGCGCAAGGCAGGGGCGCAGGATACGCAGATCGCCGAGTACCTGGCCAACCTGGAGCCGACCGCTCCACCCCCTGCTCCCGCACCCGTGCCGGAAGATACCAGCACGGTCGGTGGCGAGTTCCTGAAGGGGCTGGAAAGCGGTGCGCTGATGATCCCTCAAGCGGCCATCGGAGCCATGCGGTTCGCCACCGATGTGGTCGGCGGCGATACCACGACGGCCGACGCGCAACTGGCCGAGCTCGGGGAACGCCAGCAAGCCGTCGCCCCGGCCGTGGGTTCCTTCCGCGAAGCCAACGACAGTTTCGGCAACGCAGCCAAGTACGTGGCCCATGGGTTCGCCCAGTCGCTGCCGATGATGGCGACCACCATGGTCACGGGTGGCGCCGGTGCGCTCATCGCACGCCAGGGCGCGATCAACCTCTTGGGTAAGGAAGCAACCAAGCAGATTGCAAAACGCACCACAATGGGTGCCGCGGCCGGCTCCTTCGCCGGATCGCTCCCCTTCGAGTTGGGCGAGATCGAGGCGGGGCAGGCCGAGCAGGGGATTCACAAGCCTTGGCAGGCGCTGGCCTACGCCACCCCGGCGGCGGCGCTGGAAGTGGTGGACGACCTCTTGCTGCTGTCCAAGGTGCCGGGCATCCAACTGCTCAAGGAACTGCCCATCTTCGCGTCGAAGCAAGGGCGCGGGTGGTTCGCGCGGGGCCTGCAGTCTGCCGTGGAAGTGGCCGGTGTGGAGGGCGCCACCGAGTTCGTGCAGACCCTGCTGGAGCGGGGCGGTGCCGATCGTTCGATGCTCGACGCCGAGGCCATGGAAGAAGCACTCAATGCGGCTATCCTGGGCGCGGCCTCCGGCGGCATCATCGGTGGCGCGGTCGGCTCCCTACCCAGCAAGAGCCCCACGGTGCAAGGGGACCGTCCCGTAGACCTCACCGCCGCGGACGGTGGAGCCCTGACCCCAGAAGAGACCGCAGCGGCCGATACGGCGCACGCACAGGGGGCGGGGTTGCAGCCGCCCGCACCGCCGCCGGGTGGTGGCGCGATCCCCATGGGGCGTACCGGCCCGACCTTCGGCACCCCGCTGCAGCCCACCACCCCCGTGCCGGTGCAGCAGGAGGAGGCCGCCCCCGCCGAGTCGCCCCCGGCTCCGCAGGGCGCCATCAACTTCGGACCCGAGTACGACGCCGCCTACCAGGAAGCATGGACCAGGGGTGCCACGGCCGGCCAGGCGCACCAGATCGGCATGGAGGCACGCCAGGAGGCCGCCGCCGAGCAGGCCCAGGCCGTGCGTACGCAGAAGTTTGCGGCGATCCCGGCCGCCGCGGAGATCCTGGAGGCCGAAAGCATCGACGCCGCCGCCAACGAAGCCGCGACATCCCCCACCAACGACCTGCCGGAACCCACCCCGGACCAGGCCGCCGCCGGGAACTACAGGGTCGGCAAGGTCAATAAATTCTACCCGGGCCTGGACATCTCGATCGAGAACCCGGCCGGCAGTGTGCGCAAGGGCACCGACGAAGACGGCAAGGCGTGGGAGACCGCCCTGCAGGACCACTACGGCTACATCCGGCGCACTGAGGGAGCAGACGGAGACCAGATCGACGTGTTCATCCCCGAGGGCTTCGTGCCCGACGCCGACATGGACGCGGTGTTCGTGGTGGACCAGAAGAACGCAGACGGCACCTTCGATGAGCACAAGGTCATCATGGGGGCCGGCAGCCTGGACGAAGCGGCCGACCTGTACCTGCGCAACTACGACGCGAGCGGCCCCAACCGCATCATGGACATTACTGAGATGTCCGTCGCTGAGTTCAAACAGTGGCTCAAGAGCGACACCACCCAGCCCGCGAGTGCGCCTGCAGCACCGGAGGGCGCAGCCGAACCAGAACCAGGCGGGAAGACGGCCGGGCAGCCAGCAGTGGCAGAAGCCCCGGCCCCCGCCGTCCTTACCCCAGAGCGCATGCACCAGGGGCACACCCCCGACCTGCGCGAGTATTACGACACCGGTGGGACGCCTGTGCCGGAAGCCGACATCCTCCCGGCCCATGACTACCCGCCCGCCCTGATTCCCCAAGCGGAAGCGGACATCCGGGAGGCGATAGACGACGCCGAATACGAACTGGGCAACGCCCGCGCTCGGTACGCTTCTGCGCAGGAGAAGCAGGACGCGGCCCGCATGGCGGCGGCCTACAGGGACATCCGTGTGCAAAAGGAGGCCCTACGCTCCCTGCAGGCCGCCTTGCCGCAGCCCGAGAGTCAGCCCTCTACCCCAGACACCCCGGCCCCGGAACCGCCCCCTGCGCCGCCCGTAGCGCCCCCTGCCCCTGCCGCTGCCGACCCGGCTGTGGGTGCCCCGGGGCTCGTCAACACCGGTGCACTGGCCGGGCACTTCCTCGCCGACCTGCGCGCGGGCGTAAAGCACGACCGCAAGACCATGCGCCAGCGGGCCGCCACGCTGATGGGGGTGCCGGTCACCGACCTGGACCCAAGCAAGGGCTACGAACACAAGTACGTGGAAGAGGCTTTCGAGTACGGCGTGGTGCAGCGCCTGCGGGAGATCATGCAGGCCGAGACCGCCCACGTGCTGAAGTTCCGTCAGATCAAGGAACTCTACGACCTGCAGGCCGGGCTCTCCCAGCGCGACAGCACCAGCGTCGCACTGCAGCAGTACAGCACTCCGGCACCGTTGGCGTACCTCATGCAACGCTGGCTGGGTATCGACACGGACGGCACCCTGAGCGTCTACGAACCCACGGCTGGCAACGGGATGCTGGTGGCCGGTGCCAAGAACCCGGGTAACGTGTTGGCCAATGAGTTGGACTCCGGCCCGCGGCTGCAGCACTTGCGTGCGCAGGGCTTCCAGGTGTCGAACGCAGACGCCATGGACGTGGGCGACCCGAGCATGGAAGGTGCGTTTGATCGCGTGGTGGCGAACCCTCCGTTTGGCACGGCCGCGGAGGTGCAGGAAGCAGACGGCTACCCGCTCAAGAAGATCGAGCACCAGATTATGGCGGAGTCATTGGGTGCCATCGGCGAGAACGGCAAGGCCGCGTTCATCATCGGCGGGCACAACTTCAAGAACGGCCGCATGTCCGAAACGGATAGAGTTTTCCTGAACTACCTTTACAGCCACTACAACGTGACCCACAATATCGACATCGATGGCGACGTGTACCGCAAACAGGGCACGACGTTCCCGATTCGTCTCATTACCATCGAGGGGATGAAAGCCACTCCTGATGCAACCTACGCACCGGAACGCCCTAGCGATGTGGAGTCTGCCGCAGACTTCGACGCAGTGGCGAAAATCCTAGATGCAAAGGAGGTAGCCAATGAATTTGCTGACAGCCCTGGGGCACCTGGTGACGGATCTGGAGGAGAACGGGGAAAACCTGCAGGACGCCCTGGACGGGCTCCAGGGGGCCGCGGCGGACGGGCTCCCGAAGGGCGACAAGGCGATGGCGATCGATCAGATACTGGAGGACGAGGGGAAGGCGGCAAGCGCGGAGGAGATGGTGCGCCCCTACCGGACCAAGGAGGAACTGCTGGAAGAGATGAGCCTGTTCAGCCTCCTGTGGGAGGCAACCGCGGAGGGCTGACCGGCAACCTCTCGCCCGAGGACCAGGCGAAACTCGACGCCCTGCACGAAAAGATGCGGGGCCTGTTGAGCCCGACCAAACTCAACATCGGCATCGACCCGGAGCTGGTCACCACGGGCGTGCAAATCGCCGGACTCTACATGAAGGCCGGCATCAAAACTGTGGAAGCGATCGCTGTAGAGCTGGCGCGGAACCTGGGCGAGGCGATCAAACCGTACGTCAAAGCGATCTACAACCAGGCACGCACCGAGTTGCAAGACCCGGAGATGTCCAGCCGGGCCGAGGTGCGCGCCGTGGACCTCGATGCGATCTTCGCCGGCATCGCCCAGCCGACGACCCCGGCCCCTGCGGCACCGGCACCGACACCCGCCAGCGGGCTCCAGACCCCGTACACGCCGGTGTCCCGCGGGGAGGCAGGGCAGAACCTCATCCCCAGGAACCAGGCCGAGGGCACGCAGAGCGCCCTGCAAAAACTCGTAGACGCCTACGGCGATCTCGACACCTGGGTCGCCGGTAAACTTGGGTACGCGGCGAAGGAAGAGCTCTACACCACCGCCAGTGGAGAGCCACGGTTGTCTGCCGAGCAGATCGACGCCCTGGCCCTGACCATTGACGCCATCGACAGTGGCATGGGGATGATCGAAGGCGACATGACCGGCATTGGCAAGGGCCGGGTGGCCGCCGCGATTATCCGGTATGCCAACCTGCAGGGGTTGCGCCCGATCTTCGTCACCGAGAAGGCTAATCTTTTTTCGGACATGCACCGCGACCTGAACGACATCGGCCACGAAGCGACGCCGTTTATCATGAGCGGGAACGCTGAGGCAAACGTGGTCGGCGCCGATGGGGAGACGGTGTTCCACAAGCAGGGCGGGGCCGGGCAGAAGAGCGCTGCCACGTACCGGGAGATGGCAGAGAACCCGTCCGAGTATTTGGCGAACAACGGCTACGACGTGTTGTTCACCAACTACTCACAGATCACCCGGCACGGCATCCAACGCACCATCCTTTCCGAACTCGCCAAGGAAAACATCGTCATCCTGGACGAAGCCCACGCCGCTGGTGGAGAAGCCGCTGTTGGCCGCGGCGGGCGTACCCCCACCCCCCGTAGGGACGCGCAGGGCCGCGAGAAGCAGACGAGCGCCGAGTACGTGCGCAGCATGATTGCCGAAGCCCAGGGCGTGCTCTACATGAGTGCGACATTCGCCAAGCGCCCGGGGAACATGCCACTCTACTACCGCACCGTGCTGGGCACGTCCGGCTTGTCGTTTGCTGACCTCACCACCGCCATGCACCGCGGTTCTGTGGCCCTGCAGCAGGTCGTCTCACGCTTCCTGACCGAGCGTGGTCAACACGTGCGCCGGGAACAGGACTTCTCGCACATCAAGTTGATGCGGACCAAGACCGACGAAGCCAATAAAGCCCGCGATGTCAAAGAAGCCGACAAACTCACCGCCGAATTACGCAGCCTCATCACCTTCAGCAACGAACTCAACGCGGAAATAGACTGGGCTGCAGTCGCAGCAGAAGCAGGCCACACTGCTTCAGCGGCACCGGATAGTTTCGGTATCGAGGGTGCGAACTTCGCTTCGATCGTCCACAACTACGTCGCGCAGATGCTGCTGGCGATCAAGGCTTCTGCCGTGGCGGACGAAGCGGTGGCGGTGTGGGACAACGGCAACGGTGCCAAACCTATCATCGGGATCATGCACACCATGGGTTCGTTCCTCAACGACCTCATGGCGGCGGAAGGGCTTGTCGTCGGCGATGAGATACGCCAGGGGTTCAACGCGGTACTGCTCAAGGGCCTGCGCAACACGCTGAAATACACCGTCAAAGACCCGCGCGGGAACAAGACGAAGCACTACATGACCGAGGCGCAGTTGGCCAGGCATGCACCGGACTCCTACGCCGTCTACGTGCGCCTCAAGCGGAAGCTGGAAACCCTGCACACCTGGGTGCCAGGTTCCCCGATCGACCACATGCGCACCCGCATGGAGCAAGCCGGGCTGCGCGTGGGGGAGATCACCGGCCGCGACCTGCGGATCAACATGGACGGCGACCGGCACATCATCGAGAAGCGCAGTCGCCAGGACCGCGACAGGAAGCGCGCGATCAAGGCGTTCAACCTCAATCAAGACCCCGGCTACGACGCTCTCATCATCAACCGCGCCGGTTCCACTGGCTTGTCCCTCCACCCCACCAAGGACATCCCGCAGCCCGGTGGGCACCACCTGGTGACCGACAAGCGCCCGCGGCACATGATTATCGCCCAGGCAGACCTGAACGTGGACACGGTCGTGCAGATGCTGGGGCGCATCTTCCGCAAGGGCCAGGTCGAACGCCCGTCCTACACCTTCTTCAATACGGCGCTACCCGCAGAGACCCGCCCGGCGGTGGTCTTGGAGAAGAAGCTGAAGTCCATGAGTGCCAACACCACCGCCGACTCGTCCAGCGCGTTCAGCCAGGACGTGCCGGACATGCTCAACGAGTACGGCGATGCCATGGTCGTGCAGTGGCTGCAGGCAAACCGCGACATCAACGATACGCTGAACGACCCGGTAGGGATTGCCGGCGGCGGGAACGGGCAGACGGAAGACGCTTTCCGCAAGGTCTCTGGCAAAATTGCCCTGTTCTCCGCGGCGTTGCAAGAACAGTTCTACACCGAAGTCTCCGAGATGTTCACGGCCCACATCGAGTACCTCGATGAGATCGGCCAGAACAACCTAGAGACCAAGAACTACGACTACAGGGCACGCACGGTACGCACGGACATCCTGCACGCCGGCACCGACCCCGACAACCCCTTTGCCACCGACGCGGTCCTGGAAGAGGTGGTAGCCCGCAACCTGCGCAAACCCTTCTCCAGGAAGACGCTGGAGGAGATGATCCACAAGGCCCTGGGCGGCCAAGACCCGCTCATGCTGATGCAGGACCAGCGCACCGCGATGCGCGCTGCTTCTGCGGAATGGCTGGACGTGTTGAACCAGCGGCGCGACGAAGCCGTGGCCGCCGAAAAATCCACACTGGGGATCGACGCGACCATCCAAGACGCGCGCCGCACCCTCGAACAGGCCGAGGAAATGCTGGAACAGTTCCAGATCGGCAGTTCGCACGAGCTCATGCTGGACGAAGAGACCGGCGTGCGGGTGCCTGCGGTCGTGACCGGGGTCTCCATCACGACCAGCAGCGGCAACCCTGCGGCGCGCAGCAAGATCAAATTCACCTTCGCCCTGGCCCATGCCAACCAGTCGCTACGGCTGCGAATGGTGCAGTACGGCCTGTTGGCCGGCAGCCGGCAAGACTTCCGCGGCACAATACGCAACCAGTGGGACAACCTGATCCCGCAGGAGACCGAGAGCACCCAGTACATCGTCACGGGCAACCTCCTGGCCGGCTACGCACGGGTCGAGAAGGGTAGCATCATCAACTTCACCCGTGCAGACGGCACCCAGGCCCAGGGCATCCTGGTCCCGGAGACCAAACACGACACCGTTGACGAACTGCGTTCGGTGCGTGCGGTGGGCGCGGCAGAAGCGGCAGCGTGGATGCTGGCCCAGAGCCGCGAACACGTGGTGGCCTTGCCCACCAACCAAGGCCGGGTGGTGATTTTCCGCGACACGGACACGGACACCTACCAGTTGCGCGTGCCGCACACCAAGAAGGACGGCGGGCGCTACTTCCTCGACCAGCCCCTGGTGGATCTGATGGAGGGTGCCCGCGGGTTCCAGGACGTTGGCAGCGGTGGCCGCAAGAGCAAGGTGGGCCGCTTCCCAGAGTCCAACCTGCGCGCCGTGTTGGACCGGCTCTACGACATGGAAGTGCGCTTCATGGTGCGCAACGAGGAGGGGGGAAGCCTTCCAACCCCCGCACCTGCGCCCGCCCCGGCACCGCCTCCCAGCCCGCCGCCCAGGACCGCGCTTGCAGAGAGGATCGCCCGGGAAGCCGACGCCAAGCAAACCCCGCTGTCCGTAGCGGAACACCTCTTGGCAGCCGCCTACCTGGAAAGCGGTGCCGATCGCGTGCAACCGGACAACGGCAAGGTACTTGGCAAACTCTTCCAGTTGGCCGCCGGCAACGCGGACAACCGCTTCGGTGCACCCGTGGAGCGTGTCGGCTACAACAAGGCCCCGGGGCAACGCACCTTCACGATCCAAAAACCATACGGCCAACTCATCTACGACGAGGGAGCCAACACACTGGTCCTAGAGCCTGGACCGCTGATGGACGCCTCGCGGGTGGCCGACGCACGGTTTAAGCCTGATACCGAGAACCTGCTGCCCACCCTGATGAAGGACATCGTCAACAACGACCTGGAAGGTACACTGGTCAACGAGCTGGTGCAGAACGCGCTGGACTCTTTCCCGGCCAGGCGGGCGGCCAAGGGGCGGCACATCAACTTGCAGGTAGACCGCATCTACCGGTGGGACTCGGCAGAATCCAACGGCGACATGACGGTGTTCACGGTGACCGACAACGGCACTGGGATGACACAAGCCCAGGTCAAGCAGCACTTCCTGGGCTTGGGCGCCAAGGGCAAGAGCGGCACCGATACCCGCGGCGGCTATGGTCTGGCGAAGGCAGCGTTCCTCCTGGCACCTGCGTCGATGGAACTCCGCACGACCAAGGGAGGGCAAACGACCACCCTGCGGGCCACGCGAGGAGAGTTGATTAGCGGCGCCAAGCTGGATCTGTTGACCCGCCCGCAGCGCCCCGGAGAAGCGGAAGGCACCGAACTCAAGTTGTCGCTCTACGCCGACAGAAACGAGGCGAAGTCGCTCGGCACCTATGAGGCCGACCCGGCTGAGTTGAATACGAAGATCAAGCAATACATCAAGAACCTACGTGCGCCGGCGACCGTCACCTACACGGACATTTACGGGCAAGAGGAGACCACGGTCGTTAAACCGCTGCGAGCGTTAAAGCAGGCGTTTGACCCGGTCAAGCTCGACATGCTCGGCAACACGCTCACGGTGTATTTCATCCCATCGGACGGGCCGTTCAGTTCATATCAGGGGAAATACTCGATACCAATCTCTACCTACAACAAGGGGTTGCTGCTACAACACATCGAGGCATACAACTACAACCTGAAGGGCATGTATAGCAAACCTGGGTTCGAGGTGGTTGTGGAATTTGACGAGACCACTGCGGTGAGCAGTATGGACTACCCTTTCATCCAGAACCGCACGCGGCTGAACGGAGAAATCGCCCGTGCCGTGAAGGATGCGGTGGACGAGAAGACGCAGGCGCGCGCGCTGGAACAGTTCGAGATGGAGAAGGCGGCCTTCAGGGCCATGATGGAGGCCGCCCCGGAAGTGGCCGGCATCAAGGTGCTGATCCCATTCACGGACCCGAAGGACGTGTCCACCGCCAGGGGCGTGTTCAACAAGAACACCGACCTATTCCAGTCCATGGCCGAGGTCTACGCAGCATTCAACAACATGCTGGAGGCGAGCGGTGAGAAGCGCATCGACTTGGCCATCACCGTTGACCCGGGCATCCACGGCTTCCGCTCCAACCCGAACGTGGTAGGCTATGAGGTGTATGCGATCAATCCGTTCTCGGTCGACGCGACACTCATGCTCAATGAGTTTTACATCGGCTACATTGAACAAGGGAACGACCCGAGTTTCTTGCGTGCCAGCTCGTTCGTGCATACTCTGGTGCACGAGTACAACCACAGCCTGGTGCAGGGGCACGACGAGCGGTACACCAAGACCCTGGCCGTGATCTACAGCAAGCTCACGCACACCAACCTGGCCGCCCTGGAGGAGATGCTTTATGACTTCTACGAAAAATACGGAGACCGCGCGAGCGGCATACACGACGATCTCCGAAATTTGGGCAAAAGCGGGTCTCGACTTCGCACCGGTGATGGCAGCGTTCTCACCTCCGAGTCCTCTGGGGCCGCAGGCCAGCCGGGAGTTGCAGCAGATGCAACGGATGGCGGCCGACAAACTGGACCCGCGGCCCTACGAGGAGAGCAAGACCTAGCCCTCGCCACGGATGGCCCCACGCTCTCCATGTCGGCCGTGGAGCGCATCCAGGGGGCCATAGACAGGGCTTTGGCCGGCCTGCCCGTAAGGCTGCAGATCGTCGGCTCGATCGATCCTGACCACCTGGGGGACGCCAGGGCGTCATTTGCGGCACACGGCGTCGAGGGCGGCAAGATCGCCGGTGTCCACACCCCACTGACTGGGTTGGACGGCACAGTCCAGTCGGTCATCCGGCTGGCGCTGGACGGGGCCACGGAAGCCACCGGCTACCACGAGCTGTTCCACGCTGCCGAGAGCCAGGGGCTCATCTCTGCCGCCGACCAGGCGGTGCTGGATCGCAAATACCCGGCTGGGCAGAAGAGCGGCCGGGAGACCCGGGCCGATGCGTACGCACGCTGGTCCATGGGCGACAAGGCCAACATCCCCGCGGTGGTGCAGCGCATCTTCCAGCAGCTGCGCGAGACGTTCGAGCGCATCGGCAACGCCCTGCGCGGTCTGGGCTACCGATCGGCCGACGACGTGTTTCGGGCGCTGGAGAGCGGGGCGCTGGCCAAAGGTGAAGGGAATCGAGGCACAAGGCGTAGCAGTACGCCAACATCCTTCGATGTGGTTAATTTGCAAGGCAAGCACGAGAAGACACCAGAGCAGTTCTGGGGTGGCGTTACGCGACTGGTCCAATCGCGCGATCCCAATACAGAGTTGGATTTCATGGAAGACCCGTACGATTCCGTACTGTTCCGTGAGATCGAGGCGCTGTGGGAATCGCGCGGCGTGGAACAACTCAAAGCGCGTCTTGCGCAGGATGCTGAGGCGACATTCCAGAGGTATCGCCATTACCCCGGTGATCTACCGAAAACCACCGAGGACTCCAAACGAGCGGAGGCCGTTGCAGTAGAACTGGCGAGGCGTGCGAAATGGGAATTTTGGGAAGTAGCCATGGGCAGCGCATACCCGAACTCAACGTACATTGCAGACCACGTATCTGGTCTACAGGAAGACGCAGACACCCTTGAGATGCTGGGTGGGCCGGAGGGGTTGATCGGCCAACTTACAGACATCATCGGCAAGCCTTTGGCGCAGGTGATCCCCTTCTCCGGCACCACCGACTTCTCCCTGGCCACAGCCACCAACCCCACCCCCGCCCAACAGGCGGTACGCACCTCGTTGCGAGAGAAGGCCAACGGCGTCATCGACCGGCTGGACCGATTCATCGCCTCGCCGCTGCTGTCCCTGGAGAACGCCAAGGAGTTCTACGCCCGCCGGCACCGCGCCCTGGGCGCCCTTGGGGCCATCAAGGAAGAGACCTCGCGCCTCTACAAACTCTTCCGGGACGCCGCCGGGGAAGACGCACAGGCGATCTACGCCTACCTCACCACCAAGGACGCCGACCTCGCCAGCGTGCCGGAGCGGTGGCGCAAGGCCACTGAGACCGCCAAGCAGACGGTGGAGCGCATCGGCGAGTTGCTGGTGTCCCATGGGTTGCTACCAGAAGACGTGATGGAGCAGCACCGCGGCGAGTACCTGCCGCGCGTCTATCTCAAGCACCTGCTGGGCGACGAGAACGTCGCCGCCATCAGTTCCGGGAAGGGGCTGAACCTGTCCTACACCAAGAAGCGCAGGAACCTGCCCGAGGAACAACGCAACGCCATGGGCGAGGTGTTGGACCCGGCCTACCTGGTCAGCCGTGCGTACTCGATCCCCATGCGCGACATGGCCATCCTCGACTGGCTCTCCGACATTGCCCGGCATGCCGAGTGGGTGCTGCCCGGGTCGCTGGTGGAATGGTCGTGGCAGGAGAACCCCGGGTACCAGCTCGGCCCATGGCGGTACACGACCAACGCAGACGGCACCTTCAACCTCCAGCGCATCCAGCGCAAGCGCCGGGTGATCCGGCATGAGGCGGTGCCGGCCGCCGACCTTGAGTCGTTCTTCGGCAGTGCCACGGCAGCCAATGCCTTGCGCGCCGGCAAGGGCAAGGCGGCCCAGCGCAAGACGGGGACATCCCCGGGCGGGCACCCGACCTTTACGGCAACCGGGTGGAAGCGCTTCGGCAAGTGGTACCAGTACAAAAAGAACGCGGACGGCACCTTCACGATCAAAGCCTCCACGCTCGTTGAAACCGCCGTTGACAAACAGAACGTGAGCCCCGAGGCCCTGCCCGGGGTGGTCGGCGAGAATCGCGCCGAAGCCATGTTGGAGCACGCAGAGGTGGGGCGGCGCACGGCCACCGTGGACCCGTTCGACTGGAACAAGGGCAAGGCCAAGGGCTACAACGTGGGCAAGCAGGTCCGCGGCAAGCCACGCCTGCAGGGTGGCAAGCTGGTCAGCGTGTTCTGGCTGGCGCAGGAGGCAGAGCGGATTCGCAAGCAGGTGCACACCTACCCGGAAGCCACCCGGGCGTCGGCCGAACGCACCGCGGAACGCATGGAAGCCCTGGTCAAAGAGTTCGGGCCGCCCGAGGGCACCCAGTTGCCGGCTGGCTGGGCGCAGGTGCCCATGGGCCGCAAGTATGGTCCGCTGGCCGGCATGGCGGTGCGCAAGGAGATCGTCAACGACCTGGTGGGCGTGGTGCAAAACACTATCGGGGACACCGGCGCGACCGGCAAGCTCGACAAGGTGCTGCGCAAGACCATGCGCACGTGGAAGTGGGCGAAGACCGCGGCCAACGTCAGCGGCCAGGTCCGCAACTTCGTCTCCAACGGCCTGATGCTGGGCCTCTCCGGCGTCCCCTGGCACCGCGTGGCTCCGCTCATGGCCCGCGCTTTCGGCGAGATCCGCCGCAACGGTGCGTACTGGAAGATCGCCAAGCGCTATGGCGTGACCGAGGCGACGTTCTCGAACACCGAACTGGCGCGCATCGAGACCGCCTTTCTCGACATGCTCCAACGCCAGGGAGACGCGGGCTTCCTGAGCACCATCGGCCTGTGGTTCGGGAAGTTCGAGAACCTGACCGGCGACGTGTACCAGTTGATGGAAGCCCTGGGCAAGACTGCCAAAATCATCGACGCCATAGAGCGGCAGGAGTTGCCAGCCGCCGATGCGGCCATGGAGGCGCACAAGTGGCTGTTCGACTACTCGGACGTGCGCCAGGAAGTCAAGACGGCCCGCGAGTCGTACCTGGGCATCCCCTTCCTGACCTACACCCTGAAGGTCTTGCCGCGCGTGCTCGACAGCATGCTCAACCACCCGATGCAGGCCGCCCCGCTGATGGCCGGAGCCGCCGTCCTGCCTTACCTGATCGCGCACATCCTCGACGTGGACGAGGACGATTACGAAAAACTCATGGAGGCCATGCCGGAGTGGATTCGGGAACGGGGCCACGTCTACCTGCTGCCCGTCAAGGACGAGTACGGCCGCTGGAAGGTCGTGGACATCGGCTACTTCTTCCCCTGGTCGGCGTGGAGCGAGGCTGCGCGTTCCCTGGGCCGCTTGGCCGGCGAAGACCGGGAGTTCGCCGACCTGACCAAGCTGCTCTCCGGCCTCGGTGTCGGTGGGTCGCCGATCTGGGACATCTCGACAGCCATCCAGACCGGCATCGACCCTTTCACGGAACGGCCCATCGTGGATGAGTACGCACCGCCCGCCGAGAAACTGCAGCAGGTCTTGCTCTACGCCTACAACATGGCGGCCCCGACGTGGATCAACCTGGGCGGCCGCGGCTTCCTGGGCAAAGAGGTAGACGCCCTGACCGGAACCCTGGACAGTCAGGGGCGCCCGCGCTCCAGCCATGTCAACGCACTGGCTCGTCTGGTGGGTGTGAACCTCTACGACTACGACCCGAACGAGTCCCGCGAGTGGAACATCAAGCGCATGGAACGGGAGCTCGAGGACACCGAGTCCGCCATGAAGAAGCGCTTGCGCAACCCGAACACCTCCGACGCCGACTACGAACGCATCGTGACGGGGTTCTCGGCACGCATGGACAGGGTGGTCGAGAAACTGCAGCGCTATATCGAGGACTCGGAGTCGAGCTTACTCTATAGGTAGCGCGTACCACCAACTGGCAGGTATCATTACACCCAGTGGGCAACATCACCCGGGACGAGGGCACGCGATGGCAGAGCAACGGACGCTCACGGACGCGGACATCCACGCCATTGCCGCGGCTATCAGCCCGCAGCATGCGTGCCGGTTCTCAATCTCGCAGGAGGAATTTGACCACACTTGGCCGGCCATGGTGGGTCTGGCGAAGAGCATGGACCAGGCCCGCAGCGTGTCCACAAAGCTGGCCGTCACCGCCGTCATCCTGTTCCTATTCTCGGCCATCGGCCGGGGCCTGTGGGTTTGGCTCGGTGACGTGCACACCCAACTTCCACGGTAGAAGGAGACACCCCATGAAGCGAATCCTGCTCGCCCTGCTCCTGCTCGCTGGCCCCGCCTTTGCCGCTGGCACGATTACGTGCACCAAGACCCCGGGAACCGTGGCGGTGCATGTCTGCTCCGCGGTGGCAGACGCCACCAACGCTACGGGTACCGTGTCGCTCATGCGCGGCTACATCGAGCGCGTGGTGACCAACCCGGGAGACGGCGGTGACGCCCCCACGGGGGTGTGGACGTGTGGCCTGACGGACGCGAACGGGGTGGACACACTCGGGGCGGTCATTGCCGGGGTCTCCACCAGCGCCTCGGTGCAGCTCTACCCGATGGCGCAGGACACCACCACCGTGGTCTCCCCGTGGGTGCAGAGTCCGTTGACCATGACCTGCACGGGAATCGGGGACGCCAACACCGCAACAGTCACCCTGTATGTGCGGGAATGACCAGCGCAGCGGTGCCTGTGGGAGACCTGACAGCCGTGTTCCGCGATCTGCGCTCTGGCATCGCCCGGATCAACTACAGCCTGCTGCGCTGCGCCAACTGCGAGCACTGCCCCGAGCCGGGCTGGATGCGGGACGGAGTGGCCCAGGTGGTGAGGGCGATCTACCGGGGCGAGACGATGATAACTGAGGACAGAGACCATGCCGATAGTCAGTAGCCAAATCACCGAAGACAGCCCACAAGCAGGCGGTGCCCGATGGATCACTGAGCAGCACACTACCGACACCGGGGATGTCCGGGTGGTCCGCTATCGTTGTCCCGCTGGTGGAGACGCTGCGGCGATCATGGCGGCGCGGGTGGATAAACTGGATGCCCAGCTACGGACCCGAGACGCCACGGAAGCGGCTGCGAGGGCGTATGTTCTCAGTGGTGGTGTCTGGGAAGCGCACGGGGACGCCAGCAAACAGGACGTTGCGGCCCTGCTGTTGCGCCACGCAATGGGGTTGGAGGACAGCCTGCAGGCGTACCGCATCCTCAACTTGGTAGTCCCCTGGGTACTTTCGCAGGGCTACACCGCAGCGCAGATCGCGGCTTACTTCGGCGTGGAGTTGGAGGTGGTCGCGGCGATGAACGCCCGGTGGACCTACCTGTCCCACCCGTTGCGGGTGGCGGCCATGGAGGACTACGCAACGATCCTGGCGGGTGACGCTGCCGTGGAGGTGCTGTAATGGCGACGCTTTATGTGGCCCACACAGGCAGCAACACCTCCCCATACGATACCTGGGCCAAAGCAGCGACCACCCTACAGACGGCGCTGACGGCAGCAACAACGGCCGACTTGATCCTGGTTTCCCACACGCACGCAGAATCTGACGCTGCGAGCGTTGGTCTTGATTTCGGCGGCAAAGCGTTGTCCGTAATTTGCGTGGACGATGCGGACGATACACCCGTCAGCAATTATCAGGCGGCGGGCAATGGGGAAATAAAATCTACCGGCGGCTCAATTACCATAAAGAATGGGATAGGGTTTCTACACGGACTCCGGTTGGCGACAGACTACGGTTACGGCAGTTGGTATTGTGGTAACGGATCATCTGGTAACGGCACAGAGGCTTTCTACTTTAGCAAGGCATACCTAAAGTGCGGTGGAAGCCAGTACACTATGCAGCTCGGCTATGGAGAAAATCTCCACGCCGTCTACGAGGATTGCGACTTCGACGCGGACGCTTCCACTATGCAGACACGCGTCGGGTACGGTGCCAACATCCAGATCTTTGGTGGGCGGGTTCTCAATGCCGCTTATGGCGGCACTGGTATATTTGGTGTGGCAACTTACGCCGGGTGGCTTGAGGTGGATGGTACGGACCTAACAGCCCTAGCAACAACAGACAATCTCGCGGTTGACCATTCATCGAATGGGCGCGGGGACATTAGTTTGCGGCGGCTCAAGTTGCCCGGCAGTTGGGTGGGCGAATATATTGCTACCCGGTACAAGGGCACCCGGGTGTCTGCCATGGGATGCGCCGCAGCGCACGACGGCACCAACTACGCCCATCAGATACAGTACTACCTGGGCATGGGTGCTGGGGAAGTTGTGGACGAGACGACCACCGTCCGCAGTGCCACCTTCGACGGCACTCACGGCTACAGTTTTCGCGCAGACACCGATGCTGATTGCGACTCTGCGCACCACCTCGCAGTCCCGCTCGGCTCTGTACGCCTCGATCCCACCGCAGCGGCTTCCGACGTGGTAGATGTCTACTTCACCTCCGACACGGCCCTGGACGATTCCGACGTGTGGATGCGCATCTGCATCTCCGGTGGTACGACCTCTTGGAATCCAGGCCGCACCTTAACCAGCGCCCGTACCCGCCCTGGCGAAACACCGACGGGATACACCAGTGGGCAGGGATCATGGACGAGTGGCAAGACCTACACCTACAAGGCATCCCTGGATCTCAGTGCCGAGGATGTTGAGGAGGGCGAGGTGCTGGTAGACCTCATCGTTGCCAAGGCATCCCTAACCCTCTACGTCTGCCCCCAGGTTGAGGTGAGCTAGGTGGCCCTGGTCCGGGTAGTCCCCGGGATCGGCCCGGTACGCGACGGGGCCTCCGGCATCACACGGGTGATCCCGGGGATCGGCCCTGTGCTGGACAGCACGGCGACGGCCGGCGGGAGCAGCATACCAGTAATTTCTAGATACTATCGCAACAGGAGGGCAGCGTGAGACTACTAAAGCAATCTACCGCCTTCACGTTTCGCGCTGGTCCGTTCGTAGATTCAACGGACGGGGTCACGCCAGAAACGGGGCTCACCATCGGGCAGGCCGATATTCAAATATCCAAAGCTGGCGGGGCGTTCGCCCAGACCTCCGCTGCGCCTACGACTACCCACGATAGCGATGGGTATTATCAGTGCCCGTTGACGGCAACCGATACCGGGACGCTCGGGGCGCTGCGCGTGCAGATCACCATGACCGGGGCACTCCCGGTGTGGGAGGACTGGACGGTGGTCCCTGCGAACGTATTCGACTCGTTGGTAGCCGGGACAGATACTCTGAACGCGGAAGTAGCAAGTATCGCCGCAAACGCGATCACGGCCACGGCGATCCAGGATGACGCGATCACGGCGGCGAAGCTCGCCACGGGGGCGCTGACCGCCGATGCCTTCGCGGCAGATGCTATTGTCGCCGCGACCCTCGCCACAGGAGCGATCACCGCTGACGCCTTCGCGGCAGACGCCATCGTGGCAGCTACGCTCGCAGCAGACTGCATCACCGCAGCCAAAGTGGCGGCCGACGTGCACCAGGAGACGATAGAACTGGCCTTCACCTACGACGCCACGGCGACCTACGCCACGGCGACGGCTGGATCGCTGGTCACTGAAATCGCCGACAATGCAGGCGGTTCTGCGCTGACTGCGGCGGGTATCGCTGACGCGGTGTGGGATGAGGTCATTGCAGGAGCACACGACACGGCTACGTTCGCTGGGAAACTCCTGATTGACGCAGGAGGAGCGGGTACGCCTCCCACGGTTGGCGAGATCCGCACCGAGATGGAGACGGCAGGCGGGCACCTTGCGCTGATCCTTGCGGACACTGGGACCACACTGCCTGGGAACCAAGTCCAACTAATGAACGTGATAATGTCCGCGAATTTTATGACAATTCGTTCTTGGTTGCCCACAGGGTTTAATGTTTCGTTTTCTGGGGATATTCCCGTTTCAGGAGCCATAACGCTTACTGCGCAGAATGCCAATTTTGTTTCCGGTGATAATAGCTTCAGTTTTGTAAATGACACAGTTCTCGGGGCACTGGACGCAGATGAGGCGTGGACTCCGAATGCTGCTTTCAATGGAGAAAAAAATGCCGATGCCCTTAACATCACATGCACCGGGGATATACCGGCTGGAGTATTAACTATCACAGTGAGGCAGTTTGATGCGGGTGAGGCGACAATTCTGTATGTCAATATACCAGCCTGCAACAGCAAGGAGATGTGGGTGGGAGCCAATGGTAATGTGATTGGCGAGGGGGAGAATTTTGGTGCGGCGACATTTGAACGCGACCACACGGCGTCGATTGCAGCGATCCCCACCAACCCCATGCTGGCCACTGAGGATGGGAGCAGCTTCACGGCGCTGCCAGATGTGACCCTCGCCGACGGTGCCCATGGCGGGACGGCTGCGGTGCTGACGCTGGAAAGGGTGGTTGTCGCCAGTACGACGACCGACCAACCCGCCATGAAGCTGACAGGTAACGGTACTGCTGCGGGCTTACTGGCTGAGTCTCCTTCAGACGGTATCCGCGCTCGCTCTACGACCAGTGGTAACGGACTGAGAGTAGAGGGAGCAAGTGGTGGGTATGGCTTAAATGCTATAGGTGGGTCTTCAGATGGACATGGTATTGTTGGGCAAGGTGGTGGTGCTTCCAGTTATGGCATGTATGTCGTTGGTCCAACAGGTGACATCAACGCCGACATCACTGGCAACTTGAGCGGGTCTGTGGGCTCTGTCACTGGCGCAGTGGGTAGTGTTGCCGGGAACGTGGACGGTCTCGTCTCGGGGACAGTGGCCGGTGTGACTCCTGCCTCAGTCGCTGACCTGGGTACGGTTCAGACTGCTGACCACACGGCAGCGATTGCTGCGCTCAATGACCTCGCGGCAGCCGACGTGCTGACCCAGGTCAACGCTGCCCTGGACACGGCCATCGCGGAACTCGGGGTGGAAGCGCCGACAGCCACTCCGAGCCTACGCACCGGGCTGATGTTGATGTACATGTCGTTGAGGAACAAGCGCGACACCACGGCGACTCTCGACGAGATCCACAACGCCGCTGGCACAGTGGTCGCCAAGGCTGTGATTGGGCACGACGGGACCACGGCCACGAAGGCCAACTACGGCAGCGGCGCATAAATGGCCGTCGATACTGCTGCGAGGAAGCGGGCGTTTCAATCTGCCGCATGGGCGCCACAACTCCCCTTTCCTGGCGGCGTGTTTGGTATCTCGGACTTCTTCGCCATACAGGGGATCACGGCGTTCGACGCTGCGGAGACGCTTGGCCTGTTCAACCTGTCGCTGACCTCTGCCAGCACGGCACGCACCCTATGTTCTGCGACCGTGGACCTGACCCTTGAGACCGAGACACCAGTACGCACCATGGGCACAACGACACCGCTACGCACGTTGCGCCATTACTCCAGGAGGAACCAATGACGCGCACCCTCACCGAGACCGTGGTGTTGAACCGTTCCACCCCCACACGGGACTACGCCAACCTGGTGAGCCTCACGCTGCGGGCGAACCGTGTCGCCATCACCTCGGATGTCACCCGGGTGGTGCTGGAACTCACCAACAGCCTGGGAGTCACGACGACACTGGACTCCGACGATTCCGACTTCACGTTCACCTGGTCAAGCGGTGTCTTGTCCATGGACTTGTCGGGAGCGATCAGCACCACAGGCACCTACGACGCGGAGTTGGATGTATGGATCGACGGGTCACCGTACCGCTGGACGACGATCACCGGGCTGGAGCTCAAGGCCGTGTAGGGACCACTTCCAACTGCCTGCCACTATTCTGCCACTTTGGTTGTGCGGAGAGCGGAGAAGCCCAGCAATAACAACAACTTACTGACCACGCAAACAGGTCTGCAAAACCTCTATCCCCGGTTCGAATCCGGGTGGCGCCTCCAGACTAACCCCCTGTAATTGCAGGGGGTTTTTCTTTTGCTTGACACAAACTGTCGCAGTTGGTTGGGCTAAGTGTGCAACATCGTTGGGAAAACCGTGCAACCCGCTCTGGGCTTGTGTTTTCTAGGTGCTACCAACTAAGTTGCAATGATTACGCAACCTTATGCTATGCCACTATTCTGCCACTTTCGGGAGGGGGGGCAGAGGTTTTCTTGGCCCCTTGGCCAAAAAAAACGCCCTCCAATCGGGGGGCGTTCTGGTGTGCGTCGGTGGGGGGGTGTGAAGCTGGCCGGCTACGTCTCAACAATCGCCAGCGCCGCCTGCCGCTGGCAGTCGGGCGCGTGGTCCTCGGCGTGGTCTTCACTGAGTTCAATACATTTGCACCACGGGCAGTAAGAGTATCCATAGCTGGTGTGTTCCACCCACTCCACCGCCTCCAGGGCGGTACGCAGGGCCTCGGCCGGGCAGTCTGTGTCCAGGTGGCCGCGGTCCTTGAAGTTGGAGCGCCATACCTGGAGCTCGTCGTGTTGTTCACGCAGGAACCTGGCCTCTTTTGGCGGCAGCCACCCATGTGCCCTGAGCACTTCGTGCATCTGCTGCTCTTGGATGTCGATGACGTGGGCCGGGATCATGCGCAGGCCCTCGGCGCAGTTGATGATCTCCTGGAGTACCTTGCCCCCGGGTTGCAGCGTCGTGCGCACTTCGATGTTCATCGCCCTACCCTCCGATTTCGAATTTCGCCATCGCCGCGTGCCGGCTCCGGTCGGTGATGTGTGCGTAGCGCCGGGTCATGTAGACGCCGCTGTGGCCCAGGATGTCGCGCAGGGTCTCGATCTGGTCGGGGAACTGCTCGAGGAACAGGGTCGCGAACGTGTGGCGCAGGTCGTGAAAGTGGAACCGCGGCATCCCAATCTCGCGCATCGCCGTCTCGAACCCGAATTTGCTGGTGACGAGCATGGCCGCGCCGGTGGCCGGCGACGGGAACACCCAGCCCCTGGCGCGCACGAGGCCGTCGCGGATTCTCCACGCTTCCAGCTCCTGCCGCAACGTGGGGGTCATGGGGATACGCACGACGGTCTTGCCCTTGACCGCTTTGATGATCTCGCCGCGGGTCCAGTCGATTTCTTCCCAGCGCAGCGTCAGGCAGCCCTCGCGCCGCAGGCCGGTGTGCAGGGCCAGCAGCACGATCGGGTAGAGGTGCTTCGGGTGGTGCTCCTTGGCGCACGCAGCCAAGAGGCTTGTGACCTGCTCCCCAGTGAGGTGGATGTCCCGGGCGTTGTTTTCGGCCAGCAGCTCGTAGCCCAGCAGGGGGTTGCTGCCGATCAGGCGCGCCTTGACGGCCACGGTCAGCAGACGCTTCAGTGTGGCGAGCTCCCTGTTGATGGTGGCCGGACTGGCGTTGCTACTCTGCCGGCCCTCGACATAGGCGTCGGCGGCATCGTGGTCGATGCGCTGGATGTCTTCTCCGCAGAAGTGCGGTTCGAGGTGGACGGAGAGACGGTAGCGATAGGACCGGGCGCTGCCGGCGGCGAGTTTGCCCTTCGCCTCCTGGGCGTCCACCCATGCCAGGAAGGTTGCGGCAGCATGCTGCCACGAGGTTTGCTCGGCAGCACGCACCACGGCCCCCTGGTCGCGCGCCCCGAGCAACCTGCGCTCCTCGGCCTGGGCTTCGTCCTTGCGTGCGCTGACGGCCCGTGTGAGGCGCCTGGTGCCCTTTGGTGCGCGCACCAGCACCGAGACGTACCACTTGCCCAGGTAGCGTGTAGGAGACCCACAGGACGCGCAGGGCGGCAGCACCTTGTGCAGGACGGCGTCGCGCACCTCGGTGCCGCAGGCGCAGACCCTTCTACGGTAGACGGCCATGTCATCCCTCCGGCGCGGTGGGCTTGCGGGACAGCACTGCGACCTCGGCCTCGATGTCCACGCCCAGCATGACGGCCGCGAGGCGGCAGACCCCGAGCACGGCGTGAACGAAGTCCTGGTTGGAGCTCAGCTTGGCACGCAGGCTGTCCCATGCTTCGTTCGAAGGGGTCCGCGGGAACGCTTCTCCGGCCTCGGTGGGCATGAGCTTCCAGAGGCAGTCATCCTCGGTCAGGGTCTTGAGCACGTCGCGGATTTCCGGCGGGGTCATATTGAGGTACTGCATCACCACGGCGTAGGTGGTGGGCTCCACCCGCCGGTTGGCGGCCCCGGCGAAGACCTTGCGGATCGTCTCCGGCGAGTAGGGCTGCCCGCTCTTTTGCTGGAACTCGAACGCGGTTTCCCAGCCCTCGTCGCGCAGGCGTTTGCGTAGCATGGTGACCAACTTCCGGGTTTTCTGCTGGTTGATGCTGGATATGGCCATGGTCTCCTTCTTCTCTGCCCCTCCCTGGTGTGGTGGTTTGTCCGTTTGAGTTGCCGAACAAAAAGTATTGACGCACCGTTTCGGTGTCTCTATGGTGCAGCCACTGGCATGAACACCGATGTCAAGTGAGTTGTACCCAGTTGTCTATCGGTTGTCAAGTCGGGGGGGGGATATTTTTTTTGGGTGCATCGCATGGTCCCCGCTGGCAAGCCCCTTGACGCGAAGAATATGAGGCGTGCATACTACTGGCATATCGCATACAACCCAGTGGTATGAACCCGTCTCACAAGGAGGAGCGCATGGCGAAACCGAAACCGAAACCCGTGGACGACCGCAAGGAGGAGCGCATGCTGCGCAAGGTGGTGCACCTTCCGGTGTGGTTGAACACGGACGCCGAGGAATACCTGGAGACCCAGCGTCGCAACGGGTCTCTGATGCGTCTACCGGAACTGGTCCGCGTAGCGCTGCACGCCTACATGAAGGAAGCCGCAGGAGGCACCACGACATGAGCGCCGAAATTGCACCAAACCCAGACACCGTCTCGCCTTGTTGCTCCGGCACGGAGGCCGAGCTGTGCGCCTGCTGCGCCTTCCCCTGGATGGCGTCGTACACGCATGACCAACTGCGGGACGTGATCGAGACGGCCCGCGGCGTGGCGGACGATGCGCTGCACCGCATGGATGCGGCGGCGGCGTACATCGGGCGCATGGTGCGGCCGTGAGGAAGGTCGGCCGTGCCGTGGTCTTTGCCAAGACCACTGGCATCACCCGGGAGCAGTGGCTGCGGCTGCGCGCCGGGGGGATCGGTGGCTCGGACATTCCCAAGATCGCCGGCGTGTCCACGTGGGGCAACCAACTCACGACCTACCTGGACAAGATCGACCCCCTGCGCGACGACGGGGAGCAGAGCGAGGCGGCTGCCATCGGGGTTGCCGTGGAGGAGTTGGTGGCCAAGCTCTGGCAGGAGCGCAACCCGGGGCTGAAGCTGCGCCGGGTCAACGCCATTCTGCAGCACCCCGAACACCCGTGGGCGCTGGCCAACGTGGACCGGATCGTCCTCGACGCCAAGACCAACGAGGTGGTGGGGATATACGAGGGCAAGTCGGGGGGCATCAAGGCCCCCTGGGAGAACGACGCCATCCCGGACGCCTACTACCTGCAAGGGCAGTGGTACCTGGGGGTCACAGGGCTGCCACGCATCTACTACGGTGCCCTGCTCGGGGGCTACGGTGGCATGGCCATCGCCACCCGGGAGGCCGCCGCCGACCCGGAGCTCATCACCGACCTGTTCACGATCGGCGCGTCGTTCTGGCAACTGGTGCAGGACCGTACCCCGCCGGCCATCGACGGCAGTCCCCTGTCGGACGAAGTGCTCAAGCACCTCCACCCCGAGGCGCACATGGGAGAGGTGGTGGAACTGCCCCCCCAGGGTGCCCTCCTTGCTGCCGCATTGCTTGACGCAAAAGTTGCGGCAAAAGTTGCGGCAGAAGAAGAGAACCGGCTGGCCAACGAGTTGAAGTTGCTGGTGGGCGACGCCGAGCGCGCCACGTGTCCCGGCTTCCGACTGAGTTGGACGAATGTTACAACCAACCGTCTTGACGGGAAGGCCCTCAAGGAGGCCCACCCCGAGTTGCATGCCCAGTTCACCAAACCATCGCAGTCCCGCAGGTTCACGTGTGCACAGGAGAGAGACCGTGGCTAAGACCAATGTGAAGGACCGTGTAGCGCAGACCGCCGGCCGCAATGTGGCTACCACGCAGGGCACCAACGCGCCGGCGGCGCCCCGCACCCTCGAGCACCAGTTGCAGCTCATGGTGCCGCAGTTCGCCCGCGCCATGCCCAAGAGCATGGACCCGGATCGGCTGGCACGCATCGCGCTGACCGAGTACCGGCGCAACCCCGGCCTGGCCGAGTGCACCCCGCAGTCGTTTTTCGGGGCGCTGATGCAGGCCGCGACCCTGGGTACAGAACCCGGTCTGGTGGGGCATGCGTACCTGGTGCCCTACAAGAACCGCAAGACCGGGACCAAAGAAGTGCAGTTCATTCTCGGGTACAAAGGCATGTTGGACCTCGTGCGCCGTTCCGGTGAGGTTATCGGCACCCCCAAGGCGCGCATCGTCTACGCACACGACATCTTCCGCAGCGGGTTCGGTCTGGAAGAGGACGACTTCGAACACGTCCCGTACTACATGCGTACGGATGAGATCTACTCCACCGGCGGCGACATTCGCGGAGCCTACGTGATCGCCCGCTACAAGGAGGGCGGCGCCGACTTCTTCTACCTGCCGCTCGACAAGATCCTGGAGCGCCGCGAGCGCAGCATGGCCAAGGACTCCGGCCCCTGGAAGACCGACTTCGAAGCGATGGTGCTCAAGACCGTCGTGCGTGCTGCCTTCACCTGGCTGCCCGTGAGCATTGAGCACCAGCGTGCCACCGCCGATGCAGACGGCAACGTGACACGCATCGACCCCACCAGCCTGGACGTGCAGGTGACGCAGATCACGCACACCGTGGACGGCGAGGTGGTGGACTCCAAGACCGGCGAGGTGCTGGAGGATGAGGAACCGCCACCGCCGCAGGCTCCGAGCCGCCCCCCCGAAGGTGCAGGGCTGTTCGACCAGTAGCCCACCCCGCCCCGGGCATGGCGCAAAACTGCCCTCTTTTCTTTCCGCAAAACTTCGCCACCTGTTGCGCTGGAGGTGCCACTATGCCTATCGCCGAAGCCTTCCTCACCATCACCGGCCCGATCGAACGGGGGCCGCACCTCCTCTACTGGGGGGAGAACAAGGACAAGCCGGCTACAAAGTTCGCCGTCCCCTACCTGTTCCGGCACAAGAAGGAAACCGTCGAGCAGTGGTTCAACTGCGTGGCCTACGGTCGCATGGCCGAGCACATTGCTACGCACTACACCAAGGGCAAACAAATCATAATTTTGAAGGCCCGGCCCTACCGGGACAGCGTGCAGACCCAGTGGGGGCTGAAGTGGATGCAGTCGTGGATGGTGGAGGAGATCGGCGTGCCCTTTGCTGACGGGCCACGCCCGGGAGTGTCGCTGGAGGGCACCGTCACCGAGGTGCTACTGCAGGACGAGGACGAGGACGAGTGACGCCACCAACTGGCAGTTGACACCCAACCCAGTTGCTGGCACGCTGGTGATGCGGCCACACCGAGACAGGAGACAAGACATGCTTTATTCAGCGCCCCCGAGGTCCGTGCAGACTCCTGTCTGTGTGGCCGCAGCCTCGCGGGGCGTTGTTGTGTCTGGAGGCCAACTGTGAATTCGCCGGACATCCGAATCTCCACCACGCTTCCAAGGCACCGCAAGTACAAGCGGTTTAAGCGTTCCGTTGGCCAAGGAGCGATGGAATATCTGGTCGGTCTGTGGTGTGAAGTTGCCGAGCAGTGTCCGACAGGAGACTTGGTGTCTTGGAGCAATCAAGACATCGCCGATGCTGCCGGGTGGGACGGCGATGAAGACTCATTCGTGGCCGCCCTGGTGGATGCCAAGTTTCTCGACGGCAACCCATTTGCGTATCGCGTGCACGACTGGGCAGAACACCAGAGCTATGTGTGCGGCGCTCCGGTGCGGATTGCCAAGGCGCGGAAGGCCGCGGAGACGCGCTGGGGAAGCAAAACCACTACCCAAACCAAGCCCATAGAAAGCTCCACGGATGCTACGAGCATGCTCACAGCAATGCCCCCTTTACTTCCCTTCCCTTCCCTTCCCTGCCCTTCAAAGACAAAGTCAAAAACAAAGAGCGGGGGGAACGGTCGCTTCGCTCCCCCCTCTCCCGCCGAAGTGGAAGCCTACGCCACTACCCTCGGCTTAACGATCGACGCTCACCGGTTCTGGGATTTCTACGCGTCCAATGGGTGGAAGGTCGGCAAGAACCCGATGACGGACTGGAAGGCGTGTGTGCGGAACTGGATACGCCGGGACGCGCAGGACGACCAGCCAACCTCCAAACCAGACTACGTCCCCAGGGGACCACGTCGGGAGGTGCCATTGTGAGCAGCATGACGGTGCGGGAAATATCGGAACGACTGACCGCACGGGTGGAGGAGATTGCCGCCTACCTGTTGCCGGGTGGTTGCGTACAGGGGCGGGAGTGGGTTGCCGGATCGGTCAATGGCGAAAAGGGCAAGAGCCTCAAGGTGTGCCTGTCTGGCGACAAGCGCGGCGTGTGGGCCGATTTCGCGGCAGGTGTAAGCGGTGACCTGCTAGACCTGTGGCAGGCCACCCGGGGGCTGGGAATCGCCGAGGCCGTCAAGGAGGTCAAGGACTACCTCGGAATCGAAGACCCCGTACTGAACCGGCCGCCGGCAAAGCAGTACCGCCGGCCGACGCCCCCCACTGCAGCACGCAAGGCCACCACCTTTGACCCGGTGCGCGAGTATCTTGTCGGTGAGCGCAAGCTGACGCCGGAGGCCCTGGCAGCCTACAAGATTGGCGGCATCGCCGAGGTGGGACCATTCCCTGGGTGGAAGAAACAGGAGCCGTGGCGTGGCCCGTGGATCGTCTTCCCGTTCCTGCGCGGCGGGGAACTCCTGGGGATCAAGTACCTGCACCTGGAGCGCCGGGAGGGGAAGAAGCAGACCCTGGTCGAGCCCGGCTGCGAACCGACGTGCTTCGGCTGGCACGCCATTGACCCGCACGCACGCACGCTGACAATCTGCGAGGGGGAGCTCGACGCGGCCAGTCTGTGGCAGTACGGCCACCCGGCCCTGTCGGTGCCCTTCGGCGGCGGCAAGGGCGACAAGCAGCAGTGGGTCAGTCACGACTGGGAGCGATTGGAGGCGTATGAGACGATCAACCTGGTGCTGGATCAGGACGAGGAGGGACGCGCCGCGGTGGTGGAACTACTCGACCGGCTGGGGCTGCACCGCTGCCGGATCGTGACGCTTCCTTACAAAGACGCCAACGCCTGCCTGCAGGCCGGGGTAACGCGGGAGGAGATTGACGCCTGCTTCGAGGCCGGCACGTTTATGGACCCGCCCAGTCTCAAGCGAGCGCGGGAGTTCGCGGATGCGGTGGTGGACCAGTTCTACCCGGGCGAAAACACGGGTCTGTTGATGCCGTGGACGCACTGCAAATTCCGCGTACTGCGTGGGGAGCTGTCGGTCTGGACGGGATGGAACGGCAGCGGCAAGAGCCTGCTGCTCGGGCAGGTGATGCTCTTCTTGCTCGAGCAAGGGGAGCGGTGCGTGATCGCCAGCCTGGAGATGCGTTCCTCCAAGACGCTGTGGCGCATGGTGCGGCAGATGTTGTGCGATCCGCTACCGACCAAAGACGCCATCGTCAATGCGCTGGACTGGCTCGGCGACCGGCTGTGGCTGCATGACAAGGTGGGCCACGAAACCGTGGAGAGCCTGCTGCCCATCTTCGAATACGCACATCGCCGGTTTGGGGTCCGGCAGTTCGTTGTGGATTCCCTGATGCGCTGCGGTGTCGGCGAGGATGATTACGCGGGGCAAAAGCGCCTGGTCGAACAGCTCACCGAGTTTGCGGATCGGACCAATACGCACGTGCACCTGGTCGCGCACTCACGCAAGGGGGCCAACGAGGGCGCCGAGGTCGGCAAGATGGACGTGAAGGGCACGGGCGCGATCACCGACATCGCGTTCAACGTGTTCAGCGTGTGGCGCAACAAGCCCAAAGAGGAAATCATCCAGAAGCACCACAATCACGAACCCGTCACCTTGCCAAAGGGCTATACGATTGAGACCGTGAAGGAGGAACAGGATGCGTCGTTGCGCTGCGACAAGGCCCGCAACGTGGAGGATGGCGAGGGCCGCTGGCCACTCTGGTTTGACAAACCATCATTCCTCTACCTTGGACCAGCCGACCGCCCAACACCGATGCCCATGACCGGCGACGAACCACCACCGTTTTGATTGCCTGAACAAAGGCTAAGGAGGCAGGGTATGGCAAGACGCAAATCAGTGGCAGGTACCCGGCAATCGGGTGCAACCGCGGCGGCAGCGAAACCCGCGGACGATCTGGCGGGGGCGCGGCTGTCGTTCCGCGTGAAAGAGGGCCGCGAGTGGCGGGGGATTCCTCTGGCGGCGTTCCGAGGCTTGCGCAGTGAGGACGCCTGGCTGGTCCTCGATGGGCTTGACTGCGTGGCCGAGTACACCGTAGATGGCGTGGCCAAGGGCTACGTGTGCGGTACGCAGCGGTGGGTGGACTACTACCGGGCACGTGGCTACAAGGCGTTCAGCTTCCCGGAGGCTGTCGAGCAGATCCGGCAACGGCAGCCGGCGATGCTGGAAGCGGTGTGCCCAGATGAGACCGACCGTGTGGAAGCGGTGTTCGCGGGCTCCCGGTTGGAGTACGTTCGGGAGCTGCCACTAAAAGTGCCACAGAACGAACAGAATACCCCCTAGACGCGACGAGGCCCCCTAACCACTGGCTAGGGGGCCTCAACCAACAAAGTGGAATCTAGGGGCCTTTACGTGGCCCTGGCGGCATCGTCAATATCCACCCATCGTCAACATCCACCATTGCCGCCCTGCCCTGCTGTGTCGCGCTGGCCAGGGCAATCGCTTCCCGGGCCACCAGCGCCGCGATGTGCATCGGTCCCCAGTGCGGCGGCGCCGTGAGCAGCCTGCCCTGCACGTCCACCCGGACCATGTCCAGCACCTCCTCTGTCAGCTCCCGTGCCTGCGCGGCGTTCATGGCCGCACACAGGGCAGCTTGCCACGCGCCACGCACGGCCCCCCGCAGTCCGTGAGACCTGACCGGATGGTTTTGTACTGGCAGTGCTCCGGGTGGACGCTGGGCGCCCGGCGAATGGCCCACGCGATCCCTCCCACGACACACAACGCCAGGATGGCGATTGCTTCCAGCAGCATAGCTCTACCCTCCCAGGATGCGGTTGGCCACCAACAGGGCTACCGCTCCGGTGACGAACACGATGGCCCACGTGGCACGTACCAGCGCGTCGGTGTTCTTCCTTCTCCAGTAGCCTCTGCTCTCGTTGTCGTCCATTGTCAGTCCTCCAGTCTCGGGCAGTGGTCGGGGATCAGTCGCGGCGCGGTCGTGTCGATGTCCAACCGCTCCCCGGAGATGCCGCAGGTTTCGTACTTGGTGCGAGAGTCGTACTCATGCCACCGGCATTGCTCGCAGTATTCGATGGTGACCGTGTTGGGCATTGGTTCCCACCTCCTAGTGTGTGTCGCTACGCGGTGGCGCTCCGCTCGCGGGGCCGTCTATGGCGCAAAGCGTCACTCCGTTCTTCTGCGCACATGCCACAGGGAGCACGCGGTGGCCCAGGGCGAGCAGCATGATGCCCTGCGTGGCCAGCGCCCAGTTGTCCAGATAGGTCCGGGATTCGTCGCTGATGAGATTGGATTGCAGCAGTCGTTCGCGCAGGTCATAAATGGCGTCCAGCGTCAGCCCGAACAGCCCGCAGAAGGCGAGGAGGAGTTCTCCGGTGTCCTCCGGGCGGACAACAAAACCGTATTCTCTGGTGTCTCCCGGGAGCTCTCGGGTTTCCAGAATCGTGGCCATAGTAGCCTTCGCGTGATGCACGTATGCGTCCCGCAGCTCTGCTTCGGTGAACGTGTCGTCCATTGTCAGCCCTCCTCTTCGATGGGTTCGTCTACGTCGTCCTGGCTGTAGCCGCGCAGAATTTCGGGCCGGTACTGCTTGAGCTTGTGGGCGCGGCACTTGTCGCAGACCCGGCACAGCGGGATGCCCTGGGCGTCGTACTCCCACCAGGAATTGTAGCGGTCGCAGATGTGGTCCTGCATGGTGTTGTTCCCTCTCTCGCCGGCTAGGCGTAGGTGCCCGGGTGCAGGGCGTTGGTGAGCAGGATGCGGATCAGGGTGCTCATCGGGATGCCGCGGCTGTCCGCTTCGGCTTTGAGCTCCCGCCACAACTCCAGCGGCATGCGTACGGCAATCTGTACGGGGTTTACGGTGTGTCCCATGTCTCCATTCTCCTCGGTTGTGTGGCTCATGCCACTGGGTTGTCCTGCGTTGCCTTGTCGATTGCTGCTTCCAGGGCGCCCCAAGCCTTGCCAACCTGGGGGTTGCCGTGTTCCATGATCCATGTGTCCCGGATGAGTGCCAGCGCCCGTTCTGCGGCCTCCAGCAGTTCCGGGGCGGCGGCGATGAGACGGGCGTTTGCGTCGTCTTCTGTGGAGATGGGGCGACCGGAAAAAACTTGGGCAATCTGGTGGGTGCCGGCGGCTACGGAAAGGGGGGTGTGTTGGATGCGCCAGGGTCCCGGTGTGTGCTTCATGTCCAGATCCCTCCTTCTCCT
>JARGFW010000466.1 GCA_029211085.1 Deferrisomatales bacterium | reverse complement strand
TTCTGGCTCGCGATTCGTCCTCGGGGCCGCCTTCCCGGTCTCTCGACCAGTGGCTGTTTGGCCCTTCGTCCTCGCTCACAGCGGCGGGTCCGCGGGGGCTTTCCACCCCACTTCCCTTTTACGCCCCGAGGGGCGCCGGAGGATTTCCTATTCGATTGTGCCAACCCTTGTACTCCGCGGCCGAGGCCGGTGTCAATCGCGCCGGGCGCGTTCACAGGCACATGAACGTTCCAGAGGGAGCGGGGCTTTTCCGGTGGCGGGCAGGCGATGTTTGTGGATGGCTTCCGGCTCGTATCGAGCCTCCCGTCACCCGTCGGCCTCAAGTCAGGAACACAAAGGCACAGGGTCCCTGCCCGCCGGTGGAAAGGCCTCGCTCCCGGCAGAGAGCACCTCTCTCGTCCGTTGCGATGCAACCGGGCGCGTTCAGCGCCCCGGCATGCCTTCCCAGAGCTGGGGATACAAAAACCGGCCCAGGGCTTCGGCCGCCTCGGCTACCCGCGGGCCGGGGCGGGAGAAGAGTTCTTCCTCCACGGTCAGGATCCGCCCTCCGCGCACGCACCGCAGGGTCTGGAAGTGGGGGCGCTCCGCGGGCGGGGCGGGGTTACGGCTCATGGGGCCTTCCTGCACCACGTAGGCGTCGGGGTCCATGCGCAGCAGCGCCTCCACGTCGAGGAGGAAGAGTTTCTTGGGGTTCTCGGTGGCGTTGACGCCGCCGGCCGTGCGGATGAGTTGGTCGACGAGGCCGCCGCTGCCGGCCACGGTGAGGGGGTCGGCGCGGACCTCGTAAACCACCCTGGGCCGCTGTTCCACCGGAACGGCGGCGGCGACCGCTGCCACCCGGTCCACCGCGTGCCGCAGGCGGGTCGCGAGAGCTGTGGCCTCCGCCGAGCGGTCCGTGAGGGTGCCGAGCCGCTCGACGGTCCGGTAGAGGTCTTCGAGGCTGAGGGGATCGAAGGCTGCCACGGTCAAACCCCGGTCCCTCAGGGTCTGCAGGGATTCACTGCTGGCGCGGCTGGCGCGGCTCACCACCAGATGGGGGCGCAGGGCCAGCAGATACTCCACGTTGGGGCGCAGGCCCGTTCCCACCGAGGGCAGGTCCGCCATGGCGTGCACCGAGAGGTCGTTCTTGGTGCGGGCCACGAGGCGGGGGCCGGCCCCGAGTTCCCACAGGGTCTCGGTGAACGCGCCGTACAGGGAGATGATGCGCTCGGGAGGAACGTCGAGGCAGATCTCGGTGGCGGTGTCGTCGGTGATGCAATCCGCAGCGGCCGGGTGGGGCGGGGCGGCACTGACAGCGATGCCCAGCGCCATCAGCAGAAAGCGTTGCAGCACCGTGCGGAGGGCGGCGGGTGCTTCTGTGTTCTGGTGTTTCACGTCTCACCCTTCACGTCTAAGGGTTTTCGAGGTAAGAACACCGCATGCGGCCGCCCCGTGTCCGGGTGGAGGGAGACCCGCACCGGGGTTTCGTAGACGGCTTCCAGTACGTCGCGGGTGAACACCTCGGCGGTGGGGCCTTCGGCGTGGACCTGCCCGTCTTTCAGAAACAGCAG
>JARGFW010000465.1 GCA_029211085.1 Deferrisomatales bacterium | reverse complement strand
CAGTCTGCCCACCACCACCGGCGGGTGGAACACGGTGACCGGCTGGTAGGGCCACTGGAGTACCGGTAGAGCGTGCGGGGGTGTCCCAGGAGCGGGGCACCCCCGTCGTCTGTGGGGTGTCCGGGTTTCCACGGGGCCGGGCTGGCGGTGTTTCCTACCCCGGGCGGTGAACGGCTGGGGACCTCCACGCCTTCCTGTGGTCCGCGGCGACGGACAGGGTGGCTCTGGCCGAGGGCCCCGGGGGGCGCCATCCATGGGGGATCAGCGCCGCCGGTTCCTCGTGGGAAATTCCCTCCACGAAGACGGCCATTTCCAAAGGTTCACCCTGTGAACCGGAGGACGGGTTCGCGGTTCTCGGACCGAGGGCCGTGTCGGTGGCGGAAGAGCCAATCAGGACACCGCCTGCGGTGCGGTGGGGGCTAGTGTTTGCTACCCTGCAGGTGGACGGTGCCGGCCCACGGTGTGGCTGCCCGACGGGCGAAGCCTGGACTTGGATCTGGGTCAGCAGGCAGGGATGGTGCCCGGCACGGTGCGCGCCCTGAGGGCCGGCGGCTTGGCGGTGGGGACGGTGAACCCCGGAGGGGAACGGGCTGCGGTGGCAGGAGGGCCGCCTGTGGCGGCTGCCCCGGGATCGCCTTGGCTGCCAGCAGGTTTGCATGTTCGTGCCCGGACAGGGCGCCGGGCGGCGCCCCGTGGCCGTGGATCTCCGGCTCCCGATGCTTACTTTCCCGGCCGTTCTGCCGCGAGCAGGTTCTGGATTTTTTCCTGCGCAAACCCCTCGGAGCCGGTGGACAGCCGCCCGGTGCCGAGGGCGTCCCGGTACAACTTTATGGCTTCCCCGGTCCTGCCGAGAGCCTCGTAGGCCCGCGCCCTGTTGAGGGTCAGGATGGGGCGATTCCGTTGGGAGAAATGGGGCTGGGAGGCCTGCAGCGCCTGGTACTCTGCAAGGGCTGCCGCGGCGTCTCCCTGCTCGAGCAGGGTGTCCGCCAAATAGAGCCGGGCGCTGGCATTTTCAGGTTGCCTGGAGAGCACCTGCCGGTAGTGGCCCTCTGCCTCACGGTAGCGCCCCGCGTTAAAGTAGAGGTTGCCGAGCTGCATCAACGGGCGCGCGTCGCCCGGCATGCGGCGTTTCCCCTCCTCGAACATCCAGCGTGCCCCCTCGTGCCACCCCTCGCGGTGGAAGTCGTGCCCGAGTTTGAGGAACCCCAGCGCGTAGGCGGGTTCCAGGTCCGCGGCCCGGGACGCTGCGCGGAAGGCATCGTCGAAGCGTTTCTGGAGGAACAGGTTGCGGGCCAGGCTGAACTCTGCGGCCGGGTTGTCCGGAGCTGCTTCGAGCAACCGCCGGTAGATGGCTTCCGCCTCCTCCAGCTTCAGGGCGGCCTCCAGAAGCTCGGCGTCTGCCATCATGGTCCAGGGTTCGGGCGGCGGGCCGTCGAAGATTTCGGGGGTTTCGAGGAGGTGCTGGAGCCAACCACCGAGGTAGCGGAACTTTAGGGGGAGGAAATTGCCGTCGATGGAGTGGGCGATGGTGACCCGCTCCGCCGGGATTCGGC
>JARGFW010000177.1 GCA_029211085.1 Deferrisomatales bacterium | reverse complement strand
CCGAGGGGGTGACCATGGCCGAGGCGGAACAGCGGGTGTTCGGCACCGACCACGCGCACCTGGGGCGCTGGCTGGCCGAGCGCTGGGGGTTTCCGGGGTCGATCCAGACCGCACTGGGCTGGCACCACCGGGCGCCGGAGGCCCCCGACCATGGGGTGCTGACCGCGGTGGTGCACCTGGCGGACCTGTTCGCCAAGGTCAAACAGATCGGGTTCGGCGGCGACTTCGTGGCGGTGTGTCTGGCGGACGACCCGGCGTGGCAGGTGGTGGGGGCCGCGCGCGCCGACCTGGACGTGGAACGCTTCACCTTCCAGCTCGACCGGGAGGTGGAAGCCGCGCGGCAGTTGCTGCGGACGGCGGGGCGCGATGACACCCGACCCTAAGGGCGGTGCCGCCGCCGTCGAGCTCACCGACCCGCAGTTCAGCCAGTTGCGCGAGTTCCTCTACCAGCGCGCCGGGCTGCACTTCGCCGACGGCAAGAAGTTCCTGCTGGAGAGTCGGTTGCAGCAGCGGCTGCGGGAACTGGACAACCTGGACGTGGCCGGCTACCTGGCCCTGGTCACCTCCCCGGCCCGGGGTGCCGACGAGCTGCGCAACCTGCTCGACGCGGTCACCACCCACGAGACCTCGTTCTTTCGCAACCGCCCCCAGCTCGAGGCGTTCAACAAGCACGTGCTGCGCAAGCTTCTGGAGCAGCGTGCGGCCCAACAGCAGCGCCGGTTGCGCATCTGGAGCGCGGCGTGCTCCTCCGGCGAGGAGCCCTACACCCTGGCGATGATGCTCATTGAAGTCCTGGGTGAGGAGATCAAGCGCTGGAACGTGCGCATCGTCGGCACCGACATCGCCCACAACGTGCTGGAGAAGGCGAAACTGGGTGAGTACGGGCGCTACAGCTTCCGCACCACGACGGCCTACTTCGCCAGCAAGTACTTCGAGCTCCGGGGCCGCGACTTGTTCTGCATCCGCGACGAACCGCGGCGGCTGGTGGAGTTCATGGCGTTGAACTTCGCCGACGCGGCCAGCATGCGCCTGATGCGCGATTTCGATGTGATCTTCTGTCGCAACGCTTTGATCTACTTCGATCTGGACGCCAAACGCCGCTTTGTCGCCCAGTTCGAGCAGTCCCTCAACGCCGGTGGCTTTCTTTTCGTCGGCCACTCCGAGTCCCTGCACGGGGTATCGGAGGCGTTCAAACTGCTCCACTTTCCCGGGGCCCTGGCGTACCAGAAGCCGCTGCCCCACTAACGAGAGAGTCTGCGTATGGAACCCGACCGCATCACCCCCGACGTGGAAGAGCTGTTCCCCGATTACCTGGAGGATGCCAGGGAGTGCCTGGAGAAGGTGACCCAGGTACTGCTGGCGGTGGACCGCGGCGAACAGACCCCCGAGGCCGTTCCGGAGCTGTTCCGGCAGATGCACATCATCAAGGGCGGCGCCGGGCTGATGGGGTTCGAGACCTTGGGCCGGCTGGCCCACGCGGCCGAGGACGTGCTCGGGCAGGTGAAACGCGGGGAACTCGCGTTCACTCCGATCCTGGCTTCGGCTCTGCTGGCAGCCCACGACGCGCTGCGGTGCCTGCTGGCGGAGTTGGAGGAAGCGGGCATCACCACCACCGACCCCGGCCCGATCGTGGATGCCCTGGGCCGGGTCCAGGACGGATCGCCCGCCGCCCCGGCGCCCGCCGCCGCGCCTCCCGCCGCGCCTCCCGCCGCGCCTCCTGCCGCGCCGGTGTCGGCCGCTGCTCCGGCGGCCGGGGACAGCGGCCTGGTGCCGTCCGACGAAACAGAAGAGGTGCTGCAGGAGTTCTTCATCGAGTCCTGGGAACTGATTGAGGAGCTGGACCAGGATCTCGTGACCCTGGAGGAGAGCCCGGACGACGCCGACCTGCTCAACAAGATCTTTCGTGCTGCCCACACCCTGAAGGGTTCCAGTTCGTTTCTGGGGTTCACGAAGATCTCGGGGGTCACCCACCGGGTGGAAGACATCTTCAACAAACTGCGCAAGCACGAGATGACCCTGGTGCCCGAGGTGATGGACGTGATCCTCGAGGCGGTGGACCGGTTGCGCAAGCTCATGGAGGCCGCCCAGGAGGGTGCCGATGGGCCCGTTGTGGAAGACATCCTGGCTTCCCTGGGCGAAGCGGCGGAGGGTGGCAAGCCCCGTCGGCTGGGGGAGATTCTGGTGCAGGACGAGGGGGTGCCCCAGGAGGCGGTGGAACAGGCCCTCCGGGAAGCCAGTGGCAAACCACTGGGAGAGGTGCTGGTGGGGAAGGCCGCTGTGTCCAGCGAGGCGGTGCAGCGCAGCCTGGACAAGCAGAGCCAGCAGCGGGCCTCCCAGGCCGAGCAGACGGTTCGCGTGGACGTCACCCGCCTCGATGCCCTGATGAATCTGGTGGGAGAACTGGTGCTGGGCAAGAACCGTTTGGCCTCTCTCCGCTCCCAGATGGCAGAGCGCTGGGAAGGGGAGGAACTGGTGGAGGCGCTGGGGGAGACCTCGGCCCAGATCGATCTGGTGGCCTCCGATCTACAGTTGGCGGTGATGAAGACCCGCTTGATGCCAATCGGCAAGGTGTTTCGCAAGTTCCCCCGCATGGTCCGCGACCTGGCCCGCTCGCTCCACAAGGAGATGCGCCTGGAGACCGAAGGGGAGGGCACGGAGTTGGACAAGTCGGTGGTCGAAGTGATCGGCGATCCCCTGGTGCACCTGATCCGCAACTCCGCCGACCACGGGGTAGAGTCCCCCGAGGAGCGAGTCGCCCAGGGGAAGCCCCGGGAGGGGCAGATCCGGCTGTCGGCCCGCCACGAGGGCAATCACATCGTGGTGAGTATCGAGGACGACGGCAAGGGCATGGACCCCGAGGCTCTCAAACAGAAGGCGGTGGAAAAGGGTGTGATCTCGGCCCAGGAGGCCGCCGCCATGGGCACGCGCGACGCCCTGAACCTGATCTTCGCGCCCGGGTTCTCCATGGCCAAACAGGTCACCAGCGTCAGCGGCCGCGGGGTCGGCATGGATGTGGTGAAGACCAACATCCAGCGCCTCAACGGGGTGATCGAGATCGACTCGGAACTGGGGGTGGGTACCCGGGTGGATGTGCGCATCCCGCTCACCCTGGCGATCATCCAGGCGCTGCTGGTACGCAGTCGCGACGAGGTCTACGCGGTGCCCCTGGCGAGCGTGGTGGAGACGGTGCGCATCGACCCGGAGGACGTGAAGACCGTCGACCGGTTCCCGGTGCTGCGCCTTCGCGATCAGGTGCTGCCCCTGCTGCGGATCGACGCGCTGTTCGCCGGGCGCCGCCGCCGTGCCGCGGCGGCGACGGCCGCGGGCACCGCCGCCCGGCGCGAGTACGTGGTGGTCATCGGCGTGGGCGAGAAACGCGTGGGCCTGGTGGTAGAGGGGCTGGTGGGGGAGGAAGAGGTGGTGATCAAGAGCCTGGGAGGCTACCTCTCGGACACCCCCGGGATCGCCGGTGCCACCATCCGCGGCGACGGCCGGGTGACCCTGATCGTCGACGTCAACCAGATCCTGCAAATCGCCGTCAAACACCGCGCCGCCGGCCGGGCCGCGGCATGAACAGCGGAGAGGTGCGATGAGACCGCAAACTGCCCATCCCGAGCCCCGGTTCCTGTGCGGGGCCGTCGCGATGGAGACCGTAGGCAGCGCCTTGGAACGGGCGGCGGCCACCGATGTGGGTGTGGTGCTCTACGGCGAGCCCGGGGCGGGGAAGTCGTTTGCCGCCTCCCACCTGCACCGCCTCAGCCCGCGCCGCCAGGGCGCCCTGCGGAGGCTTTCGCTGCGCGACCCGGGTGCCCTGGCGTCCCTGGCACGCCCCGGAACCTGCGCAGAGTTGGAGGGCGGCACCCTGGTGCTGGAAGGGGTGGACGAGGCGTCGGCGGAGGCCCAGACGGTCCTGGTGGGGATGCTGGAAACGTGGTCCGCCGTCGCGGGCGGTGGGGAAGCCCCCGTTCGAGTGGTTGCCACCAGCGAACATGACCTGGCCGAGGCCGTGGCCGGGGGCAGGTTCCGCACCGATCTGTTCTACCTGCTGGAGGTGATTCCGGTGTGCCTGCCGCCGCTGCGCCAGCGCGCCGAAGAGATTCCCGAGCTGGTGACCGAGTTCGCCTGCCGGGCCGGCCGGAACCCGGCCGCCCTGCCGGGCCTTCCCCGGGCATTCTTGGAACAGGCGATGGGATACGGCTGGCCGGGCAACCTGCAGGAGTTGGCCGCCATGGTGATCCGGGCCCTGCCGCCGGGGGACGGCGACGGATGGTGCTTTCCACCCCTGCTGCACCCTCGTCTCGCCACCCCGTGTTTGCCGCCGTTCCACACCGCCAAGCGCGAGTTCGAGCAGTCCTACGTCACCCGCCTGTTGCTGGTGACCGGGGGCAATGTCACCCAGGCCGCGGAGTTTGCGGGCAAGGCCCGCAAGGATTTCTACGCCCTCATGGCCCGCAACGGCATGGACCCGTCGCAGTTCCGACCAGGATCCGGGGCGTGAGGTGCTGGCAGTGAACCTGGCCCGAGAAGGCGTCGCCCCGGGAGAGGGTGCGGGTGGCGGCAGCCGTCTGTGGTCCGACCCCGTGGTCGGTCCCCTGGCCCGCGAGCTGTACCGGCGCTGCGGGCTGGTGTTCGAGGGCGGGCAGGGTCATCTGTTTCGCAAGCGGGTGGAGCGCCGTGCCAGTGAGGCCGGCCAGTCGAACGTCGGGGAGTATGTGGCAGCCCTCTGCGCCCGGCCCGACGAGAGGGAGTTCGAGCGCCTGATCGAGCTGCTCACCGTCAACGAGACCTACTTCTTTCGCGAAGAGGAACACTTCACGCTGCTGATCGACACCTTCTGGCCGGAATGGCAGCGTCGCAGCCCGGGCACACCGGTGCGGATCTGGAGCGCGGCCTGTTCCACGGGCTGCGAACCCTACACCCTGGGGATGCTGCTGCGTGAAGGGCGGGGCCGGGGCCAAGTGGAGATCCTCGGCACCGACGTCAACGAGCGGGTGCTGGGGGAGGCGAAGGAGGGGAGTTTCGGTGAGTTCGCTCTGCGCAACACCTCCCAGTACTACCGAGAGAAGTACTTCCAGCGGCAGCCCGGGGGCTTTCGGCTGGATCCCGCGGTGCGGGGCATGGTCCGGTTTCAGCAGCTCAATCTGGTGCGCGCGGCGGAGCGCATTCCCCCGGGGCAGTTCCACGCCATTTTCTGCCGTAACGTGCTGATCTACTTCGACCTTGCTGCCAAACGGCGGGTCATCCGGGCACTGAGTCAGGCCCTGCGCCCCGGAGGCGTGCTGCTGGTGGGACGCTCCGAGTCTCTGTTCAACGTCCCCGAGGCCCCCCCCATGGGCAATGCGGGGGGCATCCTATATCACCGCAAGCCCTGGTAACGGGGCGATCGAAGGAGAGACGCGATGGAAAAGCCCAAAATCGCCGCGGACGGCGACATCCTGCAACTGGTCACTTTCCATGTGGGAGACGAGGAGTTCGGTGTCGATATCCTCACCGTGCGCGAGATCAACCGCATGATGGAGATCACCCGGGTGCCCCACGCCCCGGTGTTCGTGGAGGGGGTGATCAATCTGCGCGGCCAGGTCATCCCCGTGGTCGATCTGCGCACCCGCTTCCAGCTCGATGCGGTGGAGCACGACAAGAGCACCCGTATCGTCGTTGTGGAGCTGAGCGAGAAGGTCGTCGGGTTCCTGGTGGACTCGGTGAGCGAGGTGCTGCGCGTCCCCCGCGACCTCATCGAGCCGGCGCCGCCCATCGTGGGCAGTATCGACAGCGAGTATATCGAGGGGGTGGTCAAACTCGACGACCGCCTGCTCATCTTACTGGACTTGCAGAAGCTTCTCAGCGGCGGCGAGGCGCGAGAGCTGGAAGGATTCGACGCATGAATGTAGAGGTGTTCAACCCCTTCATCACCGCCACCTTGGACGTGCTGCAGACCATGGCGGGCATCGATCCGTCCCGGGGGACGCCGCGGCTGAAGGGGCGCGACGACGGCTCCTATGACGTCTCCGGGGTGATCGGCCTCACCGGCCAGGTGCAGGGGTTCGTCACCCTGAGCTTCCGGGAGTCCGCTGCCCTGCACGTGGTCAGCTCCTTTCTGGGCGAACCCGTCACCTGCGTGGACGAGCAGGTCAAGGATGCCGTGGGAGAACTCACCAACATCGTCGCCGGCGGCGCCAAACGGGCCCTGGCCGACTCCGGCTACGCCCTAACCATCTCCATCCCGTCGGTGGTGGTGGGGCCCAATCACTCGATCTCGCGGCCCAAGGAGATCCCCTGCTTCGAGATCCCGTTCGAGACCGACGCCGGTCCGTTCAGCGTGGAGTTGTGCCTGAGATTGGCGGGGTAGGGGGGGGCACCCCGCCCCCGGCGGCACCCTCCTCCCGGGGCGGCGGGTCGCAACCGGGTCCTACGCTGCGCCCCGGGGACACCGTGCAGGTGGAGGTCCACCAGGTCACCGGGCGCGGCGAGGGGGTGCTGCGCGTCGCCGGCCAGTTGCTGCGGGCGGTGTTCCCCGGCGAGTTGCCCCAGGGGGCCCGGGTGCCCCTGCGGGTGGTCGCGCCGGGTCCCCCCCTCGTCCTGCAGCTCCCCGACCCCGCCCGGCAACCGATTGCCGGCCTGCTGACCCCGCCCTCCCAGCCCCTCACGGGGGCCTTGGCAGCCTTTCTCGGAGCCGTCCCACCAGAGGGGCCCCCCGGAGATTTGCTGCGCACCGCCCAGGCCCTGCTGCGCCTGCCCGCGGCGACGGGGCCCCTCGCCCGGGGGCTGGCGGTGTGGATGGTGCGCTCCGGCCTGTTCCACGAAGCCCAGCTAGCCCGGGGGAGTGATCCGGGAGATCTCAAGTCGTTGCTGTTGCGGCTGCTGCCCCAGGTCTCAGGGGGTCCACTGCAGCGTGCGGCCACGTCCCTGCTCGGTCACCTGGAGGCCCACCAGGCGCGCAGTGTGCTGGAGGGGCAGGCGATCCTGCCCCTGGTGTTGCCCTGGGGGGAGGAGTGGCTCCAGGGGGAGCTGCGCCTGGAACGGGACGAGCCCGGGCGCCGTGCGGGCGGGCGCCGGGGCGGCAGCCTGGTGGTGCAACTGGACATGCCGGAACTGGGACGGGTGGAGGTGCGGGTGCGTTGGGGGGAGCCCGGTGTGGCCGTGCGACTGGCCGCCGAGCCGCGGGGAGTGGCTGCGCTGCGGGAGCACCTGGGGGAGCTCGAGGTACAGCTGACCACGGCAGCTGGGGTGCGGCTGGTGGACCTGCGCGCCGAGCCCCTGGCGCCGCCTGCCCTGGCCACCGGCTCGGCAATGGTGGAGGTGCTGGCGTGAGCCGCCGACGCACCCGGGCCGCCGCGCTGCGCTATCGCGCGGACCGCGACGCCGCCCCGCGGATCACCGCGGCCGGCCAGGGGACGGTGGCGGAAAAGATCCTCGAGGTGGCCGCCGCCGCCGGGGTGCCGGTGCAGCACGACCCCGGTTTGGCCGAAGTCCTCTCCCGCATCGACCCCGGCGAGGAGATTCCCCCGGAAACCTACCGCGCCGTCGCCGAAGTGCTGGCGTTCCTGTACCGGGTGGATCGGGGGGTGAGACGTGAACCGTGAACAGGGAGGTGTGAAGCGCTGCCCGCAGTTGGCAGTTCCCGTCCACTGATCACCGTTCACCGGCTTTCCCTGGCCCACTCCTCCCCCCCGGGGGTCCAACCCCTCCCCCTCGACACGCACCCTCCGCCCCAACAGCCCCGTCAGGGCGCCATTCCCATGGTGGCACCGGTCTTGCTATCTACCGTGCACGAGGAGAGAGCCATGATCCGTGCGATGTACACAGCCACCAGTGGCATGCTGGTCGAGTCCCGGCGCAACGACCTGATCGCCGAGAACCTCTACAACGGGCAGATGCCGGGCTACAAGGTGCAGCGGCTGCTCAAGCAAGCCCGGCCTGCCACCGAGTTCCAGATCCCCACCGACGTGCAGACCACCACCGTGGGCCAGTTCGTGGACCCTGCCCGCGGTCCCCTGCGCACCACCAGCAACCCCCTGGACTTCGCCCTCGAGGGCGACGGGTTCTTCGTGCTGGACACCGACCGTGGCCCCGCCTACACCCGCGACGGCCGCTTCCACCGCTCTTCCGACGGGGTGCTGCGCACCGGAAACGGCAACGCCGTAATGGGAGAAGACGGGCCGCTGCAGCTTCCCCTCGATTTGCGCGCCGACATCCCGGTCAAGGTGGAACAGGACGGCACGGTGTGGGCCGGTGACCAGCGTGTCGGCCGCCTGCTGCTGCGCGACTTCCCCGGCTACCGTGGTCTGCAGGCCGCCGGCGGGAGCCTGTTCTACCCCACCGGTGCGGTCGCGGCGGTGGCGGTGGAGCCCCAGGTGGTGCAGGAGAACATCGAGGGCTCCAACGTGCAGAGTGTGACGGAGATGACCCGCATGATCGAGTCCCTGCGGGCGTTCGAGCAGTACCAGAAGGTGATTACCACGGTGATGAACGACGTCACCGGCGAGGCGGTGCGCCGTCTGGGCCGGGTGGCCTGATGGAGTGGATCCGCGCGAACCTTCCACGGAGGACCCAACGATGATCCGAGCCCTATGGACCGCAGCCGCCGGTATGACCTGCCAACAGATGAACGTGGACGTGATCGCCAACAACCTGTCCAACGTCAACACCACCGGCTTCAAGCGCAGCCGCGCCGATTTCCAGGACCTGCTCTACCAGAGCCTGCTGGACGCCGGCATGACCAGCAACGCAGGCGCCCAGTATCCGGTGGGCCTGGAGGTGGGCATGGGGGCCCGGGTGGTGGCCACCGAGAAGATGTTCACCCAGGGCGATTTCCGAGAGACCGGCAACCGCCTGGACATGGTTATCGAGGGTGACGGGTTCTTCCAGATCACCATGCCCAACGGCAACACCGGCTACACCCGTTCCGGGTCGTTCAAGACCGACGCCGACGGGCGCCTGTGCACCAGCGAGGGATGGTTGCTGGAACCCCAGGTGACGGTGCCCGAGTCGGCGGTGGAGGTGAACGTGGGCAGCGACGGCTCGGTATCGGTGCTCGACGGGGAAACCGGCGAGATCCAAGACCTGGGGGTCAGCGTTGAACTGGCGCGGTTCGTCAACCCCGGCGGGCTCAAATCCATCGGCCACTCCATGTACGTCGACAGCCCTGCCAGCGGAACCCCGGTCACCGGCAACCCCGGTTCCCTGGGTCTGGGTTCCATCAGCCAGGGCTTCCTGGAGATGAGCAACGTCAGCGTGGTGGAAGAGATGGTCAACCTGATTGCCGGGCAGCGGGCCTACGAAGTCAGCTCCAAGGCCATCCAGGCCTCGGACGAGATGCTGCAGATGGCCAACAACGTGAAGAGGTAAGCCGTGAACCCCATCGCCTTGACCCTGGTCCTGACCCTCGCCCTGCCCCTGGCGGGACACGCCCGCTACCTGGTGGCGTCCCACGTGTCGGTGGCGGGTGAGCGGGTGACCCTGGCCGATCTGGTCCCCGACGCCCCCGCCGGCTGGCAGCAGGTGGCCCTGGGCCGCAGCCCGCGTCCCGGCGACGAGCGGGTACTGGCGCGGGAGTGGGTGCTGCAGCGCGCCCAGCAGGTGGGTGCCGAAGACGTGCTGGAACTGGGCGGGGACGTGGTGGTGAGCCGCCCGGGTGGCGTGGTGGACCGGGAAGCGGTGATCGCCGCGGTAGAACAGGCGCTGCTGCCCCGCCTGCACCCGGGGGAGAACCTGCGCATCGACGCGGTGGGACTGCCCAACCCGGTGGCCGCCGAAGAGTTTGACCTGGTGGCGCGCCTGCCCGACGGCGAGCTCCCCAGCCCCGCCACCCTGTGGGTGGACGTGGAGGCCGGCGGCAAGCGCGTGGGCCGGGCCTGGGTGCGGCTGGAGATCGCCCGCGGGCGGCCGGTCCTGGTGCTCACCCGCCATGTGCGTCGCGGCGATGTCATCGCCGCCGAGGATGTGGAGGTGCGCAGCGGCCAGGGTGGCTCCGGCGGCTACGCCGACCCGTCCCAGGTGGTGGGCAAGCAACTGGTGCGCAGCTTGCGCGCCGGCTCCGCCCCGGGCCCCCGGGACCTGGAGGCGGTTCCCCTGGTAGATCGCGGGGACCTGGTGCGCGTCGTTGCCCGGGTGGGTGGCGTGTTGGCGAGCACCATGGGCAAGAGCCTGGAGACGGGCGGGGTGGGCGACCTGGTGCGGGTGGAGAATCTCCAGTCCGGCCGCCAGCTCATCGGCGTCCTGCAGGAAGGCGGCGTGGTCGAGATCGCCGGTTACGGGAGGTAGAGCCGATGCCAAGATTTCGATGGATGTTCCTTGCGGCCCTGGGGGCTGCCCTGGCCAGCGGCTGTGCGGCTACCTACCCCCAGATCGAGGAACCCCCGTGGATCGCCCCCAGCCCGGTGACCCGAGTGGGCGAGCCCCGACCCAGCCCCTACCAGAGCACCAGCCTGTGGACCGATACCACCCCGTTGACCAGCGGTTTCCAGGATGTGCGGGCTCGAAACCTGGGCGATCTGGTCACCGTGTTGGTGCTGGAGTCCAGCGTGGCCAGCCGTGAGGCCAGCACCAACGTGTCGCGCAACTCCAGCGTGGACGCCGAGGTCACCGCCTTTCTGGGTGCCGAGGCCAACAGTTACGGGCTGGGCAACCTGTACGGCTCCGCCGGTGGGTTCAAGCCCCAGGTCGGCGCTGCCACGGGCAACAGTTTCAAGGGCGCCGGCTCCACCACCCGCAAGGACGAACTGCGCACCAGGGTGACCGCCCGGGTGGTCAACGTGCTCGACGACGGAAACCTGATCATCGAGGGCCGCCGGCAGGTCCAGGTGAACGCGGAGACCCAGTACCTCTTTGTGCGTGGCATCGTGCGCACCCAGGACATCAAACCCGACAACACCATCACCTCGGTGGCCCTGGCCGACGCCCAGATCATTTACGGCGGCAAGGG